>PFFX01000002.1:0-755 GCA_002783385.1 Rhodobacterales bacterium CG15_BIG_FIL_POST_REV_8_21_14_020_59_13 | reverse complement strand
GACGGCATTGCGCTGATCACATTCGACAGCCCGAATGTCTCGATGAATGTCCTGTCCGCCGGCGTCATGGCCGAACTGGGCGCGCTGGTGGAGAAAATCTCCTCCGATGATGCCATCAAGGGCGCGGTCATCACCTCCGGCAAGAAAGCTTTCTGTGCCGGGGCGGATCTCACCGAGCTGGGCAGCGGCATGATGGACCTGTCGGGCCTGTCCGAAGACGAAGCCAGGCAGAAACTCTTCGACATGGCCTTCCGCCTGAATGCGCAGCTTCGCCAGCTGGAAACCTGCGGCAAGCCGATTGCCGCGGCGATCAATGGCCTGGCTCTGGGTGGCGGTTTTGAAGTCACTTTGGCCTGTCACTATCGCGTTATGGCAAATGATACCGGTGCCAAGCTGGGCCTGCCGGAAGCTCTCGTCGGCGTCTTGCCGGGCGGTGGCGGCACACAGCGCCTGCCGCGCCTGATGGGGGTGATGAATGCCGCGCCAATCATGCTGCAGGGCAAGCAACTGGATGCCGACAAGGCCAAGGACCAGGGCGTCGTCCACGAGATTGCGCCGCTGTCAGAGATCGTCGCCAAGGCCAAGGAGCTGGTGAAAGCCGATCCGATGGGCGCGAAACAGCCCTGGGACCAGGACAAATTCAAAATGCCGGGCGGAGCGGTCTATACGCCCGCCGGCATGCAGACCTTCGGGGCCGCCAATCCGATGCTGCTCAAGGAAACCAAGGGCAATTACCCGGCCCAGCGCTATATCCT
>PFFX01000102.1:331-39466 GCA_002783385.1 Rhodobacterales bacterium CG15_BIG_FIL_POST_REV_8_21_14_020_59_13 | reverse complement strand
CGCTCCCCTGCTAAGGGAGTAAACGGGAGACCGTTTCGAGGGTTCGAATCCCTTCCTCTCCGCCAGCATCCAGTCTCGAACCCGAGATGAGGCTCCTGATGGGGACCTTTTTCTTTTGTCCCATTCGGATAACGAACCCTTGCACAAATCTGGTGGCCTTGGTCAGTCGAGGCTGCTTCACCTTCGTCTGACGACGCCTCCCATCCCCTTCAAACAGCCTTCTTCCCGGTCTGCACCGACTGCAACAGCGCCAGCAGACCTTTCAGGATTTCCAGTGGCGGTGGCGGGCACCCTGGTATATGCAAATCGACCGGCACCACTGCCTCTGCCCCGCCAATGATGGCATAGCTGCCGGCAAAACAGCCGCCTTCCCTGGCACAATCGCCGATGGCCACCACCCATTTCGGTGACGGCATGGCATCGTACGTGCGGCGCAGCGCCTCGGCCATGTTGCGCGTCACTGGCCCCGTGACCATAAGCACATCGGCATGGCGCGGCGAGGCGACGAAATGCAGCCCCAGACGATCGAGATCGTAATACGGGTTGCCAAGCGCCTGTATCTCCAGCTCACAACCATTGCAGGACCCGGCATCAACCATCCGGATGGCGAGGCTGCGGCCAAGCCGTTCACGTGCGCCGCGCTCAAGCGCCGCCACCAATTCGGCGCTTACCTGGGACGCCGGGACGTCCTCGGTCAACGGGCGCTGCATCAGGCCGTCAAGAAGAAAATGCCGCATGGCGCCCCCTCACAGATCCTGCCCGGAATACGAGCAATTGAAGGATTTATTACAGAGCGGGAAATCCGCGATGATGTTGTTCTCGATCGCCGCCTCGAGGAGGGGCCACTGGAACCAGGAAGGGTCGCGCATGTGACAACGGCGGATCCTCCTCGAGGCGTCGAGCGAGAGCCATATGAGGATGTCGCCGCGAAATCCTTCGACAACCCCCAGCCCTTCGCGCGGTTCATGGACCCCTTCGACATCGGTGCGAACCGGGCCATGAGGCAGCGTATCCAGCATCTGGGTGATGAGCAAACAGCTCTGCTCGACCTCCCGAATGCGGATCCATACGCGCGCGTTGACGTCTCCATCCTCGCGCCCGGGCACGTCGAGTTTAAGCGTGTGATAAGGCGCATAGCGCAGATCGCGGCGGGTGTCGAAATCGCGGCCCGAAGCGCGGCCAGTAAAACCACCCGCCCCGAAGCGCCGGACCAGATCCGGCCCGGCAAAGCCGGTGGCCACAGTCCTGTCCATGAGTGAAGCGGTATTGTCATATAGCTCAACCAGCGGCGGAAATCGGTTTTGAACTTCCTTGATCAGCGCCCGCAGCACAGCAACGCCTTTGGAATCAATATCCGCCGCGACCCCGCCCGGCACGATCTGGTCGCGCATGAAGCGATGCCCGAAGGTGGCAAAGGCAGCGCGCATGACTTTCTCACGCAGGACGCTGGTCTGAGCCAGCATCATCGCGAAGGCAGCATCATTGCAGATCCCGCCGATATCACCGAGATGATTGGCCAGGCGCTCAAGCTCGGCCATGATCCCCCGCAATGCGAAGGCGCGCACTGGCACGTCTGCCTCCAGCGCTGCCTCGGCGGCCTGAGCGAAGGCCCAGGCATAAGCGACCGTGCTGTCGCCGGAGGTGCGCCCGGCCAGTTCGGCACCGCGCGCCAACGACGCCCCCTGCATCAACCGGTCAATCCCTTTGTGGGTGTACCCGAAACGCTCTTCCAGCCGCACGACTGTCTCGCCCTGCGCGGTGAATCGGAAATGTCCGGGCTCAATGATTCCGGCATGGACGGGGCCGACAGGCACCTGGTGCAGGCTCTCACCTTCTACAGGCAGGAAGGCGTATGGCGGGTGGCCGGGGTGCGGTGCGGCGGCACCCAGGGGATACGCGATTTCCCATCGGCCGTGATCGAGCCAGGGGCGGGCGTCTTCTGCGCCCTGCGGGACAAGGCCGAAAAGATCAGCCGCAGCGCGTTCCAGCCTTTGTGCCGCAGCGTGATGAACACCGACCGAGGGGAAGCCGTCCGTCAGGCCCTCCAGACGCGCCACCGCAACGCGGTGCGCCGCGTAATCGTGCAAAGCCATACAGGCCGCGCCATCCTCGGCCCAGAGGCTCATCAGCGTGAATTTTCCAGCGGCAAGCGCATACGCCAGAGCGGTCCATTCTGTTGTAAGGACAGGTGTGACGGCAAATGGCCCTACGCGGAAATCGCGCGGGCTTGTCCATGCAAGATCGGGCAATTGGGTCATGCGCACCTCATCCCAGGATCGCCGCGACGGTCTGGAACCAGGCCACCATCGCTTGCGGCATGTGCAAGCCGATCAGGTAGATCAGCGCCAGGTGCAGCCACAGCGGCAGCAGTGAGCCGGTCATCGGGTGATTTTCGCCGGTGGGTTTACCGAAGGCCACACCGGTCAGCCGCAGCAAAAGTGCGCCGAAAGCCAGCAGCAGACCAAAAACCAGGATCAGCGCCAGAACCGGTGCCCGCGCGAAACTGGTGGTAACGATCAGGAACTCGCTCATAAACACGCCTGAGGGTGGCATCCCGGCGATGGACAGTACCGCTAGCACCAGCCCCCAGCCCAGCATCGGGTGGCTTTGTGTGAGCCCTCGAATCTCGGACAGTTGCTGTGTGCCTTTTATTTGCGCGACATTGCCGACCGCAAAGAAGATCGCTGATTTGGTCAGGCTGTGCATGACCATGTGCAACAGTCCGGCGAAATTGGCCAGCGGCCCGCCGATGCCGAAGGCGAAGACGATAATCCCCATATGCTCGATAGAGGAATAGGCGAATAGCCGTTTTATGTCGCGCCGCCGGTAAAGCATGAAAGCGGCGAAGACGAGTGATAATAGGCCAAGTCCGATCATCAGCGGTCCTGGTGCTACCGCCTCGGCATTGGCCGTCATCAACAGCTTGAAACGCAGCACCGCATAAAGCGCCACGTTCAGCAAAAGTCCCGACAACACCGCCGAAATGGGAGTTGGTCCTTCGGCATGAGCATCGGGCAGCCAGGCGTGGAAGGGCACCAGCCCCACCTTTGTACCATAGCCCACAAGAAGAAATACGAAGGCCACGTTCAGCAACGCCGGGTCGAACTGCGGTGCCGCCTCGATCAAATTGGTCCAGACCATAGCAGGTGTGCCCTCGCCCAGCACTGGCTGCGCGGCAAGATAGACGAGGATCGTCCCGAAGAGCGCCAGCGCGATTCCAACTGAACCGAGGATGAAATATTTCCATGCCGCTTCCAACGCCTCGGGGGTGCGGTAAAGCCCGACCATAAGCACCGTCGAAAGCGTCGCCAACTCGACCGCCACCCACATCAGCCCGATATTGTTGCTGACCAGCGCGAGATTCATACCGAACATCATGATCTGATACATGGCATGGTAGAAGCGCAGGTTGGCGGGCGTCAGCCGCCCGGTCTCAAGCTCGTGGCCGATATAGCTTGCCGAGAAAAAGGCAGCGGTGAACCCGACAAAGGTGTTGAGTACGATGAAGACAATATTGAGGTCATCTACCTGCAGGTAGTTGCCGGGCACCGGCCGGTCCAGCACCAGCAGCGAGGCAGCGGCAAGAAGGGTCAGGAAGGACGTGGCGACGTTGATCCACGAACTCACCCGATAGCCCGGCAACAGTGCCAGCAGCACCGCCGCGCCGACCGGCAGAGCCAGAACGGCATTTAGGGCATCCGAGCCGGTCATCGTTTTTCCCCCCGGAACGCATCCAGTTGCTCGATATCGACCGAATCAAACCGCTCGCGGATGCGGAACAGGAACACCCCGATCACAATCATCGCAATCAACACCGAAAATGCGACGCTGATTTCCACCACCAAGGGCATGCCCTGAGCGCCAGCAGCGGCTAGGATCAGGCCGTTTTCCAGTGACATGAAGCCCACCACCTGTGTAACCGCATTGCGCCGTGTCACCATCATCAACAGCCCCAGCAGGATCACCGACAAAGCAAAAGCCAGGTCCTCGCGCGCCAACGCGTTCTCGGCTGCCTCTGTCAGCTGCAGCATCAAAAGGATCGACAGTGCCACCAGCCCCATCCCCGCCAGCATTGTCGGCACCACGCCGGTGACGGTTTCCACGGTGCGCTGAATGCCCATCCGTGCCACCACCCGGTGCAGCGCCCAGGGCACGATCATTGCCTTGAAGATCAGCGCGATCGCGGCTGTGGCATACAGGTGGGGTGCATTCTGGGTATACGCTTGCCACGCCACCGCCAGCGCCAGCAACGCCGCCTGCAGCGCAAAGGTGTTCAATAGCGCATAGATCCGGTCCTGGTAGATCATCATGAAGCTGACAAGCACCAGGCTGCCAGCCAGCATATGCGCGATATCGAAGGCGTAGCCCTGCATTGTCACAAGCTCCTTGAGACAAAGAGCAGAAGGGTTCCGAGCAGCCCCAGCATCAGTGCCACACCCAGGAAATCCGGAACCCGGAAGACCCGCATCTTGGCGGTCGATATTTCGAACACGGCCAACAGCACGCCACCGGCTACGAGCTTGGCAAAGAATGACGCAAACCCGAATAGCATGGCGCTGGGTCCGGCGCTGGCCGGGGCGATGCTCCAGGGCAGAAATATGCAGCCGATCAGCGACATGTAGAGCAGGAGCTTTAGCGATGCCGCTAGCTCGATCATTGCAAGATGACGGCCGGAATACTCCAGCACCATCGCTTCGTGCACCATCGTGACTTCAAGATGCGTCCCGGGATTATCCACCGGGATACGGGCATTTTCGGCGACGGCGACGATGATCAACGCGATCAGCGCCATGCCCATCGACACACGGATGCCGACTTCCCCCGAGGCCATGTATACGACGACATTTGACAATTGCGTCGATCCTGCGACCAGCGCGACGGTAAATACCACCAGAAGCATTGCGGGCTCGGCAAGCGTGCCGATCATCATCTCGCGTGACGACCCGATACCGCCAAAGCTGGTACCGGCGTCCATACCGGCGAGCGCGAGGAAGAAGCGGGCACTGCCCAGAAGCGCCACCAGCGCGATCAGATCCGACGTCCAGCTGAATTGCAACCCGGTGGCAAAAGTCGGCACCAGCGCGGCGGCGACCCAGGTGGCGGCAAAGATCATGTAAGGTGATGTCCTGAACAGCCACGAGGCGTTGGTTGCCAGCACCACCTCCTTGCGCATCAGCCGCGCAAGATCGCGATAGGGCTGCAGCACCGGTGCGCCCTGCTTGCGCATCAACCGTGCCTTGACCTTGCGCACCAGCCCCGTCAGACCGGGTGCCAGCGCCAATACCAGGATCATCTGCACCCCTTGCAGGATCAAGTTGCTGATCAGTTCCATATCGCCAGCCCTGTTAGCAACAGGATCAGCGCCCCGAACACCAGGCTCAGATAGCGCCGTATCGTGAGAAATTGCAGCGCGTTGAGCCGCGTTGCCGCGGTGTTGATCGCCGCAATCAACGGCACATAGATACGGCTCCACGCAAGGTCTTTCGTGCGGATCGTATGCCGCGCAGGTGTCATGTCTCCAGGCGGCGGCATCACCACGGTCTCATTCGCGTCCAACATCAGGGCCATGACCCGCCTGATTGGTTGCGCGAAGCTGCCCGCCCCATATTGCGTAACCGGATCGGCATTGGGGAACCCGCAGTCCCAGGCCGGGGCACGGCGCAGTTTGCGCGAGGCAAAACGATGTACCAGCCAAGCACTGGCACCGCCCGATATGGCGATGAACAGCAACACCAAGAAGCCGCTATAACTGCTGCGCACCTCGGCTACGGGCACCAACGTGAACCAGTCGTTATTTGCCTGTGCTGGCAGCCGGGCCGCCAGCAACATTTCGGTGGCCGGTGCCACAAGGTCGATCAGACCCCCCGGCAAAACGCCTGCCATGATACACAACCCTGCAAGTCCGCCCATTGCCGTCAGCGACCAGCGGTCGGTCTCGACCGCCTCGCGTGCCGCATCGGTGCGCGGTCGGCCCAGAAAGATGACGCCATAAAAGCGCACAAAACAGGCCGCAGCCAGTGCAGCCGCCAGTGCTAGCAGCCCGCCCGCGGCAGGCACCAGAAATTGCAGGCCCGGTTGCGACAGCTTCGGACTTTGCAGCACTGCCTGAAACAGCAACCATTCCGAAACAAAACCGTTCAAAGGAGGCAGCGCAGCGATTGCCGTAACCCCTATCAGCGCCAGAACCGCGGTCTTTGGCATCCGGTGGATCAGTCCACCCAGCCCGTCAAGATCACGCCTCCCGGTGGCATTCAGCACCGCACCCGCGGCCATGAATAAGAGGCTTTTGAACAGCATGTGGTTCATCGCATGGATCAGCCCGGCCATCAGCGCCAGTGCTGCCAGCGCCTCCATACCATTCGACCGGAAGGCCAGCGCCAGTCCGAGAGCTACAAAAATGACGCCAATATTCTCAATCGTTGAATAGGCCAGCACCCGCTTGCTGTCGCTATCGACATTGGCAAAGAGGATGCCCATCACCGCCGTCATTGCGCCGGTCACTATCACCGGCACACTCATCCACCACTCCACTGGTCCAAGCAGGTCAAATACCACCCTGATGAATCCGTAAAGTGCGACCTTGGTCATAACCCCGCTCATCAGCGCCGAGACATGGCTGGGCGCGGCAGGATGAGCGGCGGGCAGCCAGACATGCAACGGCAAAAGCCCGGCCTTTGATCCTGCGCCCACCATCATCAGCGCCAATACCAATGCCGCCAGCAGCGGGCTGCGCTCTACCTCGCGCATCGCGGCAAAGTCATAGCCGCCCTCTGCGCCTGCCATCAGACCGAAGGCCAGAAGCAGAACCATGGTTCCGAAGCCCGCCATGACAAGATAGAGATAACCCGCGCTACGCGTCTCATCGGCTCGGTGATTTGTCAGTACCAGAGCCCAGGACAGAAGCGACATGATCTCCCAAGACAGAAGGAAGGTGAAGGCATCCGCGGCCAGCAAGACCAGCGTCATGGCGCCCAGAAAACCGGGATAGAAGGGCAGCACCCGGTGCGGCTCGTGCTCGTGCTGCCCATAGCCAATAGCATAAATACTGGCCGCCGCTCCACCGACGCCAAGCAGCGTCAGGAACACCGCCGAAAGCGCATCAAGGCGCAGATGCGCGCCCAGCCATGGCAAACCGACCGGAATCCGCATTTCGGCTTCAGCAGCCTGCGTCACCAGCATCCATATACCCACGATCGCCAAAACCAGGCACAACAATGCGCTGGCCCCATAGACAAATGCCGAGGCCGTGGACAGGCCACGCACAACTGCCGCAGCAAGGGACAGCGCCAGAAGGCAAAGTGCAAGACCGGCAGCTATTTCGATCATTCCGAAGCTCGATGGGCGTTTGCGGGGATATCATCAGGCATATCGGCCTGGCTTCTCTTGAGACGAACACCCCGGCCGCCGCCGCCACTTGCCGTCCCGTCGGCAATCAGTTCCAATCCGGCGCTCTCGATCGCAGCGACAACCCGTGTCAGGCTGTCGACCATGCCTCCGACAGTGCTGTCGCTTGCCTCCATCCGCTGGATGGTAGGCACCGAAAGCCCTGCCATCTGTGCCAGGTTCTTCTGGTCGATCCCAAGAAGCGCCCGCGCCGCCCTGATCTGTGGTCCACTGATCATCGTGCCCGATTCCTCAAGAATCAAAGTGATGTATTAAAAATCATTCTAGATGTTTTTTAGCATAACACTGTTTGATTTAACAATGCCCATATCGGGTTTTTTGCACCGCAAAAAGGTCTCACGATGGACGCAGGCGTCCGCGGCTCTGTCAGAAGCATAATGACTTGATCCGGAAGTTTGGAATGACGGGATCTTGCGTATGAGACATCCATTCCGCCACTTCAAGGCTTCATCGGAATTTATCCGCCTTGAATTGAAGCCAAGGAGACACTTTCCCGCAAAACTGCGGAAAATTGCAGAACTCTGCCAATCTTCAAGAACAAACCACTTTGGCGTCCATTCTTGTTATCCTTGGTGCTGACCGCCGAGTCCCTCGAACATCACGCGCAGATCAACCGTTGACCGCTCTCCAACTGCAGCGAAGTTATCCTCAAGCCACGTCGTGACCGTTTCACGGCCCAAGTCACGCAGCTTGGTCAGAAACGCCCATTCCGTGTTCATTTTCGACGAAGCGCCCAGTGGTTTCAGCTCGGCCTGGTTCTCAACGACATGCACCCTCACCTGACGGTAGTCGTCGGTTGACAGCTTGCCCTCGCGGATTAGCCTGTCAACGAAGTCGATGCCGCGTAACTCCTTCAACAGGCTGCTATTGAAGCTGATCTCATTCATCCTGTTCTGGATGTTCTGCGGCGTCTTGGGGGCGCCTTTGCGCTCTATCGGGTTGACTTGGATCACGATGATATCGTCAGTTCCGGTTTGACCGTAAAACGGGAACAGGGACGGGTTACCCATATAGCCGCCATCCCAATAAGGCACTCCGTCGATCTCAACCGCCTGATAGAGATGCGGCAGGCAAGCCGATGCCATAACCATGTCGGCCGTCAGTTCTGCGCGACGGAAAACCTTGACCTTGCCGCTCTCGACGTTGGTGGCAGAGATGAAGAGTTTGAAAGCGGTGCAATTTCTCACCATGTTGAAATCGATGCTTTCCTCGACGAGATCCCGCAGCGGATTGATATTCATCGGATTGAGCTGATAGGGGGAAGCCACCCGCGAAAGCGCATCCAGGGCGTGGTAGAAGGGGTTGTTCTCCAGCCCCCAATTGCCGGTCAGCATGTCATAGGGCATGCGCTTCAGCGGGCTGTTTTTGGCACCCTCGCTCATGGCACGCCAGAAATGATCGAGCGCTGCGCGCGCCCCCTCGGGACCATCGCGGGTGTATCCGTCGGCCAAGGCAACCGCGTTCATCGCTCCGGCCGAGGTGCCCGAGACACCGGCGATCTGTAACCGCCCGTCTTCAAGAATTCGATCAAGAACCCCCCAGGTGAATGCGCCATGCGCGCCGCCGCCCTGGAGGGCCAGGTTAACAAGTTTGGATTTGATTTTATGTGCCATGAGACTGGCCTTTGCGGATATGGATGCGCTGACCGCGCGACACTTAGGCCAGATAGTCGTGGGCGATGCGCCCGTAGGGCAGCGACAGGTCGGCGATGATATGCTGACCTTCAACGATCCGCCGCACCGGAAGATCGGCCACCGGAGCATTAACATGAGGCACAAGATGAAGCCGTGCGCGCCCGCGCCAAAACCCCTTGACGGTGATGTCCGTCATTTCGAAAGCGACAAGCTCTGCGATCCGGGGCTGACCGGTCACGCAGGGGATCAGCTTGAGGTTTACTGTGGTCTTGGCCAGACGGCGGGCGCAATCGGCCGGATCATCGCAAGCGCTTTCGTGCTTGTAGACCATGGTGCCCATCGCCACGCGCTGCCCGGCGTAAGAGAGCGTGCCGGTGAGCGTGTCCTTCTCGAGACGCAAGGACGGTTCGCCCCAGCGTTTGGGAAAGCCCCATATCTCGCGCCCTGCGGTGATCGGCGGTTCGTCGTTTAGAAACATCATCGCGGTGTAGTTGACCGGTTTGCCATCCAGCGTGCAAGGGATGACGATGCCGGATTCCTGATAGGAACCGAAGCCGGAACTGTCCGGCATGTTGATCCATTCATAGACCACAGTGTTTGACCCATCAGGTTCCAGCGGCTCTGGCAACAGGGCACGGATCGCTTCCGGATCAGTCTCATAGATGATGTTGAAATATTGCCGGTCGACAAAGCGGTAGGGACCAAACGGATAGCTGGGATTGCCCGGCGGCATGCCGGCGAGCGACAGGATGTCATCCTTTATCATCTGAGCATTTACCTTGTGTGTGTGTGTTAATCCATCCGCCAGCCATGACTGACCACGATACTCTGTCCGGTCAGCGCGTTACTAGGGAATGTCGCGAGGAATAGCGCGGTGTGCGCCACGTCCTCGACGGTGGTAAATTCCTTGTCCACGGTCTCTCCCAGCATGACGGTGTTGACGACCTCCTCCTCGGAGATGCCGAGATCTTTGGCCTGTTCGGGGATCTGCTTGTCCACCAGCGGCGTCTTGACGAAGCCGGGGCAAATCACATTGGTGCGCACACCTTTTTCACCACCTTCTTTGGCGATGGTCCGGGCCAGACCCATCAGGGCGTGCTTGGCCGACACATAGGGCGCCTTTAGGGCAGATGCCTCTTGCGAATGGACCGAGCCCATATAGAGGATGGTTCCCGATTTCTGACGGTACATGTGCGGAAGGACGGCTTTTGACGTCAGAAACGCACCGTCAAGATGGATGGAAACCACCTTACGCCATTCGTCGAAAGTGAACTCCTCGACCCGCTTGACCATCTGGATACCGGCGTTGGACAAAAGGACATCCACTCGTCCATAGGTATCGATCACCTTGTCGATGCCGGTTTGCACACCATCCGGATCGGTCACGTCCATATTTATGCCAATGTGCCCGTCGCCTAACGACTTTGCTGCCGCGTTCGCCGCATCAATATTGATATCAGCGACCACCACATTGCCGCCCGCAGCGGCGAAGCGTTTTGCGATTTCAAGGCCGATACCGCTGGCACCTCCGGTGATGACGCAAATCTTGTTGTCGAGTCTCATCGTCGTATTTCCTGTTGTTTACAAAGAAGGAGCCTCTCTTCACGAGGAAAGGGAGGCAATCTGGACGGGTCCGGTCTGGATCGCATCAGATTAATGCCGCGCCTGGGTGCTCCTCCCGGGCGGAAGCAGCATCTCAGCCCGCCAGGCGGCCACGGATCGGATAGTCATTATCACGGATGAATTTCAGTCCCTTGGCGAAGCTGGCGAGATCCGGCCGGGCGAACGGTGCGTTCGAGATATCGACAACCTGAAGCAGCCCGTCAGCATTGATCACAAATACGCCAGGTTCGGCGAAGGGACGGTCTGTCTCTTTCTCCGACCGTGGCTCCGAGACATAAAGGCCGAGCGCCTGCATCTGATCCACCGTCATGTCGTAACCAACGGGAAACGACACGCCTATTTCGCCGGTAAAGCTTCGGGCGCGATCCTCGGGGTCACTGGAAACGGCAAGTATGCCGACACCTGCTTTGGTGAATTCGGGCACGAGACTCTCGAGCGCTCCAAGGTAGGTCTTGCAGATCGGACAATGCGCGCCGCGATAGACCACCACCATCTGCCAGTCGCGATCGTCAACCGGTACGCCGAGACGCACCTTACCCCCACCAAGCTGTGGTACGGTGATGTCGGGAAGGCGGTCTCCGGATTTCAATTTGTCCGTCATATTCAATTCCTCTTTTATCTAATCAAACGCGGCGATGCGCAAAAGTGTTGCAGACAGCTTGAGGTGGTTATCAGGCAATCATTTATTCCTGAACAGGCTTGCAAGAGTGGCCCCCTCGAGTGGGAAGCCGCCGGTTTGCCGTCTTCTGGCGGGAGAATTCACACCCTTGGACCTGTAAGTAAGGGTGTGACACTGAAGAAACCACCGGCATGAACAAATCGTGATAATGATCGACCTGCCTTACAGATCAAAACCCTGCGCAAGAAATGCCGTGCTATTGCCATGGGTGGGTTCAGCGGTCGCATAAAATCTCCGCTCACGCTATCATTGGGCAACATTTTATTGACCGTGCAGCTGGATTTGCGCTGGATCAGTCATCTTCATGGTTTTTCATGTTAGGTGATGTCAAACAGGAGAACCGACATGCAGTTCCAACTGAATACCGATGCCCATATTCAAGGCGATGACAGGCTGGCCGAAGTGGCCGAAACGCTTGTCACGGCGGCGTTGGGTCATCTGACGGACCGTCTGACGCGGATCGAGGTGCATCTGGCCGATGTGAACGGGGCCAAGGGTGGGCCCGACGATATTCGCTGCACCGTCGAGGCCCGGCCAGAGGGGATGCAGCCGCAGACTGTCACCCACAATGACGCCAATGTGAACGCAGCCCTGCGCGGGGCCGCAAAAAAAATCCGCTCCCTGCTGGACAGCGAATTCGGCAAACTGGAACGGCGCTGAAGCCGGAATGATGCAGGCGGTCAAAGGTAGACTCTGAGCCCCACAGACCGGTTTCACTAACCAAGACCGCCCTTCCCCCCCACTTCGCCAAGATAAGCCCCGTACCACCTCATGCGCCTGCCCGGCATCCCGCGCCAAATCCGGTCGCTTTGGCCGCTGGACCTCGAAACCGGCAGGAAAATCGGCGCGGTGACTTTACCGCGCCTGGATTTCCTCCATGAAACCCTTTTACATTGGCTCGTCACCATAGCAGTGTCGGACATGTGATTTTCCACAGGCCTCCCTTTCCTGCATTTTGCCGCAATAGTTTTTCGGAGGATCCATGACCGTATCAGATATTTTGCTGGAAGTGCTCGCCGCCCATGAGGTGGAACATATTTTTGGAATTCCCGGTGACGCGATCAATGATGTCACCGATGCGTTGCGCCGGCAGGACCAGATAGATTTCATCGGCGTTCGTCATGAGGAAACCGGGGCGCTGGCCGCATCGGTCCAGGCCAAGCTGACGGGAAGGCTGGCGGCCTGCATGGGTACTTCGGGGCCTGGAGGGATTCATCTGTTGAACGGACTTTATGACGCCCGCATGGACCACGCGCCTGTCATCGCCATCACAGGGCAAGTGGCGACCGGAGTTCTTGGCACAGAGGCGCATCAGGAGGTGCGGCTGGAGCGGCTTTTTGCCGATGTCGCGGTTTACAGCCAGACCATCACTACCGAGGCGCAGGTTCCCGATGTATTCCTTGAAGCCTGCCATGCGGCCATCGCGCATCGCGGAGTCGCGCATGTGTCGATTCCGACCGATGTGTCGGGACGCAAGATGTCGCTCAGTCCCGACCGTCCTATCAAGGCGGCAATGGCGGGGCGCATATCACCGGTCGCGGCAGACTGCGGCGCGGCTCTGGACCTGATCGCCAAATCCGAACGTGTCGCCATTCTCGCCGGCATCGGCTGTCTGGATGCGCGCGACGAATTACTGACCTTTGCCGAAGCCGTCCAAGCCCCTGTCATCCGCAGCCTGAAGGCCAAGGAAATCATCGATGATGATCATCCGCTTTGCGCCGGTGGACTCGGCCTTCTGGGCGGCAAGCCGGCGGTCAAGGCGATGGATGGCTGTGACCTGCTGATCCTTGTCGGCACGGATTTTCCCTATCGCGACTTCTACCCCAAGTCCGCCAAAATCATCCAGATCGACATTGAACCCACCCGCATCGGCCGGCGCCATCCGGTTGATATCGGGCTGGTCGGTCATGCCGGACCGACGCTTGAGACTCTGAAGAAGGGCGTAGAAACGCCTCGGTCAGACATATTCCTGCAAGACATTCAATCGCACATGGCCGACTGGCGCAAACGGCGCGACAAGGATGAGGCGTCAGATGCCACGCCGATCAGCCCGCCGCGCCTGGTTTCAATGCTGTCGAAAGTTGCACCAGACAATGCCATCTTCATTGCCGACACAGGCACCTCGACGGCTTGGGCGGCACGGCATCTTCATATACGCCCGGGACAGCGCTTCACGTTGTCTGGGGGGCTCGCCACCATGGCCATCGGCTTGCCAGGCGCAATCGGTGCGCAACTGGCTTACCCCGATCATCGCGCCATCGCCATCGTCGGCGACGGAGCGTTTGCGATGCTGTCCGGCGATCTGGTGACGGCAGTGCGTTACAAGCTGCCCATCGTCATCATTGTGCTGAACAATGCCAAACTCGGCTTCATCACGCTGGAGCAAGAAGCCAAAGGCCTGCCCGACTGGGGCACCGACATCCTGAACCCGGATTTCGTCGCGCTGGCAAAGGCGTGCGGAGCAGCAGGGTTCCGCGTGACCGAACCGGACGAGTTGGAAGCCACTCTGTCGCAGGCACTGGCCGAGACCGGGCCTGTGGTCGTTGAGGTGGTCGTCGATCCCAACGCTCTGATCATGCCGCCGACGATCAACGCCTCTCAGGCTTATCATTTCGGCCTGGCGAAACTGCGTGAACTATTGGGGCAATGACCAAGTCTCCCGCGTATAAAATTCGGAGGCAAGGAGGGCCTTCAGGGGGGCATGATCTGGAGGTCATGCCACTTTTGTGTTGAGGTACAGGTCAGACTTGATGGAGCGGCACCCGCCTGGGCGAACGGCAGTAAATCGCGGTATGGAGCCAGCAAGCCATAGTCAAACGGAAAACCGTTTGCATTAATCAGCTAACGCCTCATCAGGGTGCGTTGCGTTGTGACGGGTCCTTGGTGAAGGATCCCGTTATGGCCACCTCGCCGTCCGCGCGCTGATGACGCGCCGCCTCGGCCCACCATTCAAGCTGCGTCAGAGTGCGGCCGGCATAATCGTCCCAGCGTTCGGAATCGTTCTGCCACTGCCCCTCCTCATCCAGCGCGTCCTGAGCGCGGGGAATGTGGACCATGGCTGAAACCGGCAGACAACCGAGCTCCGAGAGAAATCCGCGCATCCCCATGGCCGCCCTCGCTCCGCCCCACTGTCCTGCCGAATAGGTGATGATGGCCGAAGGCTTCCAGGCAAAAAGCGACGCGCCGAAATGGTTCAGCAGATGCGCCAATGCAGGCGACATGGAGTGATTATATTCCGGGCTCACCATGACATATCCATCAGCCGATCTGATGGAATCGGCGAGACGGTTAAGCGCCTCTGGGGCACGATCTTTCGCATAGGAAAAATGAGGTTTGAACGAACCACCCAAATCGAAAGCAAGGGGATCGATAAGTTCCGCACCATGCCCTCCTGCGCTGAGCAAACGACGGCAGGCAGCGGCAACACGCGCGCCAAGCCGGGCAGGCTCGGGTGGAGTGGTGTTCCGTACCGATCCGATAAAAACCAGAAACTGCATAACTGAGCCTTTTGTAAAACTGAGGGCGTTTGAGTGGATGCCAGCATAGCATGACGTCCCCACATCAGACATCAGGACCAACCGCTGGTCTGCTTGACTGTGTCCTTCAAAAATAAGATTGACAGCAACCCGGCGAGTGTGATTTGTAAATGCATCATAGCGCATATGCGTATAATAACATATAGAAGAATTATGGACCTTTCAAAGACTTTGATGGCCATCTCCGAGCCAACCCGCCTCAAGGCGATCCAGATCGTCTGGGATGGCGGCGAACATTGTGTGTGTGAGCTGATGGACCAACTCGATACGAGCCAGTCGCGCATGTCCCGGCATATGAAAGTCCTGCGGGAAGCCGGGCTGGTGCTTGACCGGCGCGATGCCCAATGGGTGCGCTATCGGCGCAATCCTGACCTTCCGCGCAGTGTTCAGCACATGATCGACGCCATCATGGTTGTGGCAGACAACAATGAAAAAATGGCTGCATGATGACCGGTATCAGTATTTCCGGCCTCGCCTTCAACCCCCGGTCGCCCAGCCCCTCACTGGCAGTCTTGACGCAGATACATGAACTGGCCGGAGGAAAGCGGCTAAGCGGTCTTTCGAGCAAGAGCCCTGTCAAAGTGGCATAAAGCGGATCCGGATAATCGCTATCATCCTCAAAGAAACAACCGCCTATCGGCGATTGAAACTTGGCTATGGAGTAACGCATGGCAACTGCCGCCCCCCGCAAGAAATTGTCGTTCCTGGACCGCTATCTGACGATCTGGATCTTTGCCGCAATGGCGCTGGGGGTCGGTCTTGGATCGGTCTTTGAAGGTTTCCCTGCCTTCCTCGAAAGCCTGTCCTTCGGCACCACCAATATTCCGATCGCCATCGGCCTCATCCTGATGATGTATCCACCTTTGGCGCGTGTCCGCTACGAGGAATTGCCGCTCGTCTTTAAGGACAGGCGGGTCCTTGCCCTGTCTCTGGTTCAGAACTGGCTGATCGGCCCGGTGCTGATGTTTGCGCTGGCGGTAACCTTCCTGCGCGATTATCCGGAATACATGACGGGACTGATCCTTATCGGCCTTGCCCGTTGCATTGCCATGGTGATCGTCTGGAACCAGCTTGCCGGAGGCAACAACCAGTATGTGGCAGCTCTGGTCGCGTTTAATTCAATTTTCCAGATTCTGTTTTTCAGCATTTATGCCTGGTTCTTCCTTGCTTTTCTGCCACCACTGATAGGTCTTGAAGGCAGTGTTATTGATGTGGGCTTCTGGACCATCGCCCAGGCTGTCCTGATCTATCTGGGCATACCTTTCGCGGCCGGATATCTGACACGCCGGGTGCTGGTGCAGCGTAAGGGAGAAGTATGGTACGAAAGCCGGTTCCTGCCCAGAATTGGTCCGGTGACACTGATCGCACTTCTCTTTACCATTTTTGCCATGTTCTCGCTCAAGGGCGGGATGGTACTCGAGCTGCCTCTGGCCGCACTGCGCATCGCCATTCCGCTGGCGATCTATTTCGTCATCATGTTTCTGGTCAGTTTCTGGATGGGCAAGCTGATTGAGGCCGATTATCCGCGAACCACGGCGATCGCTTTCACAGCCGCCAGCAACAATTTCGAGCTCGCAATCGCAGTCGCCATTGCCGCGTTCGGACTGGCGTCACCGGTAGCGTTCGCGACGGTCATAGGGCCGTTGGTCGAAGTGCCGGTCCTGATCTCGCTGGTAACGGTCGCCCTCTGGCTGAAGCAGCGCTGGTTTGACGACACGCCCGGCAAGCCCATTGAGAGCGGTTCGGAGCAGGGGGGTGGCAATGCGTAATATTGCTTTTCTCTGTGTTGCCAACTCGGCCCGCAGTCAGATGGCTGAGGGTCTGGCGAGGCATATTTTCGGCGATGATGTAACCGTGATGAGTGCCGGCTCTGAACCTGCGGCGGTCAACCCCTGGGCCATTGAGGCGATGGCCGGGATCGGCATCGACATTTCCGGACACCACTCGAAGTCAGTGGATGAGATCGACGTTGAAATGATCGATCTCGTCGTCACTCTCTGCGCTGAGGAAGTCTGTCCGTTGCTGCCGGGCCGCGTACGGCGGCTTCACTGGCCGATCGCCGATCCGGCCTCCAAAGACGCCTCTCTTCCCGCAGAGGAAATGCGCCAGCGCTTCCGCACTGCACGGAACCAAATAAAGGGGCGGCTCGAGATTTTGAAAGCCTTGATAGCCATTGAAAAAGGCCCCGCCTCAGAGGAGTTCCATGCAAGCATCCGCGTCAGCGACCTCGCAGCGAGCACCCGCTTTTACACCTGGTTGCTGAACACTTGGCCGAAGGAATGGACCCATCGCTACGCGACCTTTATCCGGCCTGACCTTGATCTGAACTTCGTACTTGTGGTGTCTGACGGCAAGGAGTTGCACCACGACACTCTTTACCATCTCGGCGTCGGCGTCGTTGACAAGGCCGCCGTCATTGACGCCTATGATCGTGCCATTGCCTTCGGTGCGGTTGTCGGGAAGCCACCGCGCACGACCTGGAAAGGAACGCCGCTACACGAGCTGTGGCTTGCAGATCCTGACGGCACACTGATCGAAATTTATACCCGGCTGACTGACGAGGAACTCGCGGCCAAGCCGGCGGATGAAAATCCGGTCTTCCTTGTCCCTGGCACTGGGCCAGAGGAATAAACATGATGCCATGATTACAACCCACTTTGGATCAACCACGAAATTATTGGCAGCTTGGCCGGAAACCTGTGTAATACAGAGCCCTGCCGGGAGCTTTTAATGACTCTGGAGAAATGGTGAAGCCAAATGCTCGAATATTCAATTCAAGCCCGGCGCATCGACGATCATGGTAGCCTCGCCAAGACAAAACAGGCAGAAATAACGCTCGACACCGATATGAAAGGCCGCGAAGACGCCTTTAATCCAGCTGAATTATTGCTCGCCGCTGTGGCCGCTTGCATGATCAAGGGGATTGAGCGTGTGACGCCGTTACTGAAATTCGAACTACGCGGAGTCGAGGTGAAGCTTCATGGGGCAAGACAGGACAGTCCTCCGAAAATGGTTTCCATTACCTATGAGATAATCGTCGATACAGATGAGGATGAGCACCGCCTCGACCTGCTGCACAAGAATGTCCGAAAGTTCGGAACGATTTCGAATACAGTTGCCGAAGCCGTCAAGCTTGAGGGCGTAATTACGCGAGTCTCGAAGCACGTTTGACGCAATCCGGGCGGGCCTAGTAAAATCGCCGGTCAAACGGTAGTCAGGCCAGTCACCCATCTGCTGGGCACCCAAGCGCCCCAATGCGTGATCAGTCCTGATCCATCTGCACAGTGGTGGCCATCTGACTTGATATTCCGGACGAATGGCGCAATTTCACAACTGGAGAGAATATGAAACGCGCGACCACCCTGATTATTGTTTTTGGCGTCTTTATCGCCATGACCGCCATAGTTCTTATCCGGTCTATCGGAGGCGCAGAGCCAGATAATGGCGGGTTCCGTGGTGGAGCAACACCAGTGGCGGCCTATACGGTGGGCAATCAGACCTTCGCAGACCTTGTTGAAGCGCTCGGCACGGCAGGAGCGAATGAAACGATTGCGGTTACAGCGCGTGTCTCAAGCACCATCTCGCGTGTGAATTTCGAGTCAGGACAGCAAGTATCCGGAGGCGATATCCTTGTCGAGCTGACCGACACAGAAGAAGTCGCAAATCTGGCCGAAGCAAGGGCCACGCTGCGCGAATCCCGCCGTGAACTTGACCGGGTTGAGGGATTGATCGAACGCGGTATAGCCCCCCGTCAGAGGCTGGATGAAGCCAGTGCCGCCGTCGAACGGGCCGTCGCCCGTGTCAATTCAATCGAGGCGCGGCTCGCCGACCGGATCATTCGTGCTCCGTTTTCGGGTGTTGTCGGGCTGCGAGAAGTGAGCCTTGGCAGTTTGGTGCGTCCCGGCGATACGATCATCACCTTGGATGACACGTCCATCATCAAGCTCGATTTTTCTGTGCCGGAGCGCTTTTTGTCGGTGCTGTCACCGGGGCAGGAAATCACGGCCGGAACATCGGCTTATCCTGACGAGGTTTTTATTGGCACCATCGCCCAGATTGGCAGCCGTATTGATCCGGTGACGCGCACCGTCACAGTCCGGGCCGAGATCAACAATGACTCCGGCCATTTGCGCCCCGGACAATTGATGACGGTGGAAATGCGGCAGGATGTCCGTTCGCGACCGGCCATTCCCGGCTCCGCCATCACGCGATATCTCGATCAGAGCTTTGTCTTTATTATCGAGGAAAGTGATGGCAGCGGGGTGGTGCGGCAACAGCATGTTGAACTGGGCAGCCGCCTCGGAAACTGGGTGGAAGTCACGTCAGGCTTGGCGGTTGGCGATGTCATTGTGGCGGAGGGGGTCCATCGTATCCGCGATCAAATGCCCATTGAGATCGTTGAACGGGCAGGATCCGGACGTCAACAATCCGGTGAACCCGCCAGCGCTCTTGTTAGCCAGCCATGACCTTATCAGATGTCGCCGTCCGCCGCCCTGTTCTGGCCTTTGTGGCCAGCGCTCTGATTATTGTCTTCGGGGTTCTGGGGTTACAACAACTGCCCCTCCGCGAATTGCCCGATGTTGATCAACCCATCGTCTCTGTGCGGGCCGATTATCCCGGCGCAAATGCCGAAGTGGTCGAAAACCGCGTCACCCAGGTCATCGAGGACCAGCTTTCTGGCATAGACGGTATCGAGCGGATCACATCGTCTTCGCGCGACGGCAGTGCAAGCATCTCTATAACTTTCGATCTCGGCCGCGACATCGAAGCGGCAGCCAATGATGTCCGCGATGCGGTTTCACGCATCTCGGACCGTTTGCCGCCGGAGGTTGAGCAGATAGATGTCCGCAAGCAGGATTCCGATGCGCGCCCCTTCATGTGGTATGCATTGATGTCAGACCGGTTGACGTCTGAAGAATTGTCCGATTATGCTGAGCGCGCCATGGTCGACCGGCTCAGTGTGATTGATGGTGTTGCACGGATCCGTATCGGCGGTCAGCGGCGATATGCAATCCGCATCTGGCTCGATCCCCAAGCCATGGCGGCGCGCGGCGTAACCGTTGCAAATATCGACACAGCCTTGCGGACCCAGAATGTTGAAGTGCCGGGCGGTTCTATTGAAACTCCGGACACCCAGATCGTCGTGCGTGTCGAACGCCTGTTTTCCGATCCTGAAAGCTTTGAAAGTTTGCCAATTAGCCGAGGTGAAGGCGGACATATCATCCGCCTCGGTGAGGTTGCCGATGTGTCGCTGGAAGCAGAAGAACCCCGAACCCTGTTCCGCGGCAATGGCAACAACATGATCGGTCTGGGAATTGTCCGGCAAAGTCAGGCAAACTCTGTTCAGGTGGCACAGGATGTGGCGGCCGAAGTCGAGCGCATCCGCCCCAGCCTTCCGGCAGGCATGACCATGATCGTTTTCTCCGACGACACGGTCTTTATCCAGGAATCGATCCGGGAAGTCTGGCGCACGCTGTTTGTCGCAGCCACTCTTGTGGTTCTGGTTATCTATCTATTCCTCGGCAGTTTTCGCGCCGCCATTATTCCCGCAGCCGTTGTGCCCGTATGTCTGATCGGTACGTTTGCAGGCTTGGCCGCTGCCGGTTTTTCTATCAATATTCTGACCCTTCTGGCACTGGTGTTGGTGATCGGCCTGGTAGTCGATGATTCCATTGTCGTGCTCGAAAATATCCAGCGCCGCGTCGATATGGGAGAAGGCGCTGCCCTCGCCTCTTTGCGCGGTGGCCGTCAGGTCTTTTTCGCCGTCATTGCCACCACAGCGGTTCTGGTGGCGGTCTTTGTCCCGCTGGTCTTTCTGCCCGGCTTTATCGGCCGCATATTCAATGAATTGGCACTAACCATTGCGGTCGCCGTGATACTGTCGAGTTTTGTTGCTCTGACATTATCGCCAATGATGGCGTCAAAACTGATCAAGCCATCGAATGAAGCCAAGGGGCCGGCGCGCTGGGTGAACGAGATTGTTCACCGTGCCCGCCACAATTACCGCTCCAGCCTTGAAATCGCAGTCAAAACACCCTGGATGATTATTCCCGTCGTACTCGTTGCGCTGGGCGGCTCTGCTTATCTGCTGAACCGGCTGCCCGGTGAACTGACGCCTCCCGAAGATCGGGGATCATTCTTTGGTTTCTTCTCCGGACCGGAGGGCGCAAGTTTTGACTATATGACAGAGCAAGCCTCTGAAGTCGAAAACACCGTCATGGAATATGTCGAAAGCGGAGAATTGCGCCGTATCCTTGTGGTGGCCCCAGGATGGGGCGGTGCCGGTTACAATACCGGTATCGTTATCGGCACCATGGTTCATTGGGACGAGAGACGGGATGGCAGCGAAATAATGGGCGAAATCAATGCCCGTTTCGGCCAGCTGACAGGTGTACGGGCCTTTGCATCCATGCGCTCGGCCATACGCGGCGGTGGCGGTGGTGATGACATCCAGTTTGTACTTCAAGGGCCTGACTATCAAAGCCTCGATGCAGAAGCTGAAAGGCTGCTGGCCGCCATTCGCACGGGCAATCCAAACCTGATGCGTGCGCGCAAGGATTATGAGCCGACAAGCCCGCGTCTGGTTGTCGATATCGACCGCAACCGTGCAGCAGACCTTGGCGTATCCGTCGTCGATATCGGACAAACATTGCAGACCCATCTCGGCTCGCGGCGCGTGGGACAGTTCATGGATCAGGGCGAGGCCTATAATGTGATCCTGGAAAACCGCCGCGATGACCGTTCCAGCGCACAGGACCTGGAATCCCTTTACGTGGCAGGCCGCGACGGCAACCTCATACCGCTATCCAACCTCGTATCAGTTCGGGAAATCGGTGAAGCCTCGTCGCGCAACCGCATCGACCGCCAACGCGCCATAACGGTTTCCGCTACATTGGCGGAAGGCTATACACTGGGTGAAGCCGTGGAATGGCTCGATGACTGGGCCGCGCGCGAACTGGCTCCGGGATTTTCAACCACTTATCTCGGCGGTGCCAAGGAATTTCTGGATGCCAATACCGCCCTTCTCTTTGCCTTTGGCATGGCGCTACTGATCGTATTTCTGGTGCTGTCCGCACAGTTTGAAAGCTTCATCCAGCCCCTGATCATCATGTTGACGGTTCCGCTGGCTGTAACGGGCGGGCTCTTCGGCCTCGAAGTTATTGGCTCCAGTCTGAACATCTATTCGCAAATCGGGCTGGTAATCCTCATCGGGCTGGCCGCAAAGAACGGTATTCTTATCATCGAATTCGCCAATCAGCTTCGCGAAGAAGGCCGGGATCTCATGACGGCAACGCTGGATGCAGCGGAGATCCGCTTCCGGCCCATTCTCATGACCGGACTCTCGACCGCCATCGGTGCAGCTCCGCTTATGCTGGCCAGCGGTCCTGGCGCTGAAAGCCGCATCACGATTGGTGTGGTCATTTTCACCGGAGTGACGGTTGCAACCCTGTTCACCCTGTTCGTAATCCCGGTGGCCTATAGCGTACTTGGACGCTTTACCAAGACACCAAACTGGATGACACACCGGCTTGAGACAGAGGCGGAAGAAGCGGGCGGTGAGCCAGTCACCGGCGGTCAGCAATAGCCGTAAAACGCCGGCCTAACGCCTGCTTCAGACGGCTGGAACCTAGTTTCGGCAAGACCCATATCTGTTGTTCAGGTTGATGTAATCCGCGAAAGGAGACCGTCATGTCCCGCCCATATAACAAAGATGCGGACGCCATCGCCCGACTCTCCCCCGAGCAGTATCGCGTGACTCAGGAAAGCGGCACCGAGCGGCCCTTCACCGGCGAGTATACCGGCAACAAGGAGGCGGGTCTTTATGTCGACATCGTATCGGGCGAGCCGCTATTCACGTCGATGGACAAGTTTGACAGCGGATGCGGCTGGCCCAGCTTCACCAGACCTGTGGACGGCGGATATGTGAAGGAATTGCGCGACCGGACGCATGGCATGATCCGCACCGAAGTCCGGTCATCGCACGGTGATAGCCATCTCGGTCATGTCTTCTCCGACGGTCCCCAAGACCACGGCGGATTGCGGTATTGCATCAATTCCGCCTCGCTCCGCTTCATTCCCGTCGCAGAACTCGAAGCTGAAGGCTATGGCGAATATGTCGAACTCTTTGACGGCGCATAGCAGCAAGCTCCCCACACTAATTTTCGCCGGACACGAGCCGCCCTTCTGCATGAGTGCGGGGATTTTGACAGAGATCGTGAGCCAGTACGCCCATTAATGTGCCATCGGCGTTACGGATATGCTCGATCGCCCGGCATTCATTCGCTTCTGGTTCAGTTGCCAGAAACACCGTCCGCCCTTCATTCAGATGGACTTCGGTCATATCCAGTTCCCGGACTGATGCTATCCGCTGGTCCGAATTGACAATCAGACATTCATACCGGTTCTGGTCATCGGTCATCACCCGCACTGCGGTATTGTCTTCATTCGGTGAATAGGCGTCGATGGCAGCCACAGCCCCCGGCACTTCGTTAAGGCATAGCAGGATCAGATCGTAGCGGGTCAGAATATCCCGGCTCCAGTCCCATTGACCGCCCTCCTCGCGGGCGCAGCCCCCATAGGTCTGATTATCGACGCGAATGGACGCAAAAAACGGGCGCTCTATTCCGTCAAAATCCATGCACGGACCGGCTTGAAACGCTGCGGAAACCGTTACCGGTTCAGGCGTTACCGAAACATAGCGCCGGAAACCGTTGACGAAATGATCGGGTGCCAGATGCACTGTCGTCAGGATCGGTTCCTGTTCCGCCGCAATCATCCGGAAATCGCCAAATACGTCGCCTTCCAGATCATGGAACTCAATCGTTGCACGCCAGTAAGGGGCTTCACCCTGCGCAGCCATACTGTAGGGCGTCTCCGGCCGTGTGCCGGCAAAGGCCGTGCCGATGGCCGGATAGTCAAAGCCGGTTCTTGTGCTGCTGCCGCCAATGACGCCGGCACCGGGATCTGCCAAGTCCAGACCTTCGCTACTGCTTTCTGACCGATCAGGGGCGGGAGCTGTGGCCGACGAGCGCATATCGTTTGGGCTCATGCCAGGCGGCGTACTGGCACATCCGGCCAGCAGAAGTCCGGCCAGACCCGTTATCGCAATCAGTCGAAGCATTTCGCCCTCCCCCCGTCGGCAATGCCGCAACTATACAGGCAATTCAGCGCAAGTCGAAATGGATGCCCTTCACGATCCGCTAACCACTTCTGACAACCGAATCTTTTCGTTATCCGTGCATTATCCCGTTCGGATCAATTTGATCGGGGACGGTGACCATGAACAAGCGGCACTATGAAGCACGGCCCATTTCGCCTGCGAATGATGTCTCGCCGGGCTTTGCAGGCTTGGAGAACGGGCGCGCTGCAACTCTCGAATTGATGCGCGAGAACATCAAGCCGCCGGCCAATCGTATTGACCGCGCCACGCTGAGCCGTGCCTTGCAGCTCATTGATCTGGGCATCATGGGCAGTCTGGCTGTGGCCGCCTTCCTGTCATTTGGCGCGGACTTCTGGCCGATCCTGATTTTCCTCGGCGTGTCCCTGTGCGCTTTCCGGTTTTCAGAACTTTATGTCGTTCGCGCGCGCAAGCCGGCCTGGCGTCATATCGCTACCGGCGTTATCGGTCTGGGCTTGGCAGGACTGTCCAGTATTCTGCTGGTGCGGCTGTCGGATCCGTCCCTGACACTGGCCGCAGCCCAACAGGCCAGCGTGTCTGCCACGGCGCTTTTGATCATCCATACCATCTATGCCTTTTTCATGGAATACTGGGCGCGTAATGGCCGTCTTGCAGCCAATGTTGTTATCGTTGGCGCAACCGCCAATGCCCGCCGCCTGATCAATGCCAATGGGCGCAGCAAGGCCGTGAACATTCTCGGCGTGTTTGACGATCGCCGCACGCGCAGCCCATCCATTCTCGCTGGCGCGCCCTATCTGGGCACGATTCAGGACCTGACGAGCTGGCCTCACTTGCATGAGGTCGACCGCATTATCGTCACTGTCACGCCACATGCCGTTGATCGTGTCAAATCCCTGCTCGCCGGCCTGTCAGGCCTTGCCCAGCCGGTCTGCCTGCTTCTTGATTTCGAGCACTTCAACCCGAAAAAGCAATCCCTCGAAGAAATCGCAAACACTCCGGCCGCGCGCCTGTCCGGCAATCCGGTGACGCCGGGATGGATCATCGCCAAGCGGCTGGAAGACCTCCTGATCGGATCTGTCCTGTTCGTCGCTGCCTTGCCCGTTATGGCCTTGCTGGCGCTATTGATCCGGCTGGATTCTCCCGGCCCGGCCCTGTTCCGCCAGAAACGCGAAGGCTTTAATGGCCGCCTGATCGAGGTCCTGAAATTCCGTTCCATGCGCGATGAGCCGGCTTCGGACGATGGTTCTGTCCGTCAGGTCGAGCGCGATGATCCGCGAGTCACCCGCATTGGCCACTTTATCCGCTCGACCAGCCTTGATGAATTGCCACAGCTCTGGAATGTGCTGAAAGGCGAAATGTCTCTGGTTGGCCCGCGCCCGCACGCGCCGGGCATGAAAACCGGGGCTGCTTTGACTTCCAGCCTGGTTGGCGAATATGCTCACCGTCACCGCGTCAAGCCGGGACTGACAGGCTGGGCCCAGGTCAATGGATCGCGCGGTCCGCTCCATTCCCCGGAAGCTGCGCGCGAGCGCATCCGCTATGATGTGGAATATATCAGCAAGGCCAGTCTCTGGTTTGATCTATGGATCATGCTGAAAACCGGGCCGGCCCTGCTCGGCGACAAGGTCAATATCCGTTAGGGCCGCAGCGTGTTACGCAACCAGTATCGGCGAAGCACGTCCACTATAGGCGGATTGGCGATACGGCGCGTGGCCTCCGGGTCAGGCCCGAAAAACGGATTCCATCCATTCTCGATCTCATCATAGACCCGCCAGCCGGAAGGCCAGTTGAACCAGGCTGAGTTTGCGCCTTGCTCTTCCATCGACTGCAGGCGCAAGGCTGCAAATTGCGGGGCATTGCGGACCCACCGCTGCACCCCCCATTCCCCTACCATCCACCGCTCGGACTGCGGCGGCGAAATCCGCGCGTCGTCTTCGGAAAAAGAGGCGGCGCTATGCGGTTCAGCATGAGTGTAGGCGAAGGGCGAATAATCATGAATGGCAAGCACCACCGGTCCCAGCCCGGCCATGTCCAGTTCGTTTTCATGTGACACGCTGGCATAACTTTCCGGACTGATCAGCAAAGGCGTTTCAATGTCTGCTACCCGCACGGCTTGACCGATCCGGCGCGCCATTTGCGGCCAGGAAGAATGCTGAACAACATGGCTGCCGTTGGGCTCCACCATCAGAAGATAGCCCGCAATAGCTGCGTTAGACCTGAACTGCCGGGCGGTATGCTGCCACATATCGCACCAGGCCGACTGCGCTTCGGACTCTGACCAGACACGCTCATCAATCATGGAGGACGGAAACCAGCTATCACCATCATCGCGGTGGAAAGTGAATTCTGAGCGTCCAGGTCCGGTCCGGAACCCGATCACCGAAAACAGGCCATGGCGTGTGCATCGCTCAACCAAAGCAGCGAGATGGTCTTCAATTGCCGGATCGGCACGATAGGGTGTCGTTTCTGTAAATATCCCCGGATGCGAGAGCAGCGCCAGATTGGCACCCGTTTCCGTCAAACTGGCCAGCGCCCGGTCACTGATCGGCGTCCCCACAGGCCCCCGACCGAGAAAGCTGTCGCCGTCAATATCTGGATAGACGCGGCGTTGCGGAAGGATCGCGCCGCGCAGATGCGGCCCGCTGGCATTGTCCCAGAGATCGATCTTGCGCCGGATGGCAGAATGCTGCCCGCCAAGCAGCAGGGACGCACCGCCCGCAACAAGAATCGTACGGCGGTTCGGCCTGATCACCATGCGTAGAAGGACGCCAGCTTGTCCGCCCGGCGCAAGGCACGCCGCGGCAGACCGGCGGCTTTTCCGAGCGGAGCCTTTTCAATCGCACCCACCAAAGATCCGGCCGCGCCCCGAAGGATTGCCGGGGCAGAAGCGGTCAAAATGCAGCCTTGCGCCAGTGGCACCTGCCAGCTGCCAAGATTGCGCTTGAAATCATAATCACCGGGCCCCAGCTCGACGCTGGTTCGTTTCACCTCCGAGGCAAACCTGATTTTTTCCAGCAAGAGCAGCAGGCCGGGGCTGACCTTGTTGTAGTCCGGATCATAAGCTGGAAACCAGTAGTGACAGCGCGTCTCGCTCGCCATGCCGACATGTACTGCCGCGATCCGGCCATCAATATTCAGGGTTGAACAAATGCCCCGGAACCGCTCTGACTGTTTCCTCAGAATCGCGGCCAGCAAACTGCCTGTCCAGCCAACCGAAAAGACATCAAAGACCTTGGTCCGGCAGTATTGCTGACGCTTCCATTCTACCATGGCCGCAAAAGCTTCGGGACGGTCATCATCCATACGGAATTCAAACCCGCCCTCAATCTCTTCAAGCTTGCGTCGGCGGGCGCGAATATTGCGGAATGCCTTGGGCTCGGCTTTGGCACTTGCCTGTTCAAAGGCCTCGTATCCATTAGACAGATCAATGATCCAGGAACCATCAGTTACACGGGCAAAGTCTTTCCAGCAGGATTGCAGACCCAGAGCGCTGTGAAACTCGAACAGCGGCACACCGCCCGCCTTCAGCCAGGATCTCAGGTCAACCGCCCGGCCCGGCTCGGCAATGACGCCATGGACATCTGACAAGGGCCCGGCGATCGGCCGCGCGTAGCCCACCTTGCCCATTTGCAGAGGCAGAAAACCGGCAATCTGCCCCCCTTTCCGGACAACAAGTGCCCGGGTATCTGATCGGGCTTCCTCGCAGCATTCCGCAAATTCCAGCCGGAAATACGGGCTGGCAAGTGCCGGATCGCTGTCGGTAAATGCGATCCATGCCTCACGCTCTGCATCAGACAGCTCACTGGGCTTTACCAACCGGGCATCTATTGAGTGGGTCATTCATCACTCCGGAAGTGTGACCCATAACCTAGCGCAATAGGGTTTCCGCTTCGTTTCAGAAAACCGGTATATGTTCACGTGATTTTAGGTGCTTGTGTGCAAGTTGGCGGGCTCTAACAGGGAGCTGCGCTCAGGAATGCTCGGCAAGCACATTCTCGGATACCTGCCGGTGCAGATCGCCCGCGCCATTGTCGGCTTTGGCGGTGTGGCCATTCTGACGCGCCTGATGCCGGCCGAAATGTATGGTCAGTACGCGCTGGCGCTCGCTGCCATGCACATCACAGCCATGGCGTTTCATACCTGGCTTGATGCCGCCGTCGCCCGCTTTCATGCCAGGGCTGATGCACGCGGCCATCTCGCCTCTCACCTCGCCACCATCTATTCCAGCCTGGCAGTCGTCGGGTCAGGCGTGATCATCTTGGGCGGTATTGCGCTGTGGCTTGCACCGTTAAGCCTCGAACTCAAAACCGCGCTCGGCTTCGGACTGGCCGCGCTAACGCTCCGCTCGATTCTCGCCATAGGCATTGAATCTCGGCGCGCTGCCGGTGAGGTTGCAGCATATTCCATCTTTGAAACCGCCAATGTCCTCGGCGGTTTCGCCCTCGGCATCGCCATATTGATGGCCACACCTCTGGGTGCCGCTGGCCCGATTGCGGGAATGGCGGTCGCCAGCCTCATCACCCTGTTCTTTGAATTTCCATCTCAGGCGCGCAAATCAGCGTCCGGGAAGCGGCACAAACGCCGTGCCATGGTCTATTTCGCTTACGGCCTGCCGGTCTCGATTTCTCTGGTATTCGAACATCTGCTGTCTGCGGGCGACCGGTTTTTGATCGCCGGCCTGATGAATGAAGCCGCAGTCGGCATTTATGCGGCGGGTTATGGGCTGGCAGACCGGACGATCGACATCCTGTTTATCTGGCTTGGTACGGCGGCAACACCCCTGATGATCCGCGCGCTGGAAAAGGATGGCCCGGACGCTGCCCGCCGGGTGGCGGGACAATCCGCACGCGTCATGGGTCTGATCGGTTTTCCCGCCGCCGCCGGGCTGGCGCTGGTTGCCGCGCCCCTGTCCACCGTCATGGTCGGCGAAGAATACCGCGCAGGCGCAACGCTGATCCTGCCCTGGATAGCATTGGCCGGACTGATGAAAGGACTGATGACCTATTATTTCCACGAAAGCTTCATCCTGAAACGCAAAACCCGCTGGATGGCGGCCATTATGGGCGGTGCCGCAGTCTTCAACATCAGCCTCAATCTGCTTTTGATCCCGGTGTTCGGCATTGCCGGAGCCGCAGCGGCAACACTTGTCTCCTATACGTTCAGCCTTATCGCCTGTGCTGCGATTGGACGCTCCTTGTTCCCGCTGCCCCTGCCCTGGCTGGATTGGGGCCGCTCCGCGCTGGCGACCGGCTTGATGGCGCTGGCGGTGTATGCGCTGCCCGTTGACGGCCCGGCCATCACCGTCCTGCTGGCGAAGGCTGCCTTAGGCGGCGCGGTCTTCACGGTAGCGGCTCTGGCCATGAATATTGCAGGCTGCCGCAGCTGGCTGGGTGTTGCGCAAAGCTGGTGGCGTCCGGCGGAGGCCGGGTCATGAGCCAGTATGCCGATTATTCCAATCGCGCGGCTATTCAGGCATCGGGCATCGAGGTGTCGGTTTTGATTCCATTCTACCGGGACAATCCGGTACCGCTCTTGATGGCTTTGACGGAAGAGATTGCAGCGGGTGAATTGCCGGTTGAAGTCGTCCTGTTTGATGATGGCGAACCGGATCCGGAGCTGAACGCATCCGTTGCTACAGCAGTGGATAGCTTGCCTGCCCCGGCGCGATTGTTGACCGCCCGGCGCAATGTCGGGCGCGCGGCGGGCCGCAACCGTCTGGCCTCCGCTGCGATTGGCGATTGGCAGCTTTTCCTCGATGCCGACATGACTGTCACAGACGGGTTTCTCAAGACCTGGCTGGGGTTGATCTGTGCGTATGAATTCGATGCAGCCTTCGGCGGATATACCGCTGATCCGGTACAACAAAAATCACATCATCTTCATGCTGCACTTGCCCGGTCAAGCGACGAGAATGATGCAAATTACCGTAACCAGATCGGCGCAACGGCATTTTGCACCAGCAATCTCCTCGCCCGGTCAGATCTGATGCGCAAGGTTGGTTTTGATGAACATTTCACCGGTTGGGGATGGGAAGATGTCGATTGGGCAGTGCGTGCCGGCAAACTGGGAGAGCTCATGCATTTTGACAATCCGGCTGGCCATTCCGGTTGGCAGCCGCCGGATGTCTTGTTACGAAAATTCCGAGATGCTGCGCACAATTATGCCCGCTTGCTGGAAAAGCATCCGGAGCTCGCAAATCTGCCAAGCGGAAAAGCCGCCCGGATGTTGAAAGCCATTCCCGGTCAGGCTCTGTTGCGCGGCACCTGGGCCATGATGGCGCAAACACCGATTGCGCCGATGAAAGCCCGCACAACCGCCCTGAAACTCTGGCGCGCCAGCTGGGCAGCAGACGCAATTTGAAGATGATAGAAACCGCCTACATCCCCTCGTCCGGTATCACCGGTAAACTCAAACGCCTGAAAGCGCGGCTGCTGGAACGTGACCCGCTTGCGATTTCTCCAGAGCAACTCGTCATCTCGATCACATTTGACGATTTCCCCAAATCCGCTGTCAAAGCCGGGAGAGCCGAGCTGGAAAAACGCGGCTGGCGCGGCACCTGGTACGCCGCGGCCGGTTTTGCCGGCACTGATACCCATCATGGTCGAATGTTCGATGCCGATGACCTGCGTCAGCTCGAAGAAGCGGGCCACGAGATTGCCTGCCATACGCTTAATCACACCGATCTGGGTCAGGCTTCGGCGGAGGTCACGCGCGCTCAGACCGAAGCCAATCGTGAAGCACTACAACAGCTCGGACTGAAATCAGGGCTGCCAGCCTTTGCCTATCCCTTTGGTGAGGCCTCGCCCTCCAGCAAGCGCGTTTTGTCAAGCCGGTTTAAAACCCTGCGCGGCGTTCGCCCCGGGATTAACCGCAAGGGCGATGACCGGAATCTGCTGAAAGCAGTCGGTATGGATGGTAGTGAATCGGGATTGATGAAGGCCCATGCCTTCATTGATGAGGGCATGGCGCGGCCGGGCTGGCTCATTTTCTATGCGCATGACATTCAGTCCTCACCGACAGAATGGGGCTGCACACCGGATGAATTTGCAGGACTGCTGGATCATATCCAGAAAAGCGGAGCAAAAGTGCTGCCGGTCACGCCAGCCTATCGCTGGCTGACGGCATCATAGCGCCGCGGCAAGGCCAGACGGGCCGCCGTTGCCACGAACAACACCCAGGTCAGGGCATTGCGTTGCAGCAGATTGCTCTCCGACACGCTGATCAGAGCAGCCAGAATCAGGAAAATCAACGCCCAGAACACTTCGGGACCGCTGAACAGGCGTCCTAATGCCCGTCCGATCGAGGCCAGCAGTGACAGTGCCATAAGGACAACCCCCGGCACACCAATCCCAAGGGCGATTTCCAGCCATCCATTATGCGCCGTCGGCACCGGCCATTGTGTACGCTGCCGCACCCAGAAGGATGGCCCGTAGGGCGCATCCCAGAAAGCGCCATAGCCATAACCCGTCCACGGGCGCGCCTCCACCTGCTCGGCCAGCACCGCCCAGATATCGGTCCGCCCGGTCAGCGTAGCATCCCGCCCGAGCGCCTCGATCACCGCGACAGGGGCGATGGTCATAACCATGGCGGCGATGAAGGTAATCAACCCGCCGCCCACCAGGATCAATGCCGAGAATCCAAATCCGCGCCGGATCAGATGGATGGCGGCAATTCCCGCCAGCGCCAGCATCAGCGCCAGAAGCGCCGTCTTCGAGGTCGACATCAAGACCAGACCGGCCTGAAACGCTGCAAACCCCCACCAGATCAATTTGTGCCGGGGGTGGAAAACAGACGCCGCCAGTGCCGCCGTAGTCCCAAAGGCCATCATCGCCCCCAGCGTATTCTTCTCCCACCAGATGCCTTTCCAGGCCCCGACATGAATATCGTGGTGGACAGCGATGGCTGGAAAGGCGAGCGACATCACCGTACTCATCACCGCCAGCACGGCGAATACCACGGCAAACAACGTAATCAGCTCGCGCCAGTTGAAACGCGATGCCAGCAACAGACCGAACAAGCTCGTCATGACGAGGGCAAAGCCGCGCCTCTGGGTCAGGCCGGAATCCACTGACCACAGGAATGAAGCAAGGCACAAAAGCGACAAGATCAGGATGAGCGGTGTCCGCCACATGACTTCCAGCGTCCGGGCCGGCGTAATCACCATCCAGCCAATTGTCAGTGCATAAACCGGCAGCCACATCACCCGCAGAAATGTGCTCCCCTCGGAATTCGGCGAGTCCGCCAGAAGCGGGCCCAGCAATCCCTGCGACACCAGAAACAGCACTATACCGGCGAGTAAAAACTCCAGCGGGCGCAGCACATTCATCCGCTGTGCGGCGCGTAAATTGTGGATATGTGTGCTGACGTCCGTCAAGCAGCACGCTGCGACGCAACGCGCGACCGGTTGCAGACAATCCCCGCGACAACACCGCCCCGGCCTTCAATGGCTTCACGGCGCGCGGCGATGGACCGCTCATTCCAGCTATTCTCATCGGCAACCAGAATGACGCCATCTGCATCCGCCGCCACAGGCAAGACGGCACGGCTGGCTCCGGGCGCGTCAATCACGGCCAGATCGATACTGCCCCGGACAGCATTCCAGTATTCCCGGGCGCCACCGAATTCGAGGCGTTCCACGCCCGACCGGGCGCGTTGGAATTCCGTGACATAAAGATGGCTTCCGCAGTCCTTTGCCACCAGGCGCGCACGGGCACCCTGCGGTTCAGCCCGCCAGAAAGCATTGCGCCCGAAGGAGGCATCGAAAACCTTCGCATTCGGGCGGGCAAGTGCACCAGCATGAGAATTGCGGGCAAAATCGAGATCATAGAGCCAGACCCCACGCCGCGACCTGTCAGCAGCAACACGTGCGAATTCACGAGCTATGGTCGAGGTGCCGGCGCGTTTGCTGGCCCCAAGGAACATCAACACACGGCCCTTGCCGCCGGGCCGAAAAATCGGTTCGAGCTGGTCAACCAGCGCCTGCATTTCAAAAGAAAGGTCAATCATCGAATCGCCGCGAATCACTATTGGGACCACAGCATTCACCGCTTCGGTTAACGGCGGGCCAACGTATAGCCTCTGTCAGGTATTCGCGCCAGCACCGGCACTCCGGCCACGCGGGAAGGCATGGGGCCAATAGCTTCTGTCATGTCCGCGGTCGGGGCATGATTCGGCATGGATTGCCGTTGCACGGCCGGGTCAACATGACGCGACCAGTATCCGCGCAACAGCCCCATCAGCATGGCCACACCGGCCGCAAACACAAAAGCAGCGGCAATGCCCAATTTTTTCAGCGACGAGCCTTCCACAGGGGCGAAAGCCCGTTCAACAATCCGCACAGCATCTGCGCTGCCCGGAGCAAGCGACTGGCGGGCTTCAGCTTCGGCCTGTTGGGACGCCAGCGACGTTGCTGCAGCAGCCGTAGCCGCAACGTTTTGAGCCAGACGATTATATTGCGGTGCCAGCCCGCGCAGCCTGGAGATTTCACGCTCGGCGGACGCCAGCTGGGTTGAGATTGTCCGGGCCCGCATTCCTTCGGCGGCAGCCATCGATTCCAACCGCAACTGCTCTTGGACGAGCCCTTGCCGCACCGTATTCACGCCCGTCCTGCGCTGACCGAGCCCTTGCACACCGCCACGGGCCATAAATTCTTCCAGCTCGGCGATTTCGCGATCCAGCGCCACAACAGGCGGAGCAGCTTCCAGATACCGCGATAACAGGCTTTCCCGTTCCAACCGCTTTTCGATGAGCAGGTTTTCGGCACTACTTTCTACATAAAGATCAATATTCTCCGGCATTTCTGCTACGCGCTGGGCAATCGCAGACGCTGCCGCTGATGACGCCTGGCGTTCAGACTGCGCTGTCGCCAGCGACGTTTGTAGGGCCGCAATTCGCGTCAACAGCGCCGCGGTATCGGATTCATAATCGGTAATGTCATTATCGGTCAGGAACCGGTCAAGCGCGTCCAGCGCAACACGATAGGCTTCATCAGACTGCGCCCGGCGATCCGCCACACCCGTCGCGCCATCTCCGGTCAGAACGACTTGCCGGTACTCTACATAGGCATCGACTATGGCGTTCAGAATTGTTTCTGCCCGTTCGGCACTTCCGGCTTTCAGAACCGGAATCAGCACTGATGCATTGGGCGCGCGAACGACCGAGAAATTATGGCGCATGGTCCGCAATGCCAAAGCTTCGGACCCTCCCTCCGGCAGAATCGTGGCAGGTCCAATGTTTTCAAGCGCAAGGCGCCGCACCGTCTCTGAATTCAAGATCTCGGATTCCGATTGCAGCACCTGTTCGATGATGAATCCGTCACCGGAGCCCGCCGCACCCGGTGTTAAATCTTCATCGTCCAGCAAGACAAGCAGGCGCGCCCGCGCCTCATATGTCTTGTTCAGTAAGAGGAATGACGCGGCCGCTCCGGAAACAAACAGCACCAGAAAAACTGCAATGATCATCCCGCGTTGCGACCAGATCATTTCGATCAGATCGTACAGATCCAGCTCCCGCCTTTCATCCTGCGGATGAGGAGGGTCGCTGGGCGGTCTGGAACCGGTGCCTGTGTGGGTGCGACTCATGAAAGCGAGAAAAACGGTGTCCGGTTTAATTTTTCATTATCCGAACCGCGAAAGGGTCTTGTTCAGGTAAGAATTAATCGAGCGAGTCTCCTTCAATGCGTATATCCGTTCTGATACTGACCCTCTGTCTTGCAGGCTGTGGTACTGCGCGAACGGTCACGAATACTGTCACAGCACCTTTCAGCAGCGACCGCGAACCCGATTATTGGAGCTACACGAGCGCTCACACGGAAGACTCTGTCGCCCCTTCCAGCTGGAACAATATCGAATTTGTGGAATGGCGCGCGGCAGATCCGGCTTTCCGGCTCTATCCGGGTGATGCGATCGACGTGACAGTCCATACGGCGAGCGAACTCAACCGCACCGCAACCATTGGCCCGGATGGACGGGTCAATCTGCCGCTGGCCGGCCGTGTGATGATAGCCGGGCGGACCGATTCTGAAGCGGCAAGTGCCATCGCGGACGCCTATACATCCATGCTCCGAAATCCGATTGTGGAGGTGACCGCAACGAGTTTTGCCGCCCAAAATATCATTGTCGGCGGAGAGGTCGCCACACCCGGCATGTATGAAATGCCATCGCGCATTGGTGCGCTCGAAGCCATCATGCTGGCTGGCGGTTTCCGCAATTCAGCCGCGCGGGGCGATATCGTCATTCTCAGACGCTCGCCTTCAGGCGACGGGTTGATGATGCGCACTGTCAATCTGCATCGCGCCCTGCGGGGAAATGGTCAGGCCGACCCCTTCCCGCTGCAGCGCTATGATATCGTCTTCGTGCCGCGCTCGACTATCGCCGAAGTCACATTGTTCATAGAACAATATGTCTACGGAATCCTGCCGCTCGATCAGGCGTTCTCATTCGCCATCGCGGACGCGATCAACAACTAGATGCACCAGATTAGTGCCGCGTGCTCAACCATTCGCGGGCAGCGCGCTGTGCTGCTGAAATCTGCATCATGTCCATCTCGTCCGAGATTTCCTGACGATAATATTTCGCAGCATCACAGCCCAGCAGGGTCGCAAGATTGAACCATTTGTGTGCCTCCACATAATCCACCGTGCCGCCTTGGCCGGTCGAATAGAGAAGACCAAGCTTGCAGAGATCTTCGCCCGTCGGATCAGTGTTGACCACGTCGTGCGCCTGCGCCGTTTCCACATCAGTGAAAGCCATTTTGGCCCCCATTTCTGGCTCTCATGCCCGGCTTGGTGCCGGATTGGCTATGAGAGCGTTCCACCCAATGCCCTGAGCCTTCTGGCCTCGGACAGGTCGGAGAATCACCTCAGGGGTTTTCTATAAGGTTAAGAAAAATCAGGGTTAATCCATTTATTTGGTTTATTTCCGTTAGGGAGTCTTGATATCTGTTAAGCGGTCTGAATCAGGTCTGAATCACACACTCGACTCCTTACCAGATACCTTGATTTGTTAGGATTGATCACCAAAACCTTGTCATCCGGTCTTTGGCTGCACCTGAGGCAATCAGCGTAATCGCCGCGCCGGTCTTGCATTGATTTATTCTGTCAGTATGACAACGCGAATTCTCGCAGGTGCCCAATGACAGAGCAGATCATACCGCCCGTATCACTGACGCTTGACGATACGCATCCGGATGTATTCGCAGCAGAGCTGGGCGAGGAGTTTCGCCGCTTCGGTTTCGCTGTCATCTCGGATCACGGACTCGACCAGTCACAGATTGACGAGGCTTTGGAAAAGGCAAAAGCCTTTTTCGCTCTGCCGCCAGGCGTCAAAGCCCACTACCATATCAAGGACGGCGCGGGACAGCGCGGATATACCCCCTTCGGACGGGAAGCGGCCAAAGGGGCAGACGCGATTGATCTGAAAGAATTCTGGCATGTCGGACGGGACCTGCCACCGGGACACCCCTACACCGCCATCATGCCCGGCAATCTCGTGCCTGAAGAAGTCGATGGCTGGGAGGCGGTTACCCGTCTTTATGTAGCGCTAGACCAGCTTGGAATCCGCTTGCTGCGCGCAGTGGCCCGCGATCTGGGGCAGGACGAGCACTTTTTTGATGACCCGGTCAGGGACGGTAATTCCATCCTGCGCCTCCTGCATTATCCGGCACAGGAAAGTGTTTTACCCGAAGGCTCTATCCGCGCCGCCGCCCATGAAGACATAAACACGATCACACTCCTGCTGGGCGCAGAGGAAGCGGGACTGCAAGTGATCGACCGCCGGACTGGTGAATGGATCGATGTCAATCCGCCCGCCGGCTGCCTCGTGATCAATGTCGGGGACATGCTGCAGCGCCTGACGAACAATGTTCTGCCCTCCACGACACACCGGGTCGTCAATCCGGCCCCGCAACGGCAAAAATTTGCCCGCTACTCCCTGCCCTTCTTCCTGCATTTCCGCCCGGACTATGAAATCCGGACGCTGGAAAACTGCATCAGTGCGGAAAACCCGGACCAGTATCCCGACCCCGTCACGGCGCAGGAGTATTTACTGGAACGGTTGCGGGAAATCCGCTTGCTCTAGCCACTCTATGGCTTTCTAACCGGTAACAGACATCAGTCACATAGATAATATGAGGACCATGTCGGGTCCGTCCCCTCCGAGTGATCAGCTCAGCAGGGGTTTAGCTGAAGCGGAGCGTCAGGTGACCGCCGTAAAGATCAGGAAACCGGCCCCGGCGGCCACAACAGCCGCGATCAGGGAAATGATCAGGGTGTGTTCCTGCCCGCGTTTGCGTTCCCCCTGGCGGGCATCGGTTTTTTCGATTTCTTCGTTCATTTTCGTAGCTCCTTCCAGTAGAGCACCTAAGAAGACTAACGAAGATTTCAACCGCCGCGCCTATAATCCCAGCTTTTGTTTGAGGATTTCGTTGACGGCTTTGGGGTTGGCCTTGCCCTGCATCGCTTTCATCACCTGACCGACAAACCAGCCCAGAGCGCGCGGATTTTTTTCAATCGAGGCTACCTGATCAGGATTGCCCTCGATCAGTTGATCGACGACCGTTTCAATCGCTCCGGTATCAGTGACTTGTTTCAGGCCGCGCGTCTCGACGATTTCGGCCGGATCTCCGCCCTCATCCCACAGGATTTCGAACACGTCCTTGGCGATCTTGCCGGAAATGACATCGGTCGAAATGAGATCGACCAGCCTGCCCAACTGATCTGCCGAAACCGGGCTCTCGGTAATGCCCAAGCCTTGCTTGTTGAGGCGGCCGAATAGCTCGTTATTGACCCAGTTGGCGGCAATCTTGGCGTCATGGCCTTCGGCGACAACTTCAAAATAGTCCGCACGGTCCTTGTCAGCGGCCAGCACCGACGCATCGTATTCCGAGAGACCGAGCTCATCGGCGAAACGCTTGCGCTTGTCAGCGGGCAGTTCCGGCAATTCCGCCTTGATCTCGTCAATACGGGCTTGCGGGATTTCCAGCGGCAAAAGGTCCGGGCACGGGAAGTAGCGGTAATCATGCGCTTCTTCTTTCGAGCGCATGGACCGTGTCTCGCCCTTATTGGAATCAAACAGCCGGGTTTGCTGCTCAACCGTGCCGCCTTCTTCCACCAGATCAATCTGGCGCCGGGCTTCATATTCAATCGCCTGCTGGATAAAGCGCATGGAATTGACATTCTTGATCTCGCAACGCGTGCCGAGATGCTTGAAATCGCCATCCACGCGGAATTTCTCATACTGCCCGGGACGGCAGATGGAGACATTTACATCCGCGCGCATCTGGCCTTTTTCCATATCGCCGCCACACGTGCCGAGATATCGCACGATCGTCCGCAAAGTCTTCATATAGGCCGCGGCCTCATCCGGCGTCCGGATGTGCGGACGTGAAACGATTTCCATCAGCGCCACGCCGGACCGGTTCAAATCCACATAGGTCGCATTCGGATCCAGATCGTGGATCGACTTGCCGGCATCCTGTTCCAGGTGCAGGCGCTCAATGCCGACCGTAAACAGCGACCCGTCATCACGCTCACATTCGATTTCGCCTTCGCCAACAATCGGGAACTCGAACTGGCTGATCTGATAGCCCTGTGGCAAATCCGGGTAGAAATAATTCTTCCGGTCAAAGCGCGAGTATTTGTTGATCTGCGCATTCAGGCCCAGCCCGGTGCGGACGGCCTGTTCCACACAATAGGCATTAATCACCGGCAACATGCCCGGCATCGCCGCGTCCACCAGGCTGACCTGGGTATTCGGCTCCGCACCATATTCGGTCGCGGACCCGGAAAACAGTTTCGAATGGGACGCCACCTGCGCGTGGACCTCCATCCCGATAACGACTTCCCAATCGCCCGTAGCACCTTGCAAAATGTAGGAATGTTCAGACATTTTCTTGCTCGATTTCCAGTCGGCGGCGATCCGGAATTGGAAGGATTTCATCCATCACGTCGTCCATATTTCGATTGATCTGGTTGTTCCAGAACCTCAACACACAAAAGCCTTGGTGTTCCAGATAGGCGTCCCGAAGGGACGCAAGGGATGACGGCACACAGGACACACCCTTCCCGTCTGGCGCGCTGCTCCAGCCACCCTGCCCGTCCAGGGGAGGGATGACGCTAGGCAT
>PFFX01000102.1:0-282 GCA_002783385.1 Rhodobacterales bacterium CG15_BIG_FIL_POST_REV_8_21_14_020_59_13 | reverse complement strand
GATCCGCCACGCCGCCTGCACAAACAAGCCGAAAATCACACCGCCAACGCCGAAACAGAGGAGGAGGATTCCCACGACCAGTCCGCTGGCGATTTCGATGCGGCCCGTAACCAGCAAGGCCCCGGCCAGCGCCAGAAGGCCGCCTGCGACTATCGACGGGCGGGCCAGTTTGAGGGCAGGATGCGGGCTCACCACCACTTCTCCGGCCTGTTCTTGAATCCAGCGGCATCTTCCAGGGCCGCGCCGACCGAGAACATCGTCGCTTCATCCAGCGCCGGCGTG
>PFFX01000148.1:7082-9302 GCA_002783385.1 Rhodobacterales bacterium CG15_BIG_FIL_POST_REV_8_21_14_020_59_13 | reverse complement strand
GTCGAGACGGTCTCGGGATTACAATTGACCATAATCGATTCAATGCCTTCTTCCTTGAAGGCAAAGGCGGCATGACAGCAGCAATAGTCAAATTCGATACCCTGGCCGATCCTGTTGGGACCGCCACCGAGAATGATCGCCTTTTTCCGGTTTGTCGGCCGGGCTTCATCATCGGCAACGCCACCTAGCGGCGCTGTCTCGTATGTCGAATACATGTAAGGTGTCACCGCCTCGAATTCGGCCGCACATGTATCCACGCGCTTATAGACCGGGCGCACACCCAGCGACTTGCGGGCAGCCCGCACATCCACCTCTTCCGTGCCCGTCAGTGCAGCCAGCCGTGCGTCCGAAAAACCATCGGCTTTCAGCGCGGTGAACGCTGCAGCATCGGTGGGCAGGCCGGAGGTCCGAATTTCGGCTTCGGTGGCCACCAATTCCTCGATCTGGCGCAGGAACCAGGGTTCGAACGAACAGGCCGCGTTGATTTCCTCGACGGCAAACCCTTCGCGAAAGGCTTGGGCGATGACACGAAGACGATCCGGTGTCGGGCGCGACAGCGCCGCTGAAACCGCTTCGCGCCGTGCCGTGTCATCGACTGCCTCATTCAGATCCGCGATGGCGATCTCGTCGAAGCCGCACAGGCCGGTTTCCAATGACCGGAGGGCTTTCTGGACAGACTCCTTGAAGGTCCGTCCAATGGCCATGGCTTCCCCCACTGATTTCATGGAGGTCGTCAGGATGTTTTCCGCACCTGGATATTTCTCGAAGGCAAAACGCGGGAATTTGGTAACAACATAGTCAATCGTCGGTTCGAAACTGGCCGGAATGGCATCGCCGGTAATGTCATTGCCGATTTCATCCAGCGTATAGCCGACCGCCAGCTTTGCGGCGACGCGTGCAATCGGGAAACCCGTGGCTTTCGAGGCAAGGGCCGAGGAGCGCGAGACACGCGGATTCATTTCAATGACGACCATACGGCCATCTTCCGGATTGACCGCAAACTGGACGTTCGAGCCGCCGGTTTCGACACCAATCTCGCGCAGCACGGCAATCGAAGCCGTCCGCATGCGCTGGTATTCCTTGTCGGTGAGGGTGAGGGCGGGGGCGACGGTCACGCTGTCGCCGGTGTGCACGCCCATCGGGTCGATATTTTCGATAGAGCAGATGATGATGCAATTGTCCGCGCGGTCGCGGACCACTTCCATTTCGAATTCCTTCCAGCCCAGAAGGCTCTCATCAATCAGAACCTGCCCCGTCGGCGAGGCTTCGATGCCGGCCCGGACGATGGTTTCAAATTCGTCCAGATTATAGGCGACACCGCCGCCCGTGCCGCCAAGCGTAAACGCCGGGCGGATAATGGCTGGCAGGCCGATTTCGTCGATGGCTTGCATCGCCTTGATGATGCCGGCCGCACGATCATAGCCGATGATCCGGCCATCCTCGTCCTTCACCTTCGGCGAAGAAATCACCAGGGCGCGCGGATTTTCAAGTCCGATCCGGTCCATGGCTTCGCGGAAGCGTTCGCGGTCTTCAGCCTTGTCGATCACATCGGCTTTGGCCCCGATCATCTCGACGCCGTATTTTTCAAGAATGCCGCGCTCGTTCAGTTGCAGGGCGCAATTCAGCGCAGTCTGTCCGCCCATTGTGGGAAGCAGCGCGTCGGGGCGCTCCTTCTCGATGACCTTTGCCACCATCTCCGGTGTGATCGGTTCGATATAGGTTGCATCCGCCAGTTCCGGATCGGTCATGATCGTCGCCGGGTTGGAGTTCACCAGAATGACACGGTAGCCCTCTTCTTTCAGCGCCTTGATTGCCTGCACGCCGGAATAATCAAATTCGCAGGCCTGACCGATAATGATGGGTCCCGCGCCAATGATCAGAATGCTGTTGATATCGGTTCTTTTCGGCATTCCGGCCCCGTAAAATTTGCGCGCGCCTGTCCACCGCCGGGGGCGCAATGCGCGTGCGTCGGTGCCAGAAGCGTTCGGTTGTCGTGCTAGGAGGCGGTCTTAAACCGGATTCGTTCCCTTGGCGAGGGGCTAAGCGCTGCCCACGCTCAGCTTCCGCCAGAGTTGCGGCTGGACGCCGGGTGTCAGACCGGTGACACGCTGCGAAATGAGCCAGTGGGCCTGTTCGTGGAGCAGGGGAATGATCACTTGCTGGCCGAGGAGGAGGGCCTCAGCCCGCTGATATAATGTGGTCCGCCTGTCATCTTCGACC
>PFFX01000148.1:0-6953 GCA_002783385.1 Rhodobacterales bacterium CG15_BIG_FIL_POST_REV_8_21_14_020_59_13 | reverse complement strand
AGGCCACGATCGAAATGCGACAGCGCGACGTCGAAATCCCCCCCGTCGACGGCGGAATAGAGATCGACCGGTGCGCTGGCCAGAAGCTCTGTCCCGATCCCGGCCCGGTTCCAGTCATCCGCGATCGCGATGGCCAGTCTTTCGCGGTCGCCGGACGTGGTCCGCAGCGTGATCCGGACCGGATCTGCAACTGCACTTGGGATTGAATAGGAACTGCCGCGTGGGGGTGCTGGGCTGTCGGGCAGGACGGTCACTGCTGCCGCCGCCGTGCCGTCCATGATCTGATTGGCCAGAAAGGCGCGGTCAGTGACAACCGATAAATAGCGGCGCAGCTCCCGGTTCCGGAGGTGAGGCCGCCGCAGATTGATCTTGAGATAGGTGAATTTGGGGGCCGGAAAGCTGTGAACCTGATCCCCCAATTGCTCCCGCAGGAAAGGGATCTGCGTCGGCGGCGGTGCCTCTGCCAGATCAAAATCACCAGCCCGGAACATGCGCGTGCGCGTTGAGGCATCATCGACGACCTCAACGCGGGCCGCGGCCACGGCAGCCGGCGCATGACTGAATGTGTTGCGGACCAGATCAAAGGACAACGCCCCCATACCTGACAGCGTGAAGGGACCGGATCCCACGAAGTGTTCAGGCCGGACCCAGTCATTGCCAAACGCTTCGACCGCGTGGCGCGGAAACGGATAAAATTCGCGCATCAGTACCGGGAAAATCCCGAGCGCCTGTTCCAGACGGAACTCGACTTGCCGTTCACCAATCTGCCGGACACCGAGATCGCCGGGTGGACGCTCGCCGGTCAGAACCGCGCGGGAATGCTCGACTGCGTAGAAATCGCCCAGCTCGCCGCCCGCTGTTGCCGGGTCCAGAATGCGGCGCACCGACCAGACGACATCATCTGCCGTCAGTGCATGTCCATCCGACCAGCGCAGATTGTCGCGCAGGGTGAAGACCCATCGCAGACCGCCAGAGTCTGCCAGCCAGCTTTCCGCCAGACCGGGGGCAACACCGGGCCGGTCAGTATAATCGGTCAAGGGTGTAAAGAGCTGTTTATAGAGCAGGGCGGAGGCCCCAAACTGGCCAATCGCGGGATCCAGCGAGTCCGGCATATTGCCGATGGCCACACGCAACAGGCCGGGCGGCGCTTCGCGGCGGCCATTGCAGGCGGCAATAGCCGTGCCTGCGAGGCTGGTGATTATGGCACTGCGCCGGGTCAGGCCTATAGAAGGGGACATCCGGCCTCCGGTTTCAAACAGTCTCGACACGCCGGGCGGGGTCGGCCTCGCGTTTCTTGCTTTCAACGAAATAGAGTCCGCCCGTATCCCAGCGCTCGACCGAACCATAATGCTTCATCGCATCGAGAGCCGTGTAGTGCGAGATGATTGCCTTGCGCAGCCGGTCCGGATTTTTGGCGACGGTCCCGCGATGCAATAACCGCGCATGCCAGATCAGCACATCGCCTTTTGCGGCAGTGAATTCGACCTTTTCCAGATTTTCCTGCTCGATTTTTTCTTCAAAGAAAGGGGTCAAAACCCGCTCGGAATGTATCGGCCAGGCGCGGGTCTGTCGAACCTCTTCGGGCACAAAATTCAGGATTTTACTTTTCTTGATATGCGGCCATTTGTGTGAACCGGGGACGAACTGGAAGGGACCAGCATCCGGCATAATCGTGTCCAGCGCAAACCAGCAGGCCACATAACGTCCACGGACCTCGTCGGGATTCAGATAATCGTCCTGGTGCCAGTCGCGCTGGGTGGTCTTCCAGCCGGTCAGGTTGAGATTCATCACCATTTCTTCGCCGATCAGCGACTGCAGTGTATCGACCAGCGGCTTGTAGAGGCAAAGATCGCGGATTTCCCGCACTTCCAGATAAGGGGTTTCATCATCCCAGCCGCCATCCGCCTGAACGCGTTCGCGAACGCGGCAATAGGCATCGACAATCTGTTCGGGAATGAAATTGCGAAGGATCAGATAGCCCTTCTCGCGCCAATGCCGCTGCGGATCGGTCAGGAGGCTCTCATCCACCTGCCTGCGATCGAGCGGCGGCAGCATGTTGTCAGAAGGCGCGTCTTCGGCGATGTCTGACCAGCGGATCGCTGCCTTGTGTGGGTTCTGGGAATAGAACAATAATTCCTCATCGCCGCCGGTCCCGCCAGCAAGCTGTACACGGCACGCACCAAACCCGGCGGTACGTGCAGCTTGCTCCAGACTTTCTGGCGTGAAGAACCAGCGGCGCACATTGGCGGCGAGGCCCGGCCATTCCGGCCCTTTTTCCTTGCGGACTTCAGACCCGTAATTGGGTGTAGAAATCATCAACAACCCGCCTGGCTTCAGCTTGGCACGGCAGGCTTTCAGGAAGGCGACCGGATCATCGGCAAAGCTGATCACGTCAAGCGCGGTCACAACTTCATACGCATTATTCTCAACTTGGTAGTCTTCGATACGGACGGGTTCAACGGGAATATTGAGGTGCTTGGTGCCCCAGTGCGCGATCTCGATCCACGGATCGACGCCCTGGACTTTCCAGCCATGCGCCCGGCAATGAAACAGGAAATATCCGGGGCCGGAACCCACATCCAGGACATGCTTGTCCCACGGCCCTGTTTTCACCACCCAGGGCGTGAGGTCCCGGGCCGCTTCCATCATGCGTTCGAACTTGAAGGACAGGCCGGAAAGATCGACCGCTTTCCAGTCATCCAGATAGTGTTTGGTCTCCAGATGGGTACAATCAAAGGCGATGGCCGGATCACGCTGGGCGAGGCCGCAACGATTGCAGGCATTGATGCCGGCTTTCTGGCCCAGAGGGATGTCAAAAGGTGGATAGGCGGTTTCAAAATCGCCGCCACACGATGGACAGGTCCGGACTGCCTCCATCAAACCGTCTCTTTGATCAGCGATGCCACAAAGCGGTCAAAGACGGCAAAACTGTCCTGCGGGCCGGGGCTGGCTTCCGGGTGATGCTGCACCGCCATGACCGGCCGCGAAGTCAGGCGGAACCCGCAATTCGAGCCGTCAAAGAGCGACACATGGGTTTCGACGGCATCGTCGGGCAGGCTGCTGACATCCACCGCAAATCCGTGATTCATGGACACGATCTCGACCTCTCCGGTCTCGTGATTCTTGACCGGATGGTTGGCGCCATGATGGCCTTGCGGCATCTTGATTGTCTTGCCGCCCAGCGCCAGCGCCAGAAGCTGATGACCCAGGCAGATGCCCAGAACGGGGATGCCGGCTTCGATCACACCGCGGATCGCCTCCAGCGCGTATGTCCCGGTCGCGGCCGGATCTCCCGGTCCGTTTGATACCACCACACCGTCCGGCTTGAGCGCCAGAATGTCTGCGGCGGAGGCTTTGCCACTGATCACTTTCACAAGGGCCCCGGCGGAAACGAGACGGCGCAGGATGTTGGCTTTCACTCCATAATCCAGCACCACGACCAAGGGGCCGCTACCGGATCCGGCTGGGTTTCCGCCTTCCCAGTACCAGTTGCCAATCTGCGGGACAGATTCGGCGGGCGTGTGCTTTGCCGCATTTTCGCTTTCCCAGTCCCAATCGCCAATGGACCAGTCGGCGCTTCCGCTCGACATGACACTGGCCGCCAGCTCACGGCCCTCCATGGTAGGTGCCTTGCGGGCTTTGTCTTTTAAGGCCTCATGATCGAAATCATCCGTTTCAGAATGAGCAATCACTGCCATCGGCATACCGCTTTCGCGGATCCGCCTTGTGATGGCGCGCGTGTCTACACCGGAAATACCGATAATGCCGCGCTGAGCCATCCACTCGGCAAAATGCGCCATGGAGCGATAATTTGCGGGCGCGGTCATGTCCGCGCGCATCACCATGCCGGTGGCGGCGTGTTTGGCTGCCTCGCAGCTGGCTTCCTCGTCTTTGTCATTGCTTCCGACATTGCCGACATGGGGGAAGGTGAAACAGACGATCTGACCGGCATAGGACGGGTCTGTGAGGATTTCCTGTTGACCGGTCATGGCCGTGTTGAAGCACAACTCGCCGGCTGATTCGCCAGTCGCTCCAAGGCCATGGCCCGTAAACACAGTGCCGTCCGCCAGTACGAGGCGGGCATAGCCTGTTGGCCTTGGGGCTTGATTTTTTTGCGTCGTCGTCATACGAGCGCGCTCCTTGCAAAAAGAGGGCGGGGATCGCTATCTTTTTATATCCTGATGGCGCGCGAAGCTAGGAGACGCGCCGCAAAGCGTCAAGAAACGATCTGGGCTGGAAAATGCTCTAAAAATAAATGGCTTACGGATCGTCCGCTAGACATTGAGGTTATGGGTGACATGTCCATACGTGAAAGAATTCTCTCCGATCTGAAAACGGCGATGAAAAACAAGGATGCGGTGCGTCTCTCCACGCTCCGCCTTGTTTCGACCGCGATCAAGGATCGGGATATAGCTGCCCGGGCGGAAGACCGCTGCCGGGGGTGTGATACTGACGAGATTTTGGCGATTTTACAAAAGCTCGCCAAGCAGCGCGATGAAAGCGCCGAGACCTATGAAAAGGCCGGCCGGCTGGACCTGGCGGAAAAGGAACGCGAGGAAGCCGATATCGTCCGTGAATATCTGCCCAAGCCTATGGATGACGAGGAAATCGAGGACGCGGCGCGCGGCGTTGTCGAAGAGCTCGGCGCTACCGGTCTGAAAGATATGGGCAAGTGCATGGGTACGCTCAAAGAACGCTATACCGGCCGCATGGATTTCTCGCAGGCCGGTGCGAAGATCAAAAATCTCCTCACCAACGCAGCGTGAGCCGTCGCCAATCTGCGCCTGATGCCGTAGTCTGCCGTGTTCTTAAACGGCCGGTAACCGCATGCGTCTGACTGACGATTTCAAGGATGAAATTCGTGCCCGGGTCCGGATGTCGGATCTGGTCGGCAAGAAGATTCAGCTTAAACGCCAGGGCCGCGAGTTTGCCGGATTGTCGCCCTTCAAGAAGGAAAAGACGCCCTCCTTCTTCGTCAATGACGAAAAGAAATTCTACCATTGCTTTGCCTCAGGTGAGCATGGCGACGCTTTTGACTGGCTGATGAAGATGGAAGGCCTGTCCTTCATGGAGGCCGCCGAGCAGCTGGCCTCGATTGCCGGCCTTCACTTGCCCAAATCCGATCCGGAAGCGGCAAAAAAGGCGGAAGCCTCCAAATCCCTCATCGAGTGGATGGAGCTGGCCCAGAGGTTCTTTTCCCGGCAATTGCGGTCGGGAGCAGGATCGGACGCCCGGCATTATCTGCAACGGCGCGGCTATGGACCGGTGGAATGGGAGACTTATGAGATCGGCTTTGCACCGGATTTCCGCACCGCGCTGAAAGACGAGCTGATTGCCGCCGGGGCAAAGCCAAACGAGCTGATCGATTGCGGCTTGTTGATCGCGCCTGATGATGGCGGTGCGCCCTATGACCGCTTTCGGGGCCGCATCATGTTCGCCATCCGCGATCCGCGAAACCGGCTGGTGGCCTTTGGTGGCCGGGCCATGACAGCCAATGCACGGGCAAAATATCTCAATTCGCCGGAAACACCGATCTTTCACAAGGGCAATAATCTTTACCGCTATCCGCAGGCCCGCAAGGCGGCCGCTGACCCCAAATCGGGTGCCCGCGGCCTGATTGTGGCCGAAGGCTATTTCGACGCCATCGCTCTGGCGCGGGCCGGGCTGGAACATGCCGTGGCACCACTGGGAACAGCCCTGGGCGAAGACCAGATGCAGCTCCTCTGGCGCGCAGGCGGTGAGCCGACGCTCTGCTTTGATGGCGATAATGCCGGACGCATGGCGGCCAATCGCGCAGCGGAACGCGCTCTGCCCCTTCTGGAGCCGGGCCGGACCCTGCGCTTTGTCTTCCTGCCCGAAGGCAAGGATCCTGACGACATATTGCACGATGATGGCGCATCTGCCCTGAAAGAGGCCCTTGGCCATACAAGGCCGCTGGCATCGATTTTATGGGACATAGAGGCCGAAAAAGAACCGCTGGACGACCCCGACCGCCGCGCCGGTTTCCGCAAACGGCTGCGCGCCTTGCTCTACCGGATTGAAAACCCGGCCGTGCGGGAAGAATACCAGCGGGAATTTGACCAGAAGCTGGAACAGGTCTTCGGATCGACGCGCCGGTCCTCCGGCGGGCGGTATTATAAAAAAGGCGCAGCACTGGGGCCCACCGCCGAAACCAAGCGTCTGGTCGAAACCGGACCGATTCCCACCAAGCTCCGGCACTTGCTTTTGGCTGCTGTGGAATACCCCGAAATCGCCGAAAATCAGGCCGAACGGCTCTCCGGGCTCAATTGTGGTCAGCTCGATACACTACGTGATGCCATTCTTGATGCGCTCGCCGAAGGCCATGTTGAACTTTCTGGCGGCTTACGGAATTATCTTGCAGGACAGGGGTTTGCGGCAGTTCTCAAACGCCTTGATCTGGAGAAACAGCCCATGCGCACCGCTCTGGGAGGTGACACTGCTACTGTTATCCAGCGCGAAGAGGCTTGGACACGCATCGCAAGCGATTATATGGAACAAGCGGGGTATAATACAAAGCGGCAGGAAATGCGGTCTCGGCTCACCGAGGAAATTGAGAATGATGATGCCGATACGGTGCGCGGCTTGATGGAAATTCATCGCCGCGGCAAGGCGCATCGTCAGACAGACCAATAGGTCAGTCTAGGTCAGGAATTGCGAGCGGCACCACGCCGCCGGACGGGAAAATCAGGTAATGGCAACAAAAATGAAATCGGCCGCAGCAGGCAATTCCAGTGAAGCTCCACAGGATGGACCGCTGCTCGATCTCACGGATCAGTCCGTAAAAGCGATGATCAAGGCCGCGAAAAAACGCGGCTTCATCACCCATAATGAAATCATCAAGGCTCTGCCAGAGGAGGAATTTACCTCTGAGCAGATCGAGGATGTGCTTGCCCAGCTCTCTGAAGTCGGCGTCAATGTCATCGACAATGAAG
>PFFX01000125.1 GCA_002783385.1 Rhodobacterales bacterium CG15_BIG_FIL_POST_REV_8_21_14_020_59_13 | reverse complement strand
AACAATTCTCAGCAATTCGCGAGGCTGGACCGGTTTGGGCACAAATCCGTCAAATCCGGCAGCCTCGTATTCGGCGCGGTCACGCACCTCCAGATCTGCCGACAAGGCAAAGCCCGGTGCGGCATACCCGCCTTCACGAAGGCTGGAACAGGCGGCCATCCCGTCCTGAACGGGCATGTGAATGTCAAGAAAGACGAGATCGAACCGTGTGCCTGCACACGCTGCCAGCGCGGCCTCGCCATCCTCCACACAAGTCACATCCGCCACCGGCTCAAGGACCGCATCATTGTCATCGGCAAAGAGAATTTTCGGGCGCGCGGACACTGTCATGCAGCGGAGGTCCTGGCTTTCCTTGCATCGATTGAAAACACGATCAGCAGAATGAACGGCAGCACCCAGGGCACGATGCGCTCGAACGGATCCCCCGGCAGTCGTGCCAGCGCTGCGGCCCAGCTCTCGCCGCCCATCTGACCGGCAAGATAGAAGAAAACCGTCATCACAAAGCCGGCCAATATGGCCGTGAGTATCGCCCAGCCCGCTGGTTCGCGGTGCAACACCCGGACCAGAACCACAGGCCCGAAAGCCGCGCCAAGCGCTGACCAAGCAAACAGAACGCGGCTGAAGATCGTCGCTGGCAGGGCGAGGGCCAAAGCCACCGCCAGTGCCACCAGCACGGCCATGACAATGCGGGAGATCAGCACTTCATGCCCCGGAAAATGCCGGACAACGCCCATATCATGAGCCACCGCGGCAGAGGTGGCGACAAGCAGGGAATCAACGGTCGACATCACCGCTGACAAGACGGCGGCGATGATCAATCCCGCAATCATTGCCGGGAAAAGGTCACCGGCCAGCAGATAGAGCAGGCTTTCGCCGTCCGCATTCCCGCCGGTCAGCGCCCGTCCGGACAAGGCCAGCGTGATCATGCCGGTATAGACAATCACCGCCCACCCGATGGCGATGCGGAAACCTTGCTTGCGGGCGGTTTCGTCCTTGACCGCCATCAGCCGCGCAATCAGATGCGGCTGTCCGAAGGGGCCGAGCCCGATTGCCGCAATCCCCAGAACAAAACCGATGAAAATGAACCCGCCATGCGGCCCGGTCCAGGACAGATAGCCCTCCGGTGCGGACGCACTGAGCGTCTCCCAAACACCGCCCGGACCGCCCGCCGTGATCAGCGCAGCCGCGGGCAGGACCAGCGCCACCAGCGCCATCAAGGCACCTTGCAGCATGTCGGTCACACTAACTGCCCAGAAACCACCCAGAAGCGCATAGATCAGAATGACCGCCGCACCGATCAGCAAACTCTCGACATGCGGCAGGTTGAGCTGGGTTTCAAACGCTGCGCCTGCCGCGCCAAACTGGGCGGCAATATAGAAAATGAAGCAGAAAATGATCAAAACGGCGCTGGTCATGGCAATGGTGGTTTTCATGGTCTGGCTGGTCTCGGCGGTCATGAAATCGGTCAGCGTCATATGACCGCGCGTAGCGGTTTCTTCGCGCAAGCGACGGCCGAACACCTGCCAGACCACGACATAGCCCCCCAGAATGCCTGGTACCATCCACAGCGCACTCAGCCCGTTTGTATAGACAAAACCGGTAAAGCCCAGAAGCACCCAGGCCGAGGACGTAGATGCTGCATAAGAGAGCCCGGCGACCCAGGCGCCCAGCCCGCGCCCTCCAAGGAAGAAATCATCCTCGGTCTTGTTCCGGCGCGACGCCCACAGTCCAATGCCGATCAGCGCCAGCTTGTAGACGATCAGCGTGGCAACAATGACCAGTGTATCGGTGTTCATGGCGTTTCCCCTGTGCCGACCCTAGCGCGGCAAAGCTTGCGCGAATAGTGACCTCACCAATGGACGCCTGCGCGTGAAAATGCCATCAGACACTCCATATTATGGACGAATACAGGACGACCGCCATGAACACCCGCCACACTGCCGATGCCAAAAGCTTCAACTGGGAAGACCCGCTGGACCTGACCGGCCTCTTGTCCGGGGAAGAACGCATGGTTCAGGAAACCGCGCGCGGCTATGCGCAGGAAAAGCTGATGCCGCGTGTTATCGAGGCCGCCCGCGAGGAAAAATTCGACCGCAACATCATGACCGAAATGGGTGCGCTCGGACTTCTCGGCTCCACGCTGCCGGAAGAGTATGGCGGAGCCGGGCTCAACCATGTTGCTTATGGACTGATCGCACATGAGGTCGAAAAGGTGGATTCAGGTTATCGCTCGGCGATGAGCGTTCAGTCCTCTCTTGTCATGTATCCGATCTTTGCCTTCGGCTCCGGGGAGCAAAAACAGAAATACCTGCCCAGACTCGCCACCGGCGAATGGATCGGATGTTTCGGCCTGACGGAACCCGATGGTGGTTCGGATCCGGGCGCCATGCGCACCACGGCGACCAAGGTGGCGGATGGATACGTGCTCAACGGCTCGAAAATGTGGATTACCAATTCACCCATCGCTGATGTCGCTGTGGTCTGGGCCAAGCTGGACGGAGCCATTCGCGGCTTCATTGTCGAGCGCGGCACGCCGGGTTTCGAAACCCCGAAGATTGAAGGCAAGATGAGCCTGCGGGCCTCCATCACCGGCTCGATCAGCCTGACTGATTGCAAGGTTGGCGAAGACGCACTCATGCCGGATGTGAAAGGCCTGCGCGGCCCCTTTTCCTGCCTCAACAAGGCGCGTTACGGCATTGCCTGGGGCGCAATGGGGGCCGCAACCTTTTGCTGGCATGCGGCCCGCGAATACGCTCTGGACCGTATCGTTTTCGGCAAGCCGATTGCCGGAACCCAGCTTGTCCAGAAGAAGCTAGCCGACATGCAGACCGAAATCTCGCTCGGACTGATGGGCGCCTGGCGTCTGGGGCGTCAGCTTGATGAAGGTGCCTGGATTCCGGAAACCATCTCCCTGATGAAGCGCAATAATTGCGGCAAAGCTCTCGCCATTGCCCGTGAAGCACGCGACATTCATGGCGGTAATGGCATCGCCGAGGAATATCATGTGTTGCGCCACGCGGTGAATCTGGAAACCGTGAACACCTATGAAGGCACACACGACATTCATGCCCTCATTCTCGGGCGCGCCCAAACCGGCATTCAAGCCTTCACCTAGGGTCAGGACTGAGCTTTTGCGGGAATGCCGCACCTGAAGTGGAATTGCCAATTGCTTGCCGCGATGCAGCCTGAAACACTCCGGCCATGTCTGCACGCCCCTGCCTCACTATAGATATGGATGCCATCGCGGCCAATTTCCGCCTGCTGAAGGAAACCGTGACTCCTGCCGAATGCTCTGCCGTCATCAAGGCCAATGCCTATGGTCTGGGCGCAGGGCCCATTGGCCGCAGATTACTGGCCGAGGGCTGCCGCACATTCTTCTTTGCGCACCTTGCTGAAGCGGTCGATCTGGCCCCTGAAATCCTGCAGGCTGGCGGCACGGTTTTTGTGCTGAATGGCATGGGCCTCTATCCGGCCGCGAACTTTCTTCAGGCTGGCATCCTTCCTGTGCTGAACACGCTGGAAGAAGCCCGCCTCTGGTCACCAGAAGCCAAAGGCGCTCCGGCTGCCCTGCATCTTGATACGGGCATGAACCGGCTGGGCCTGCCTGCCAGTGACGATGAAGCAGTGCGGAACTTGATGGGAGACGGCCTCAACCTCATGCATGTTATGAGCCATCCTGCCTGTGCCGATGAGCCGGACCGGCTGGAAAATCGCACACAGCTGACGCGCTTTAGCGAACGCGCGGCCCTGTTCGGTGACATACCCAAATCATTCGCGAATTCGGCTGGTTGTTTTCTGGGGCCGGAGTTTCAGTTCGATCTGTCCCGGCCCGGCCTTGCCTTGTATGGTGCACAACCTGTCACCGGCAAACATATCCCGTTATCCATTCCCTACCGGTTTGAAGCCCCCGTCCTGCAGGTCAGACGTTTTTCGGCGGGAGACAGCTTTGGCTATGGAGGCACTCATACTGCTAAGGTCGGCGGGTTTTCCGCCACCATCGGTGCTGGTTACGCGGATGGTGTGCCACGTTGCCTCTCAAATCGCGGCCATGTCTGGCTGGACGGACTCAAAGCTCCCATTATCGGCTATGTGTCGATGGATACCTTTGTTGCCGACATTTCAGCGCATCCGGATCCGGTAAGTCTGGTCCACACATGTGCCCAAATATATGGCCCTGACCTGACGGTGGATGATCAGGCAGCCTCGGCCGGGCTCTCGGCCTATGAATTACTGACCCGTATCGGCGGCCGGACGGAGCGCATCCATGTCAATCAGTTGGCTTTGCGCTGATGGCGCGTTAAGTCTGATGGCATCAAAGTGGGGAAGAATCATGCAGAAATTTCTCGTGGCCGTGTGCGCTATACTCGGTTTTGGCGGGGCGGCGCTGGCCGATCCGATCACCTATTTCCAAGTTGAGGGTGTCACATATGATGGTGCCATTCCCGCACCGGAAGACCGGCTCGGCTTCGGCGTTGGCGACCGCCCGGTGCGCCATGATGCGATGGTGGCCTATCTGACAGAAATTGCCGGACAATCGGACCGCATATCAGTCGAGACCATCGGCTATTCCCACGAACACCGCCCCATTCTCTTTTTCACCGTCACCTCTCCGGACAATCACCGCCGGATCGAGGACATCCGCCAACAGCACCTGGCGTCACTGGACCCTTCCGCACCCGCCGCAGACGGTCCCGCCATCATCTGGCTCAATTACGGCGTTCACGGTGCGGAAAGTGCGGGTATGGATGCCGCCATTCCGACGCTTTACCATCTCGCTGCTGCACAAGGCACGGATATCGAGGAAACGCTGGCCAACAGCGTCATTCTGATCACCGCTATTTTCAATCCGGATGGTCATTCCCGCCGCGTTAATCACGTCGAGACCTTCGGCTCGGAAGTACCGGTCACCGACCCCGCAAACGAACAGCACAATTTGTGGACTCAAGCGCGCACCAATCACTACTGGTTTGATCTCAACCGCCAATGGCTGCTTCAGACCCAGCCAGAAAGCCAAGCTTGGCTGCAACAATGGCATCGCTGGAAGCCACAGGTCTCCGCCGATTTCCACGAAATGCAGACCGAAGCCACCTTCTATTTCCACCCCGGAGAACCCTTGCGCCGCAACCCGTTGATTCCCGAGCGCGCCCGCGAGCTGACCGAAGGCATCGCCCAATACCATGTCCGTTTCCTCGACAGCGAGGCGCGGCTCTATACCTCTGCTGAAGGCTTCGACAATTTCTATGTCGGCAAGGGCTCAACCTATCCACAGGTCAATGGCTCGCTCGGCATCCTTTTTGAAATCGGAGCCGCACGCGGTGGTCTGATCGAAGCCGATCGCGGCCTCGTCCGCCACGCCGAGAATGTACGCACCCATTTTCGCACCGGGTTGACCACGATTGAAGGCGCGCTCGCACAGCGGCAGGAGATAGCGGACTATCAGCGCCAATTCTTTACCGAAGCCATGGCCCGGGCCGCGCGCGATTCTGATCACGCCTATGTCTTCACAGCAGAGGGGGATCCCGAACGCCTCAACCTGTTCGCCGATTTGCTGGACCGGCATGATATCACGGTAAACGCGCTGTCCCGAAACGTCATCGCTGGTGGCCGCGACTACCGCGCGGGCGAGGCCATGATCGTCCGGCTCGATCAGCCGCAATATACCATGATCCGCAGCCTGTTTGATCGCGTCACAGAGTTTGAGGAAAATATCTTCTATGATGTCTCAGGCTGGACCCTGCCGCTGGCTTACGATCTCGACTACGCTCCTCTAGGGCGGGCTTTTTCGTCAAACCTGATCGGTGAAGCGATTGCTCCGCGCAGCCCCGGTACAACACCGCCGCCACGCTCCAACTATGGCTATGTGCTGCGCTGGTCGGACTATTATGCGCCGCGGAGCCTCTATCGCCTGCTCGACAACGATGTCCGCGTCCGAGTCGCGACCGAGGACGTAAACATACCGGTCACCGGCGGGCCGCGTTCCTTCGGGCCGGGCACGGTCTTTGTGCCGCTCGTAGGGCAGGATGTTTCCAACGAGCGGATTTACGAGCTGGCCGCCGAAGCCGCGCGCGAAGATGGTGTGTCGGTGTACGCGGTTGTGTCCGGATCAACACCGGGCAATACGCCCGATCTGGGCGATAGCCGCGGTTTTAGATCCGTGGATCAGCCGCACGTGCTTGTGCTCTTTGACGATGGCCTGGCCTCCTACGAAGCCGGCGAAGTCTGGCACCAGCTTGATTACCGCATGCATATTCCGGTCACCCTGCGCCGCAAAGACGAACTCGGCGGGCTCGACTGGTCGCGTTACACCCATCTCGTCATCGTAGGTGGCGGCAATACCCGCCTGTCAGACAGTGATGCTGAACGGGTGCGCCAATGGGTGCGGGAAGATGGCGGCGTGATCATCGCCAGTCGGCAAGCCGCGCTGATGGCGCAATCTGTTTTCCTTGGCATCGAGCCAGAAGAAGACGAAGCGGAAGAAGACGCAGAGGCAACCGGGCCGGACCGCCGGAATTATGCCGACCTGTCTGTAGACGATGCCGAGCATGTTATCGGTGGGGCCATTTTTGAAGGCGACCTCGACCCCTCCCATCCGATCGGATTTGGCTATTCTGACCGCTTCATCGCCCTGCACCGCAATATGAACGAAACCCTGGAATGGCCGGAGGAGGATCCTTTTGCTGTCGTCGTTCAGTATGCCGATGAACCGCTTCTTTCCGGTTATGCATCAGAGCGTCGGCGGGAGGAAATCGGCGGCACGCCTGCGGTTATCGCCCAACGTATGGGTCGCGGTGCCGTGGTCTTGTTCGCCGACAATCCGAACTTCCGGGCGACCTTTCGGGGCACGGAACGCATGTTCATGAATGCGGTCTTCTTCTCCCGCCTGATCTCTCCGCCAAGCGGCGACTACTGATCGCCGGAAACCATGGGCCAGCCACTCTTCTTTCGCCAGACCGGCCAGATTGGGGAACTGGTCCTCAACCGTCCTGCCAAGCGCAATGCTCTGACGCGGGCCATGTGGCAGGCCCTGCCCGGGCTTCTGGACGAGGCCCTGGCGGATGCTGACCTGCGCGTCCTGATTGTCAGGGGGGAAGGTGGTGCTTTTGCATCAGGAGCCGACATCACCGAATTCGCGGATGTCTACGCCACGCCGGAAAGTGCTGACGCCTTCTCCCGGGAAGTGGCCTCGGCGCTGGATAAGCTGGCAGCTTTCCCGCTTCCCACCATCGCCCGGATAGAGGGCTCCTGCATTGGTGCCGGCTGCGGTCTCGCTTTGGCATGCGATCTTCGCTATGCGGCTGAGGGAGCCAAATTCGGGATCACGCCAGCCAAGCTTGGCCTGCTCTATCCGTTGAATGACACCCGGCGGCTGGTCGATGCCGTGGGTCACGCCGTGGCCCGCGACATGCTGTTTTCTGCGCGTCATCTGGATGCCGTCGAAGCCGCCAACACCGGCCTCGTCAATTCCTGCTTTGCGGCAGACGAACTCGGTGACAAGGTGCAGGGAATGGCGGATCTGATCGCGTCACGCTCCGCCGACAGCCTGCGCGGTCTGAAAGTGATCCTCGGCCAGATCGCCGGTGGTGTTCGGAACGATACAGCTGAAACCCGGGCGCTTTTCCGTCAGGCGTTTGACAGCGCGGATTTTTCGGAAGGCTATCGCGCTTTCCTTGAAAAACGCACACCGGATTTTACCCGGCCAGACAAGGACAGAACATGAAACGCGGCCTTCAGATTTTTCTCGCTGTCTTCAGCTTGGCACCGCTTTATTTCGGCATTACCGGCATCCTCTTTGGCGCGGCGGGCCTCATGCCAGCGGACGATGTGATACCGGAGATCGACAGTCAGTTCCGCTATCTTTCCGGCTTCTATCTCGGCTTTACCGCCATCATCTGGTGGTTCATTCCCAATATTGACCGCCATATCTGGCTGTTCCGGTTTGTCACGCTTGCGATTTTTCTGGGCGGTCTGGCGCGGCTGCATTCCTACCTGACCGTGGGCGCACCTGCACCGGAAATGATGGCGGGTATCGGTATCGAAATGGCTCTGCCGCTGGTTATAATCTGGCAGACGGCATTGGCCCGCAAAACCGCGCGATCCGGAGTATAGGATCAGATGACGGGTGCCCCCCTGAAAGGCCTCAAGGTTCTGGAGCTGGCTCGTGTGCTGGCAGGCCCGTGGATCGGACAGACGCTCGCCGATCTGGGTGCCGATGTGATCAAGGTTGAAGCCCCGCAAGGCGATGATACACGGCAATGGGGACCGCCCTGGATTGACCACAAGGGCGAACGGGCGGCCGCTTATTATCATGCCTGCAATCGCGGCAAGCGCTCGATCACAGCCGACTTCAAGACCGGGGAAGGCCGCGAACTGGTCCGTAAGCTGGCGGCGCGTTCGGACGTGCTGGTCGAGAATTTCAAACATGGCGGACTGGCGAAGTACGGCCTCGATTATGCAGCCCTGAGCGCCCTCAATCCCCGGCTCGTCTATTGCTCGGTCACCGGGTTTGGTCATACCGGACCCTATGCTGATTATGCTGGATACGACTTCATCATCCAGGGTATGTCCGGCCTGATGGATTTGACCGGCGATGCGGACGGCGCCCCGCAGAAAATCGGTATTGCCATCGCTGACTTGTTGACCGGACTTTATGGTGTCATCGCCATTCAGGCATCGCTGGCCGGGCGGGCGACAACCGGCAAGGGCCAACATATCGACATGGCCCTGATGGATTGCATGACCGGTGTCCTCTCCAATCAGGCAATGAATTATCTGGTGACAAAAAAGAGCCCGCGCCGCATGGGTCCGGCGCATCCCAATATCGTGCCCTATCAGGCCTTTCCGGTGAAGGACGGCTATCTGATTATCGCCGTCGGCAATGACGGCCAGTATCAGCGTCTGGTCGATGTGCTGGATCTGGAGGCCGGGTGGGCACCGGAATATGCAACCAATTCCGGCCGGGTCGAACATCGCGAACGTCTGGTGCCGCTGATCGCGGAGCAGACACGAAAATGGACACGCTCAGACCTCTTGCAGGCTTGCGAGGACCACACCATTCCGGCCGGCCCGATCAACACGCTCGCCGAGGTCTTTAATGACCCGCAGACGATAGAACGTGAAATGGCCATTCTTGTCGACGGTGTGCCGGGCATCCGCACCCCGATCACCTTTACCGGCAGCGAACTCGCACTCGGCAGACCCTCGCCTGGACTTGACGAACACCGGGCGGAAATCCTCGCCGAACTGGCGTCCGCATAAAAAAGGCGGACCCTAAGGCCCGCCCAGTTATACCAGTTATCCGAAACTCGGAGGGAGAAACCGGCGACCGCTCGATAGGCCAGACATGTGTCAGTTTCGTCGCAGCACCAAGAAGCCTGCAAGACGGATCAACCCAGCGCCTTTGCGTGATGGGCGATATGATCATCCATGAAGGTCGAGATGAAATAATAGGAATGGTCATAGCCTTCCTGCCGCCGCAGGGTCAGCTTCTGCCCCGCTTCCGCGCAGGCCGCTTCAAACAGTTCGGGCTTGAGCTGCTCTTCCAGGAAATTATCGGCGAGACCCTGATCGATCAGGATATGGGCGTCCGACGCCCGTTTCCGCACCAGCGCGCAGGCATCATATTCTGTCCATGTCGAGCGGTCATCGCCGAGATAGGTGGTGAAGGCTTTTATCCCCCACGGAACACATGACGGCGCAACAATCGGCGCGAAGGCGGAACAGCTCC
>PFFX01000085.1 GCA_002783385.1 Rhodobacterales bacterium CG15_BIG_FIL_POST_REV_8_21_14_020_59_13 | reverse complement strand
CTGGTCATCGGCGCTCTGGGCGCAGGCTGGGCCGTCGTTTCGCTGGTGCTCACGGTATTTGTAAATCCCGGTCTGGTGTTCGGGATTATCCTGATCGGTCTGTGGGGTGCCACATCGCTGGCCCATTATGGCGTCGCCATTGCTCATGCGGCCGACCGCGCCGATCATGGCCAATTGCCGGCCATGGCCTCTGGCCTTCTGCTCGTCTGGGCGACGGGCTCTGTCATCGGTCCGCTGATAACCGGCGCGCTCTATGCCAGTCCGCTGGGGATGCGCGGTGTCTTCCTGGTTTCGGCCATTGCCGGCGGTTTGCTGGCGGTGTCCATGGGCTTGCGCAAACGTCAGAAAGCGGCTCCGTCAGAGGCCGAACGCGAGGATTTCGTCAATCTTCATGCGACCTCCGCCCAACTGGCGGAAATTGATCCGGACGAAGCCGGCACCTGACCTCTGCGATTGAAGGGGCAAAGGCGCATTGCGCCCTATCATGCCGGTGTTATAAGCCCGGTATATCTTTCCGCCTGACCGCTGATTCCCCCACGCGAGGCTTTCATCCATGAATATCCACGAATACCAGGCCAAAACTCTTCTGAAATCATTCGGTGCGCCGGTGGCTGATGGCGGGGTCGCCATGACTCCGGCTGAAGCCGAAGCGGCGGCGAAAAACCTGCCCGGCCCGCTCTGGGTCGTCAAAGCCCAGATCCACGCCGGCGGCCGCGGTAAGGGAAAATTCAAGGAATCCGAAGCCGGTGAAAAAGGCGGTGTCCGCCTCGCCAAATCCACCGCCGAGGTTCGCGAATTTGCTGCCCAGATGCTGGGCAATACGCTGGTCACCAAACAGACCGGCGCAGCGGGTAAACAGGTCAACCGCATCTATGTGGAGGACGGCGCGGACATTGCGCGCGAGCTTTACCTCTCCATTCTGGTGGACCGGGCGACCAGCCGCGTGGCGTTTGTGTGCTCTACCGAAGGCGGCATGGACATTGAGGCCGTTGCCGAGGAAGCCCCGGAAAAGATCCACACCATCCATGTTGATCCGGCCGCAGGCTACAGCCCCTATATTGGCCGCAAGGTGGCTGCTGCGCTGGAACTCGACGGTGCTCTGGTCAAGCAATGCGTCAAGCTGATGGGCCAGCTCTACAAAGCTTTTGTCGAGAAAGACATGGCGATGCTGGAGATCAATCCGCTGATCGTCACCGAGGGCGGTAACCTGCACGTCCTCGATGCCAAGGTCGGCTTTGACAATAACGCCATGTACCGCCAGCCGGACATCGCCGAATTGCGTGACCTGACCGAGGAAGACGAGAAGGAAATCGAGGCCTCCAAATACGACCTCGCCTATATCGCGCTCGAAGGCGATATCGGATGCATGGTCAACGGGGCGGGCCTCGCCATGTCGACCATGGACATCATCAAACTCTACGGTGCGGAACCGGCCAATTTCCTCGATGTCGGCGGCGGCGCGTCCAAGGAAAAGGTCACGGCGGCTTTCAAGATCATTACCGCTGACCCCAACGTCAAAGGTATTCTGGTCAATATTTTCGGCGGTATCATGAAATGCGATGTCATCGCCGAAGGCGTGATCGCCGCGGTGAAAGAGGTCGGATTGAAAGTGCCGCTGGTCGTGCGCCTGGAAGGCACGAATGTCGAGAAGGGCAAGAAGATCATTTCCGAATCCGGGCTAGACGTGATCCCGGCCGATGATCTCGATGATGCGGCCCAGAAAATCGTGAAAGCGGTGAAGGGGTAGGATGCCGTCTGCCCTTACCCGTCATCACCCGATTTATTCGGGTGATCTCAGAGATAGCCCGGACACGCCGGGCTATGACGGAAAGGTGTTGTCTGATGGAGGGGGCAGCCGGCCTCGAAACGCTTGGGTGGTGAGCAGAGGGAAAAACGCGTGACCGGCCTCCTCCAGATCCTCGTCATGGTCGTTCTGCCGGTCGCAGCCGGGGGCTATGCCGCCTGGTTTGTCCGCGCGCGCCTGTCGGCGATGCGCTGGAATATCTACGCCTTCTCGCTGATGATCGGATTGCTGACCCCGGTTCTGATCGGCCTGCTCGTGGCCCAGGCCATGATCGGCATGGTTGAGACCGGCATGACGCTCGCCATTCCCATGGTCATGGGCGTTTCGGCCGGAACCGGCTGGCTCGCGGGTGCGCTCATGTTCCGCTTCAACGGAGATGGCGCATGACCGACCGCTCCGATTTCACCTTTTTCCACGAACACCGCGTGCGCTGGGCCGAGGTCGATCCGCAGGCGATTGTGTTCAACGCCAATTATTTTGTCTTCGTCGATCACGCCGTGACCGAGTATTTCCGCGCCAATGATCTGATGTGGGACCAGACACTGGAAGCCGGCTTCGATTTCTTCACCGTCAATGCCAATTGCAATTTCCGCAACCCGGCGCGGCTGGACGAGCTGATCCAGATCGGCTTCCGCTGCAAGCGTTTCGGCACATCCTCGGTGGATTATGCCTTCGGCATTTTCCGCGGCGACGAGCTGCTCGCCGACGGCACCATGACCTATGTCTGCGCGGACGCGACAACCCGCCGCCCGATTCCGCTGCCGGAACAATACACATCCCGCATTCTGGCGTTTGAACGCCATCCTGTTGAAACAAAACAAGCTGCCTGAGGTTCCAATAATATGGCCGTACTCGTCGACAAGACTACCAAAGTGATCTGCCAGGGCCTCACCGGGCGCAACGGCACTTTCCACACCGAACAGGCCATGGCCTATGGCACGCAGATGGTTGGCGGTGTGACGCCGGGCAAGGGCGGCCAGACCTGGCACGGGGACGAGGATACCAGCCTGTCCCTGCCGATCTACGACACGGTCGGCGAAGCGCGCGAGGCCACCGGGGCCAATGCTTCGGTCATCTATGTGCCGCCGCCTTTTGCCGCCGATGCCATCCTGGAAGCCATTGATGCCGGAATCGAGCTGATCGTCACCATCACCGAAGGCGTGCCGGTTTCCGACATGATCAAGGTGAAACGCGCCCTGATCGGCACAAAATCGCGCCTTGTCGGCCCGAACTGCCCGGGTGTCATCACGCCCGGCGAGTGCAAGATCGGTATCATGCCGGGCCATATCCACAAGCGTGGCACGGTTGGCGTGGTTTCGCGTTCCGGCACGCTGACCTATGAAGCGGTCAAGCAGACCTCGGATGTGGGCCTTGGCCAGTCCACCTGCATCGGCATTGGCGGCGACCCGGTGAACGGCACCAACTTCATAGATTGCCTCGATCTCTTCCTCGGCGATGACGAGACCCAGTCCATCGTCATGATTGGCGAGATTGGCGGCTCGGCAGAAGAAGAGGCCGCTGAATTCCTGAAATCCGAGGCGAAAAAGGGCCGCTCCAAGCCGGTGGTCGGCTTTATCGCTGGCCGCACCGCCCCTCCGGGCCGTACCATGGGCCATGCCGGCGCGGTTGTGTCCGGCGGCAAGGGTGGCGCAGAAGACAAGATCGAGGCCATGAAATCGGCCGGAATTACTGTCTCCGACAGCCCGGCACGGCTGGGAACGACGATGGTCGAGGTCTTGAAAGGCTGACCGGGCAAACAATTTTCAAGGGGTGGCGGCACAAAATCAGCCCTCACCCGCTCCGGTTTCGGGTTTACAAGGGGGTAGGCTCGCCGGAAACAGGCTCAACAGGCGAACCGGCGGGGGTTCTGCCAAGCAGGAATAAAAATGTCAGACGCAAAGCGCACTGATCGTAATCAGAACTTCCTCGATACCTCCTTCCTTTATGGCGGCAACGCCCGCTATGCCGAACAGATGGCCGCAAGCTGGGCGGAGGATCCATCCTCCGTACCGGCTGGCTGGCGGACCTATTTTGAAGACAGCGATGCTGATCCGGAGGCCTCCGGCCGCGCGGCGCGCGGGGCGAGCTGGAAACGCGATGACTGGCCGCGCGAGGTCCATGGCGATCTGACATCGGCGCTTGGCGCGATTGATGGTGCCGCCGAGCCGGCGCTGATCGAGAAGGTCGCCGGACGCTTGCCTGATGCCGAACCGGCGGAGGTGCGCAAGGCCACACAGGATTCCATCCGCGCCATCATGATGATCCGTGCCTATCGCATGCGCGGTCACCTGGCGGCCAATCTTGATCCGCTGTCGATGTCGGATTTCGGCGAGCAGCCGGAGCTGGAGCCCCAAACCTACGGTTTTGATGCTGCGGACATGGACCGCGAAATTTTCATCGACGGCTATCTCGGGCTGGAAACTGCCACGCCGCGCGAAATGCTGGACATTCTGCGCCGCACCTATTGCTCCACCCTCGGTGTGGAGTTCATGCACATTTCCAATCCGGCTGAAAAAACCTGGTTGCAGGAACGCTTTGAAGGCCCCGGTAAGGGGGTGAATTTCTCCACCAATGGAAAGAAGGCCATCTTCTCACGCCTGGTCGAGACCGAGGCGTTCGAACGCTTCCTTCACAAACGCTATCCCGGCACCAAACGCTTCGGCATTGATGGCGGCGAATCCATGGTTCCGGCGCTGGAGCAGATCATCAAGCGCGGCAGCCAGATGGACGTCAGCGACATAATACTCGGCATGCCGCATCGTGGCCGCCTGAACGTGTTGGCCGCCGTGATGGGCAAGCCCTATCACCAGATTTTCCACGAATTCCAGGGTGGCTCGACGCAAGGCGGCGAGTTTGGCTCCGGCGATGTGAAATACCATCTCGGCGCGTCCTCAGACCGCGAATTTGACGGCAAGAATGTCCACCTTTCACTGACCGCCAACCCGTCTCACCTTGAGGCTGTTGATCCGGTCGTGCTCGGCAAGGCCCGTGCCAAACAAACCAAATTCCGCCGCGAGCAGGGCGATGATGCCAGCACATCCCGTCAGGTCTTGCCGCTCTTGTTGCATGGCGATGCCGCCTTTGCCGGGCAGGGCATTGTCGCGGAATGTTTTGGCCTGTCGGGCCTGAAGGGGCACCGCACTGGCGGGGCTATCCACTTCATCGTCAACAACCAGATCGGTTTTACCACCGACCCGAAGGATTCACGCTCCTCGCCCTATCCGTCGGATGTTGCCCTGATGGTGCAGGCCCCGATTTTCCATGTGAATGGCGATGACCCGGAAGCGGTGGTCTATGCCGCGAAAATGGCGACTGAATACCGTCAGCTTTTCGGCAAGGACGCCATCATCGACATGTTCTGCTACCGCCGTTACGGCCACAATGAAGGCGATGACCCCTCCTTCACCCAGCCGCAAATGTACAAGATCATCAAATCCCACCCAACCACGCGCGAGATCTACCAGCAACGTCTCGTCGCCGAAGGCATCCTGACTGATGCCGATGCCAACGCGATGGCGCGTGAGTTTGATGACTATCTGGATGCCGAATTCGACAAGGGCAAGGAATTCAAGTCAAAGGACGCCGATTGGCTGGATGGGCTCTGGTCGGGCCTCGGCCTGCCAGAAGAGGATGACCGCCGCGGCGAAACCTCCGTACCGCTTGAAAAGCTCAAGACCCTGGGTGCCAGGCTCACGGGAATACCCGGGGATATTGATGTCCACAAGACTTTGCGCCGCGTTCTGGAAGGCCGCCGCAGCGCTATCGAGGCCGGAGAAGGCCTTGACTGGGCGACGGCAGAAAGCCTCGCCTTCGCCACGCTTCTCGATGAAGGCTTCCCTGTGCGCCTGTCCGGTCAGGACAGTGGCCGCGGGACCTTCTCGCAGCGCCATTCGCATATCATCGACCAGACGACAGGCGAGAAATACACACCGCTCAACCAGCTCGGCACCGAGCCGATCCGCTATGAAGTCATCGACACCATGCTGTCGGAAGAGGCGGTCCTGGGTTTTGAATACGGCTACTCGCTGTCAGCCCCTAACACGCTGGTCATGTGGGAAGCCCAGTTTGGCGATTTCGTAAACGGGGCCCAGGTCATCATTGACCAGTTCCTTGCGGCCGGGGAGCGCAAATGGCTGCGCATGTCCGGCCTCGTCATGCTTCTGCCGCACGGCTATGAGGGCCAAGGCCCGGAACACTCTTCGGCCCGCCTCGAACGCTTCCTGCAATTATGCGCTCAGGACAATATGCAGGTCGCCAATTGTTCGACGCCGGCGAATTATTTCCACATACTGCGCCGCCAGATCCATCGCGGTTTCCGCAAGCCGTTGATCCTGATGACGCCGAAATCGCTGTTGCGGCACAAGAAATGTATTTCCACCCTCGCCGCGATGGGAGAAGGTTCCTCTTTCCACCGCGTCCTTTGGGATGATGCCGATCCATCCAACCGGCCGGAAGGCGCGTCCGAGGTGGCAAGCTTGAAGCTCGTAGCGGACGACAAGATCCGCCGCGTCGTTATGTGCTCGGGCAAGGTCTATTACGATCTGCTTGAAGCACGCGAGGAGAAGGGCATTGATGATGTCTACCTCCTCCGGGTCGAGCAATTCTATCCCATCCCGGCCCGCTCCATGCTTCTGGAATTCCAGCGTTTCCCGAATGCCGAGCTGGTCTGGTGTCAGGAAGAGCCGCAGAATATGGGGGCCTGGACCTTCATCCAGCCGACGCTGGACTGGGTGCTGATGCAGCTCGGCAGCAAGCAATCCCGCCCGAAATATGCCGGCCGCTCTGCCGCAGCCTCTACAGCCGCTGGCACAGCTGCCGCGCACAAATCCGAACAATCCGCCCTGATCGACGAAGCGCTCGCTTGATCCCGATACGAAGGACACCAAAACCATGACTGATATCAACGTCCCCGAACTGGGTGAATCCGTTTCCGAAGCCACCGTCGGTAGCTGGAATTTTTCTGAAGGCGATACCGTCCGGAAAGACGACATTCTGGTCGAGCTGGAAACCGACAAGGTCGCGATCGAGGTGCGCGCTGAGGAAGACGGCATCCTGACCCAGATTGTCGCGGCTGAAGGCGCAACGGTCGAGATCGGCGCCCGGCTCGCGGTGATAGGTGAGGATGGCGGCGAAGGCAAAAAAGCGGCAGACGATGAGCCCTTGGATGAAGACGATTCGTCCGGTGAAGACAGTAAAGCGGACGAGTCCGGTGAGGCCGTCCAACCGGATGAATCCTCTGAAAACACAGACCAGGCCGTAGCCTCTTCCAAGGATGACGGTGCAGGGGAAGATGACACCGCCGGTGCAGACACGTCAGCCAGTGAGGAAAACCTTGTCGACGCCAAAATTCCGGAAATGGGTGAAAGCGTCACTGAAGGCACAGTCGGAGCCTGGCTGGTCGATGTCGGCGCGGCGGTGAAAAAAGACCAGGCGCTGGTCGAGATCGAAACCGACAAAGTCGCTGTCGAAGTGCCCTGTCCCGTCGATGGCATTCTGGAAGAGCGCAAGGCGGAAGAGGGCGATATGGTTGCGCCTGGCGATGTCATCGCCCGCATCCGCGAGGGCGGCGCGGCAAAAGCCGATGCCCCGAAAAAGGATCAACCTAAAAAAGACGCCAAAGCCGAAGAGAAGAAGGATGATAAATCCGCCTCTTCGTCCGAAGTGAGGGCCATGCCTTCAGCGGCCCGCATTGCGGAAGAAAACGATGTCGATCTGGCGAAGGTCGAAGGCTCGGGCAAGGACGGCCGCATCACCAAAGGCGATGCCCTGAAAGCCGTTGAATCCGGAGCGCGCTCCCCCCGGCCTGCTGCCAAGCCCGGAGGGGATGACAAGCCATCCTCGTCTGATACCGGCAGCCGTGGCGAGGAAAGGGTGAAGATGACCCGCATGCGCCAGACCATCGCCCGCCGCCTGAAAGAGGCACAGGACACGGCCGCCATGCTGACCACCTTCAACGAGGCGGACATGTCGGCGATCATGAAGGCGCGCAAGACCCATCAGGACGCCTTTGTCGCCAAGCATGGTGTGAAGCTCGGCTTCATGAGCTTCTTCGTGAAAGCCTGCGTCAATGCGCTGAAAGAAATCCCGAACGTCAATGCCGAGATTGATGGCGACGAGATTGTCTACAAGAATTATTACGACATGGGGGTGGCGGTCTCGACCGAGCGCGGCCTGGTGGTGCCCGTCGTGCGCGATGCCGGCACAATGTCTCTCGCCGATATCGAGAAAAAGATCATCGAGCTCGGCACCAAGGCGCGCGATGGCAAGCTCTCCATTGACGAGATGCAGGGTGCCACATTCACCCTCTCCAATGGCGGCATTTTCGGCTCGCTCCTGTCCACACCCATCCTCAACGCTCCGCAATCGGGCATTTTGGGCATGCACAAAATTCAGGAGCGCCCGGTCGCCGAAAACGGCCAGGTGGTGATCCGCCCGATGATGTATCTGGCCTTGTCCTATGATCACCGCATCGTTGACGGCAAGGAAGCGGTCACCTTCCTCGTCCGTGTCAAGGAAGCGCTGGAAGACCCGCAGCGTCTGCTGTTTGATATTTAACGGTTATCTGGCGTTTCTGCGTGCTTCGAGGTGTCTCTCCGAGAAGCTTCAGCACAAGGTAACATTTTCTTCGTCATCCCGCGACGTGTCCGGGGGATCTCCATGACATCCAGATTACCCGGATCAGCGCCGCCGCGGCTGGGTGATGACGATCCAAATTGAGCCATGCACCTCACCCTTGTATGTCCGCGCTGTGGCATGATCCGGGCGAGCCTCGAAGGATCCGGATTTAAAGCATCCCCAAAAACCCTCCCCAAGCTCGGGCTTTCGCGCTAGTATCCGCATCTACGGGGAGGAATACTCATGTCTGACACACACGCAAAAACACCCGTCTGGTTCTGGATTCTGTCTGTGATCGGCTTGCTCTGGTTTGCCATGGGGGCATTTGATTACAGCGCCACGCAATACCGTTTCGACTTCTACATTGCAGAATACACAGAAGAACAGCTCGCCTATTTCTACGGCTTTCCGGCCTGGTATGTCGCCATCTGGGCGATATCGGTCTGGGGTGCCGTTGCCGGGGCCGTGCTTTTGCTGATGCGGAAGAAGGCGGCGTCGCTGATGTTCCTCATCAGCCTGATCAGCTTCATCATTGCGGCCATTTACAGCTATGGCTTCACCAATGCGATGGAAATGATGGGTGGGATCGGAACGGTCATTTTCTCGGCCGTCATCTTCCTGTCCATTCTCGGCTATTTCTGGCTGGCGCGGTCGGCCAGTGCCAGCGGTATCCTGCGCTAGCGCGTATTCCGCAACCGGCTGAGCCCGGCAAGCAGTCCACCGATGATCGAACCGGCCCGGCCCGCTGCGGCGCCCATCAGCCCTCCCTGATGATACCGCGCGCCAGCGTTCGCCGCGGGCATTTTGCGCCGGGTCTGTGTGGAGTGAGGGCCATATCGACCTCCTTATCGCTTGTCCGGATATCGGGTGCATGCCGGTACGTGTTCAGTTGGCAGGCGGCACATTGACGCCCGGCGCGACCGGAGTAGGGTGCGCGCCAATGCCTCTAACCGCTTGCAGCAAGGAAAAACCGCCATGACCGAAGTTTATGATGTCGTTATTATCGGCGGCGGTCCCGGAGGCTATAATTGCGCCATCCGCGCCGGACAGCTCGGCCTGAAAACCGCCTGTATCGAAATGCGCGACACGCTGGGCGGCACTTGCCTCAATGTCGGTTGCATTCCGTCCAAGGCGCTGTTGCACGCGTCGGAACTCTACAATACTGCTGCAAAGGATTTTGACGCATTCGGCATCAAGGTCGAGGGGCTAAGCTACGACCTGCCGAAAATGATGGAAAGCAAGGCAGAAGCGGTCAGGGGGCTGACCGAAGGCGTCGCCTTCCTTCTCAAGAAAAACAAGGTTGATCACATACGCGGCAACG
>PFFX01000117.1 GCA_002783385.1 Rhodobacterales bacterium CG15_BIG_FIL_POST_REV_8_21_14_020_59_13 | reverse complement strand
CGGCGCGCAAATCGGGGATCAGAACCGTCTTGTCCGGGCACATGATCTTGGCGGTTTCAGCCATGAAGTGAACACCGGCCTGAACAATGATGTCTTCTTCCACATCTGCGGCCATGCGGGCCAGCGCCAGACTGTCGCCGGAGAGATCGCCGACGCAGTTGAAGATTTCCGGGGTCATGTAGTTGTGGGCCAGGATGATCGCGCCGCGTTCCTTCTTCAGCCGGTTGATGGCGGCAATCAGCGGCGCATGGACGGGCCATTCATCGGGCAGGATCACATCCCTGACGCGCTCATAGAGATGATCGGTTTCGGCCTTGACATCTTCGTCATAAAGCAATGTTTCTTCAGGAGAATAGTCCGCAGACCCAGAGTCGCAGTTCCAGTTGGGGCGGGTCCAGTCCATACGATCCATGCGGGTCTCTCCATTTATGCTCAAAGTGAGCATTTATAAGATTTAAAGAAAAACGGGCAGATGAGCTGACCGCCTTATGCTCTTATTGAGCCTAAATAAGCCCCACTGAGGCTTACGTCAAGACGGTGGAAGAAATCCTCAGGCTTTACCGGGATCGCGGAATGGAAATGCCGGTGGCTTGACCGTCGCGAAGGACGTCGCGGCGATAACGGAAGAGCTCGGCCGGGCGGCCACCGGTTCCAGCCTGCATCCTGCCCGTGCCCTCGACAAATCCGGTGCGGTCCAGGGCCCGCCGGAAATTTTGCTTGTGCAGCGGGAAGCCGACAATACCCTCCACGACCTGTTGCAGGCAGGACAGGGTGAAAACGTCCGGCATCAGTTCGAAGACAATCGGCCGGTATTTGATCTTTCCACGCAGGCGGCTGATCGCGGTGGCGACAATCCGCCGGTGATCGGATGCCAAAGAGCGGCTGATCGTCGGCATGCCCTGGGCTTCCTTGCGGTCGCGTGCTGCCTCTGCAATCAGGCCGGAACTGTAAAGCAGCTCATAGCGGTCGAGGCAGCGTTCTTCATTCCAGCCGCGGCCGTCGAGGCCGAACGTCATTCGCGCGCGGTCACGCCGGGCTACACGACGCCCATCTGTTTCCGCTTCGTCGATCCAGCGGCGCAAAGCCGGTTCGATTTGATCGTCAAGGATGGCAGGCTTTCCGGCGCGCCAGTCCTCCCAGGGGAAAAAGCGATACCAGCTGTGCCATTCCCCGCCACCGGATGGGAGGTCAGCCGCTTCCTGGGTCAGGGCCAGATAGCCAATGGAAATAATTCTCGCTTCATCCGATGAGGGCAAATCAGCCAAGGGGGCTTCACGGCCCCGGTCGCCAAATGTGTAAAGCTGCTCGACATATCCTAGCTGGAAATGCGCCTGCTCACTTACCCATTCGCGCAGCCCGATCTCAAAGGTGCGGTGACGTGCCGGGTCGAACGGGCCGAAGGGCAGAGCCGGTTCTTCCTTGCCACGCGGAACGACCAAGACTTGGGGCGCATCCTCACCTGCCGCCATGACGACGGCATTCAGACCGACGGCGACGGGAGGAATACTCATGCGGACCGCCGCGTCCGGGAGGGCTCGATATCCTCCATCAATTTATGGAAACGGTCCATGAACAGGGCTTGCGCTTTGTTTGCGGCGACGGGCCGGATTTCAATGCCGATCTGTGCCGGCACCGGACCAAAAAACTGCCGGGCTTCGGTTTCACCAAAACCAGCGATCTGAACGGCTTCCAGATGGGCGCAAATCCGGTCCGCGCGCTTGATTCTGCGCTTGATGTCTGCCGGGGTTCTGGGCGGCAGGCCGAAACGGATATGGACCGCGGCTTCCAGGCGGTCTTCAAAATCGCGATAGTTGAAACCCAAAGCCGCCTTGAACGGGCTGATCATGTCGCCAATCACATATTCGGATGCATCATGCAGCAGCGCCGCCAGATACCAGCGGCGGTCGAGTTTTGGATACAGTGCCCGGACAATGTGTTCGACAATCACGCTGTGCTCTGCGACCGAGAAGGCGCAAGCCCCGCGCGTCTGGCCATTCCACCGCGCCACACGGGCCAGACCATGCGCAATATCATCAATCTCCACATCCAGCGGAGACGGATCTAGCAAATCCAGCCTGCGGCCGGACAGCATACGTTGCCATGCCCGCGGCGGAACACCCTTTGCGTGTGATCTCTTTTGCAATTCCCTTTATCCTTGCTTAGTCACAAGCTATTAATTCTGTCACTTCCTAGCCCCGATCCTTCCGAGATCAACCCTGTCAGATAGAAGCTGGAGACCAGAATGGCCAAAGAGCGGATCATCGTCACTCTGCAAGGAGATGACTACGACCTCATTCCTTCGCGCGCTGCGGCGCGGCTGGCAGCGCGTTTCGATGCGACACTGGATGCGGTGTTGCTGGAGCCGGATCCAAGCGATTTCATGATGTGGGCGGGGCCGAGCGGTGCCGCAGCTTCGGTTATGGCGGGGGCCATGAGTTCCATACAGATTGAATCGGATAAATGCGCCGCGACCGCAAAAAATACGTTCATTGATGCGATGGATTTTGCAGAATTGACGGCTGATCGTGGCCGGTTCCTGCGGATTTCAGATCAACCGGAGGACGCGGCTGCGGAAACGCGGCTGGCACGTCTGGTGGTCACCTCGCATCATGCAGCGGCGGGAAACGGACCCCTGGCAGAGCTGGTAACCGCGATCCTGATTGATGAACAGACACCGATTTATATCTGCCGTCACAAGGATGAGCCGCCGGAAAGTGTGGCCATTGCCTGGGACGGGTCCCGCGAAGCGGCGCGTGCCATCTATGCCGGCGCGCCTCTTATCGGGGCCGCCAAAAAAATCAGAATTCTTCAATCGGACAGCGGTCTGGAATACCGTGACCGGCGCGCCGCCTCTATCGACAGGCTTTTTGACTGGTTGGCGGTGCGTGGAAAACGGTCGGACATGATCAATCTCGATCAGTTCGAAGGAAATGTGGGGGAGCGGCTATTGCAAGGTTCGGAAGGGCTCGATCTTCTGGTTGCGGGTGCATATGGCCATTCGCGGCTCCGGGAATTTGTGTTTGGCGGCGTGACGCGGACGCTTCTGACTGCGGCAGATGGACCGGCAATGCTGCTTGCTCATTGACGGGGCGGGTGATTCATTCCTTCCTGTAAGTATGGATATTCAAGGAGGCCTGCATGGCGCTGTCCAGAGTTGTGATGAGACTGACCCGGAATCCGGGCACCAGCCATCCCGATGGTGACGACCATCGCGGATATACGGTGGTGGCACCGCTTGATTCGTCAGGACATCTCGATATCGACTTGTGGCGGGCCAACAAGCAGGACTGTATTGTGCTGCGCTTCTCACCGGACGAGGACGAGAAGGCCGATGGCTGGCTGACGCATCGTGGAAACCACTGGTATTTCCGCTATGACGAGGAGGACGAAGGTCCTGATGAGCCGGTTTTCCGGTTGGGCGATCATGCGCTTCGCTTGGGTGAATACCTCACCATCCACGAAGCCGATGGCGAGGATCTGACCTACAAGATCACCGAAGTCGTCAAGCTCTGACGTTTATTCTTCCACGACGATGGCGAGCTGGCTCGCGTCTGGCGAAACGGCGAGGCGGGAAATACCGTTCAGCCCCATCCCGGCCAGATCGCCAACCGGTTGCCAGTACGCCTGTGAGGCGCGGTAAAACAGAGTGCCGTCCGATACGGCCAGCCATGCCAGCTCACCCTCCGGATTGGTGAAAACCGCATAGTCTTCGGTTTTACCCGGCAGGCGGAAAACCGGCGTGATGGATGAATCACCGAAGCTGAACTGATTGACGATGTATCCGCCTTCAGGGCGTTCCAGCGTGAAAAACGCCGATTGTCCGTCAGGTGCCGAATAAAGGGCGCGGCCAATGCCGGTTGTCACCTCTTCCCCGATGTCCCGTTCCAGATCAATCCAGCGCAGGCTGAATGGATCGGTCAGAGCGAACAGCAACATAGCTGATTGATCCGCTGCCAGGGCATAATATCCGGCGGGACCATAATCATGCACGGGACCGGTCGAGGTCCCCTCCAGAGGATGACGGTAAACCTGTCCGCCATAGCCGCCCGGAGCCTGATGAATATAGGTGATGGCGTTGCCATCCGGAGACGGCCGCGGGGAATATTCGCTCTCATCCGGCGACTGGGTGATGTTGCGCACCTCACCGGCGGCGTTCATGTAATGAATGTCTGTCTGGTTGCCGGCTGTCTCTGTGGTGAAATAGAAGCCGCCATTGTCATCAAATGCTGGCTGGTTGTCATACAGTCCCTCAGCGGTCACGATCCGCTGGCCAGCAAGGCGTGGCAGACCATTCACCCACTCCAGACCGGCCAGTGAGATATCGGTTTCCGGCAGACCCTCTGTTTCGTCATCTGCGATATCGCTTTGTGCCGTACCGGTCTCCGGCGCATTTGCCGCGTCTTGCTGCGGGGCTTCCGGTGTGCTGGTTTCGGCAGGCGTTCTGGATGGCGCATTGCAGGAGCCCAGCGTCAAAGCGGTCAGACCTGCTATCCAGATGAATTCCTGCCTCATGCCATACACCTATCTTTTCTGAATGATCGCCGCACCACAGCCATAGCCGGCTCCGAAAGCGCACATGAGACCGCGTTCGCCCGCTGCCATGTCATCTGAATGTATATCAAACGTCATCAGTACGCTGGACGAAGAAGTGTTGCCATATTCATTCAGAATAATTGGGGCGGCATCGGCGTCCGGTTCGCGGTCGAGGACCTTCTTGGCTACCGCATGAACGATGCGGATATTGGCCTGATGCAGCCAGGCGCGGCGGATATCGTGCGGTTGATAGCCCAGATCCGCAATCAGTTTCGACGAGACATTGGAGGCCAAGGGAATGACATCCCTGAAGACGCGGTGACCATCCTGATCGACGAAGGCTTCAAACGCTTCGTCGTCCTCAAATTCGGTGTGGTTCATGAAGCCGAAATCGGATCGCAGCGCATTCGACCATTTTGTTTCCAGCCGCACGCCTTGTAATTCCCAGCCGCCTGGTTCGCGATCACCGGCCTCGAGCAGTACGGCGGCGGCCGCATCGCCGAAGATGAAATGGACCTCACGCCGGCGGAAATGATTGATGGCGCTCATGATCTCTGGACAAACGATCAAAATGGCATCGGCCTGACCCGTACGGATCAGTTCACGCGCTTGCTGCATGGCAAAAATCGCCGAAGCGCAGGCCATGGTCATGTCGAAAGCCCAGCCCCGCGTCATGCCCAGCGCATTCTGGATTTCCACCGAAACGCCGGGGAAATTGCGTTGTTGGGCGGAGGAAGCGACAATCACGCCATCAATATCCTCTGCCGTGCGGCCGGCTTTCTCCAGCGCTTTTTTTGAAGCGGACAGACCAAATTCTGCCTGAAAGGCGAGGGCGTCTTTTTCACGGTGCGGAATACGCGGGCGCATGCGATCAATATCCATGAGACCGGCTTTATCGACGACGTGGCGTTTGAGAATGCCGGAGGCCTGCTCGATGAATTTTTCGCTGGAATGGGGGATTTCCGCGAGCGATCCCGCCGCAATCTCCTCAGCGTTTCCGGCATTGAACCGATCCGCATAGGCGTTGAAAACCTCTACCAGTTCCTGATTGGAAATACTGGCTTCCGGGGCGGTCCAGCCGACCGATCGAATGACGCAATCTCTCATGCCGCTCGTTTCTCCACGATTACAGAGCCTATCGAATAACCTGCGCCAAAGGAACACAGGAGGCCTTTTTCACCCGCCGCAAAGCCATTGGCATGCCGGTGAAAGGCCACGAGGGACCCCGCGCCAGCGGTGTTGGCGAATTCATCCAGAATAACCGGCGCTTCCTCGACGGTGAATTCACGATCAAAGACTTTCCGCGCAATCATCAAGTTCATGTTGATGTTAGCCTGATGCAGCCAAAGGCGTTTCATGTCCGCTGCCGAAAGATTGTTTGCGGCCAGTTGATTGAGGATCAACTCGGCGACCATGGGGCAGACTTCCTTGTAGACGCGGCGTCCTTCCTGGGTGAAATAGCGATCCTCGAAAGCCGGTTCGGGGCTTTCGCAGGCATTCAGAAATCCGAAATTGGACCGGATATTGTTGGAATAGACTGTCTTCATCCTGGTATCGAGAACGGTCCAGCCATCCTGCGACATGTCATCGCGTTCAATCAGCAGCGCGACGGCGACATCACCGAAAATGAAATGGCTGTCCCGGTCACGGAAATTCAGTTGCGGTGTGGTGATTTCCGGCATCACCAGAAGAATGGAGTTTGCCTGCCCGATCCGGACCGCATTGATAGCATTGATCAGCCCGAACGTGCCGGACGAGCATGCCACGCTCATATCATAGCCGAAACCGTCAATGCCCAGCGCGTGCTGGATCTCGATGGCGATACACGGATAGGTGCGCTGCATTGTGGTGGCTGAACAGATGACGCCATCGACATCTTTGGCCTCCCGTCCGGCGCGCTCCAGTGCCTGACGGGCGGCGGCGAAACCGGCTTCGGCCATGATGGACATTTCATTATCGTCACGGCGGCGCACTTTCGGCCGCATACGATTGATGTCCAACACCCCCGCCTTGTCGATCGAATAACGCGATTTTATGCCGGAGGCCTTCTCAATAAATCCGGATGAAGAGGGTGCTTTGGGCTCAACAGCCCCGGACGCAATGGCATCGGCATTTTCGCCATTCCATTTTTCCACCCAGGCATTGTAGCAGGCGACCAGCTCGTCATTGCTGATACTGTCGGTCGGGGTCCAGAGACCGGATGAGCGAATGACCGCATTTATCATGTAATTTGTCCGTTCAGTTACGGCGCTGGCCATGGCCAAATACCGGGTTTTGAGATTGGCGTTCGATTTCCCCGGTGCGGGGATTTTCACAGACCCATTCGCCACGGCCTGCCGGATCGGACGGGCGGGCAAGTCGGCAATCGGCTTCACGCAATTCCTGCGCAGTCAGATCGTCTTCGCCGCGCTCGGGCGGCCAGTTGAGCGTCGAACATCCGGCAAGTGCCGTTATGGATAGAATCAGAATTAGTTCGCGACGCATCAGCTTGCTCCCATTTCCTGAACCACCGGATGACGCGGGCAGGCGGTCAGGTGATCATTGACCATGCCAACAGCCTGCATGAAGGCATAAACGATAACAGGTCCGCAGAATTTGAAACCCCGCTTCTTCAGGTCTTTGGCGACGGCTTCGCTCAGAGTCGTTTTTGCGGGCACATCCGCCATGCTCAGCCATTCATTCTGAAGGGGCTTTCCTCCCGTGAAGAACCAGAGATATTCAGAGAAGTCTTCGCCCCGGTTGCGCATTTCCAGGAAGATGCGCGCCCCGCCGATGGCGGCCTTGATCTTCGCGCCGGAGCGGATAATGCCCGGGTTGGCCAGCAGACGGTCCATATCCGCATCGCCATAGGCGGCGACTTTTTCAGGATCGAAATGGTCAAAAGCGTCGCGGATCGTCTCGCGTTTGCGCAGAATGGTGATCCAGGCCAGACCGGCCTGCATGCCATCCAGAACGAGTTTTTCCCAAAGCGCGCGCGAATCATATTCCGGCACGCCCCATTCGGTATCATGATAAGCCGAATAGAGCGGGTCATGATCCGGTGCCCACGGGCAGCGCGTCATCGGTGAAACCGTCATGGTTCCGCTTTAGACCGCACCTGCCCTGTTGGCGAGTGGGGGAATTCAGTCCGCCAGCCCCGGCGGCAGCGTTATGATCACTGGATGACCATCAATCATCGGCGGCTCTTGAGCCGCGTCCAGCCGGTCGAGCCGGATCAGGGCGAGGGCAGTTTTCCCGGCTGTGGAAGTGAGGGTGCCCAGTGGCGTGCCGTCGGCCATTATGGCGCCGTTAATGGCCAGATCGCGGTCCGCCGATGCAATAGAGACGGTTCGTTTGCGGATTGTGCCCCTCCGTTTCATCCGCGACAGAACTTCCTGACCGATAAAGCATCCCTTTTTCCAGCCAATGCCGCCATAAAGATCGAGATTAACGTCGGTCGGGAAGACCGCCGCTTCGCCGTAATCCCGGCCGAAGGCGGGAACGCCATGCGTGATTTCCAGATCGGTCTGATCCTGAACGCCGTCGAGGCCGGGCTTTTCAGAAACGATTGCTCGGAGCGGCAAGGTGGCAGACCGTGGATCAGGCGCGCCGGTGCCGGACACGACGAACGCCTCTGCGTCCAGCAAGATATCAGCCTTTGCGCGAAGCCGGTAAAGGGACAGGCGTTTGGCAAGGCTCTCTGCGGCGTCCGCCGGCACGTCCAGAACAACGCCCTCGTCTTCGCCATGAATCAGAAAATCGCAGATGATTTTGCCTTGCGGTGTCAACAGGGCACCGGCCTGGATCGTGCCCGGGCTACAGCGTTTCATGTCGGTTGTGATCACACGCTGAAGAAAGTCACGCGATTCCGGGCCACGGATAGTAATCACGCGGCGATCTGAAAGATGGGGGACAGGCTGGCTCATACAAGGCATATGGCATTGACCGTTCTTCTGGCCAAGGGGCCGGGCATGGTTTAAGCCGCTGGCGATGAAGCGCATTCTGTTCATCACCTCGACCCGCATTGGCGACGCCGTGATCAATTCCGGCGTGCTGGACTATCTCGTCCGGCAATGGCCGGAAGCGAACATCACCATTGCCTGTGGCCCACTGGCCAAGCCTGTTCTGGAAAACACGCCCGGTCTGGAGCGCTTGATCGTGGTACGCAAAAAGCCGTTCGGCCTTCACTGGTTCGGCTTGTGGCGGCGCGTTGTAATGCGGCGCTGGGATCTGGTGGTTGATTTGCGGGGGTCTGTCATCTCCTACCTGTTGCTCGCCAATCAGCGAAAGCCGCTGAAAAGTACAAAGGTCAAGATGCACAAGGTGCGCGAAGCGGCGGGCGTGCTGCGACTTGACCCTCCGCCAGCTCCGAAAATCCATCTGACAAAAGAAGCCCGCGAACGCGCTCTGGGCTGGATGCCGCCGGGCCGTGACTGGCTGGCAGTCTGCCCCTCTGCCAGCCTGCCCTTCAAGATGTGGCCAGCCACAAACTTTGCCGAAGTCGTCAAAGCGCTTGTGTCCCCCGGCGGGGCGATGGCGGGGGCCGCCGTTGTGATCGTGGGCGGGCCGGGGGATGAAGACCACGCAATTCCCATTCGCAATGCGCTGCCGGATAATGGCGTCCTGGATCTGACGGGTAAGCTCTATCTTTCCGACGTTGCAGCGGTTCTCGAACGGGCCCGGCTGTTTATCGGCAATGATTCCGGCCTGATGCATATGTCGGCGGCCATGGGAACGCCAACGCTTGGACTGTTCGGTCCTTCCGATGAAATCCTTTATGGTCCTTTTGGAAACCAGTGCGCGACAGTCCGCGGGCCGCGCGGACTGGAAGAGACAAAGACGCAGTTTCCGGACTGGCGGCACCACCCCTCCAGCCTGCTGGAGGATCTGAGTGCCGGAGCCGTGCTTGAAGCGGCGGAACGGCTGCTGGAAAGAACGGATGAAGAATGACCCAGACCTATGATTTGATTATCCGCAATGGCGACGTCGCCAATCACGCCGGACGTGGCAAGGCGGATATCGGTATTATCGACGGCAAGATCGCCAAAATGGGGGATCTGTCGCAAGCTGATGCCGGCGAGGCGTTTGACGCCTCCGGGCTGACCGTTCTGCCGGGCGTCATTGATAGCCAGGTGCATTTCCGTGAACCGGGTATGGAATGGAAAGAGGACCTGCAATCAGGCTCACTGGCAGCGGTGATGGGCGGTGTGACCACAGTTTTTGAAATGCCGAATACCGAACCGGCGACAACCGATCCGAATGCGCTCACCGACAAGCTGAAGCGGGCAAAGGGACGCATGCATTGCGACCATGCCTTCTATGCCGGTGCTACCAACG
>PFFX01000042.1:11178-15169 GCA_002783385.1 Rhodobacterales bacterium CG15_BIG_FIL_POST_REV_8_21_14_020_59_13 | reverse complement strand
TACCGGCCGTCCAGCGCCAGGCCGAAGAATCGATGCTGGAGATACGCGGACCGCCTTCGACATTCCGCTTACCAACCAGAAGCGTAATATCCGCACCAGCTGCATCCGGAACAACACCGATATCGGCACAGAGCGTATTGATCAGCGGATCGTTACATTCAAAGCCGAGCGCATCGGTGAAAAAGGTGCCTGTTTCCGCGATCTGGACTTCCGTATTCGTGTTGGCAAAAGCCATATCCAGATAAGGGTTGAACATCGGATTGATGCTGTAGTTGAAGAAGGCACCGAACGTCCAGCGCTCGTCAGGACGCTGGTAGAAGTTCACCGGAGCGTAGTTGTAAAGCTCGCCCAGACCGACACGCCAGGTGCCGGTGTTGTCAAAGCTGATGAAGTCGAAGTTCAGATTGTTTCCGCCGCCGAGATCGGCAATCGCCAGGAAGTTCGGCACAGGAGCTGTCGAGGAACCGCCACAAGACGTACCGGCTGCACTCAGCGCACACGCCGAGAAGTCGCGGTCACCCTGCATCAACTCTTCGTTCTTGCGATAGGTTACATAACCGCTGGCATGGCCACGGCCACCGGCGAATGACGAACCGATGGCAAATTCGAGATCATAGGCCTGACCGTCGATATCACTGGAACCGGAAGGAGATGTAAATCCTCTCGCAGCCTGAAGACCCTGCATGTAGGAATTGTTGTTGTCGTGCTGATAACCGGACGCACCCGCACTCAGCGTCATGCCTTCGAAATTGCGGTCGATGATGAAGTTGACAACACCGGCCACAGCATCTGCACCATACACCGCCGACGCACCGCCGGTCAGGATTTCAACACGCTGAACGAGCGCCGAAGGAATCTGGTTAAGGTCAGGTGCCTGGGTGCGGATACCACCCGGTTGCAGGCGGCGGCCATTGACCAGCACCAGCGTACGGTTGGTGCCGAGACCACGAAGGTTGACCGAGGCCGTACCCGTGGACGGGTTCACCGAGAATGCGTCAAGCGACGGGGTCACCTGCGGCAGAGTGCGCAAGAGATCTTCCACGCGGGTCGTGCCGGAGAGTTCGAACTCCTCGGCGTCCACCTGCGTAACCGGGCTGATCGCAGTCATGTTGGCGTTACGGACACGTGTACCCGTGACCTGGATAACGTCATCCGATTCAGCGACTTCCTCTTCCTGCGCCAGAGCCGGAGCGGCAACGGCACCGGCCGCTACAAAACCCGCCAGGATCGTCGATCGCAGAAGACTTTTTCGGTTCATGTTTCTCACTTTGTATTCCCCTTATTCCCTAATGTTATTCAAGGCAGTTTGATAAATCAAACCACAGGCACGGAACGGACCGAATTCAATCGTGAAGACGCACCATGAGTCCCGCTTGACTTTGATGATTGCAGTGTTGTCACATTACGCCAAGCCCTTGCATGCGTGATTGCGGCTTTCATAATTCGCCTGTTGCAAAAAAATCATAGAAGCGCCACGAAGCCGCCACAGTAGATTCGGCCTCATACAGGATCTGTTCCATACATTCATGATTTCATGGCGGACAGCCACCAGCCCACCGGCTTGCCCCGGGCATCACTGACGGATACCGGCACTTCGGGTTCCAGACCCGCTGCCCGGACCTGCCCGGCGAGCCCGGCAATTCCGTCACTGTCAAAGGCGGCCTCATCCATACGTTCCAGCCGCGAGACATACCCGGTCAACTCGTCCAGCAATGTCTGTGCGTTCTCGTAAAGGTAGGGCGGCGGAAATTGCAGATGCTTGCTGATGATTTCAGACAGGTATCCCAGCGCCCATTGCGTGGTTTCATCCTGCGGCCTCGCAGCCTCGGTATGGAATATCGATATGATCTTCTCCAGCTTGGCAGGCTCTGCTCCGCCTTTTTCCAGCGCGTGCCCATAGGCGCGGGTCAGAACAACCGGCCCGTCCTCCGAAATCAATCCCGCCACGCGGGACACCCGGTTCCGGGCGGCGGCGACCGCTTCGCCATCAGCAGCATGAGCCAGCACCGCAAACTTTCCCCCGTTCCGCAGGACACGGGCGGCCTCCGGTACGGCTCTGCCTGTATCCGCATATTCCAGCCCGAACTGGGAAATGACGGCATCAAAACCGGCATCCGCAAATGGCAGCGCTTCCAGCGCAACCCCTTCATGCAGGACGGCACCGCTGATTTCGGGCAATCCGTCGGCATAATCGACACCCGTAACCGCATATCCTCCTGAATGCGCAGCTGCCAGCCGCGTCAGTGCACCCGCCCCGCACGCAAGATCGAGAATACGGGCTTTGGCAGGCAGGGAATCAAGAAAGCCCGCCCAGACAGGGCGGTTGTCAAAAGGTTGGCCACCTGCAAAACAACTGTGTGTCTGCCCGGTTTTCCAATACCGGGTCCAGCTTTCCTTGGCATCCATGACGATCCTGTTATTCCCGGCAGCGACACGGCGAATTAAACATGAAAGCAGGGCGGCTTCCAGTCAGCACGGCCGCAAGCCATGCAGCCCCGCGGCCGCCAGATCGGCCCGCTCAGTCCGGGACAAAATCCATGGCAATCGTCAGTCGCGGCTGATCCCCGCCAAATGGCACGGTTCCGTGCCACATATAGGAAGGAAAGAGGACCAGCGTACCGGGCTCCGGCTGTACCCAGTGCTGGGCTTCCTGAGCCGGCCGGGCCGGAATCCCCGCATGCCCGAAACGTATCCAGCCTTCCTTGCCGCCGGCCCGGACGGCCTCCGGCAGCTCGACATAGAAGGCCGAAGACAACCATCCGCTGGGATGAACATGGTCCGTGTGATACCCGCCGGGTGTCAGGTGTACCGACCATATCCCGTGTATGCGCCAGTTTGCCGAGCGGCGGCGGCGTACCGGATCGTCACCATCGCCCAGCCGCTCGATATACGCATCCACAAGCGGGCCCAGTGCCCCGCGGAACGCCTGAATCGCCGGTGTGCCGACCGACAATATGTCGGACCTCTGACTCCCCAGCCGGACCGACTGGCCGAAAGGATGGGTGCGATAGGGGTGAGCCGTTTTCAATTCTGCTGACAGGTCTGCCAGATAGGCGTCCCGGTCCGCCCATCCTTCAGGAGCCTCGATGCGCTGGGGCAGGACAAACGCATTGTAATCGTATAGCGCCTCGAATCGCTTATCCCCCCTCATCCGCCAGACCATCGCCTGCAGATTGATCGCTTGCTGGTTTTCGGGGGCCATCGACAGAAGCCGGTAAACAGCGTCCTGCGCGTTGTCCGGATCCCCGGCGGCAAGGCAGACACTTGCCCATGCGTCCAGGGCGGGGAAATAATCCGGGGCCAGGTTCAGGGCGGCGCTTGCGGCGGCCAGGGCGGGATCGGTACGCCCTCCGAGATTTAGCAAATGCGCCGCCTGACACAATAGCCCCACATCTCTGGGAGCCCCGGCAACGAGGGCCTCCATCTGGTCGCAGGCCCTGTCCATGTCACCGGTGTATTGCAATACCCGGGCACGAACGAAGAGCAGGCCTTTTGCGCCCGGAGCGGACTTTATCTCCCGCTCAAGCGGATCGAGAGCCGCCGAGCGGTCATTTGTCATCATCCAGATGAGCTGGCAGCGCTCGTATTGCGCGTTGACCATTTGGGGATTGATTGAACAGGTTGTGTCATAAACTTCGAGGGCGGCGTCCAGCTCGGCATTATTCATCAACGCCCGGGCCAGGACCAGATGGGTCTCAGCCGCCTTCGAGCCGAGCCGGAGGGCGTTTCGCGCCTGTTCGGCACTTTCCCCATGGAAGCCTGCATCGCCAAGCGTGGCCGCCAGATTGTGCGCCGCTATCGCATTTTCGGGGAAGGCCGCAACAATTCTGTGATGCACGGCAATGGCATCATTCAGCCGCCCCTGCGCCTTCAGCGCATCAGCCTCGGCTGTCATGGTTTTCAGCGTGTTTTGCATGACTTCTGGTGCCTGACCGCGAACCGCAGCCCGTCGTGTTGTTGAGGGGCGTGATTAAAGCACCTTTTTTGCCAG
>PFFX01000042.1:9994-11132 GCA_002783385.1 Rhodobacterales bacterium CG15_BIG_FIL_POST_REV_8_21_14_020_59_13 | reverse complement strand
AAGATCACCGGGCCCCTGATTGGGGTCGAATAAGGACGTGCCTTATGCGATGATTTTGGAGACCACGCCGGCGCCGACAGTGCGGCCGCCTTCGCGGATGGCAAAACGCAGGCCCTGATCCATCGCGATCGGCGTGATCAGTTCCACATTGAGCTCGGCATTATCGCCCGGCATCACCATCTCCGTACCCTCTTTCAGGGTCACAACACCCGTCACATCCGTCGTCCGGAAGTAGAATTGCGGGCGGTAATTGGTGAAGAATGGCGTGTGACGCCCCCCCTCTTCCTTGGTCAGGATATAGGCTTCCGCCTCGAACTTCGCGTGCGGCGTGATCGAACCCGGCTTGGCCAGAACCTGACCGCGTTCCACACCCTCACGGTCAATACCGCGCAAGAGAACGCCAACATTGTCGCCCGCCTGGCCCTGATCAAGGAGCTTGCGGAACATCTCGACGCCCGTGCAGGTCGTCTTCACCGTGTCACGCACACCGACAATCTCGATCTCTTCGCCCACCTTCACAATGCCGCGTTCGATCCGGCCGGTCACAACCGTACCCCGGCCCGAAATCGAGAACACATCCTCGATCGGCATCAGGAAGGGAAGATCCACCGGACGTTCCGGGGTCGGGATGTAGTCATCCACAGCCGCCATCAGCTCGCGGATCTTGGTCTCGCCAATCTCCGGGTCCCGGCCTTCAAGCGCAGCCAGAGCCGAACCGGCAATGATCGGAATATCATCCCCCGGAAACTCGTAAGACGACAGAAGCTCGCGCACTTCCATCTCGACGAGCTCAAGGAGCTCTTCATCATCGACCTGGTCAACCTTGTTCAGGAACACCACCAGAGCCGGAACCCCCACCTGACGGGCCAGAAGGATGTGCTCGCGCGTCTGCGGCATCGGGCCGTCAGCGGCGTTCACAACCAGAATCGCGCCATCCATCTGGGCCGCACCGGTGATCATGTTCTTCACATAGTCAGCATGGCCCGGACAATCGACGTGCGCATAGTGACGGTTCTCCGTCTCATACTCCACGTGCGCGGTTGAGATCGTGATCCCGCGGGCCTTCTCTTCCGGCGCCGCGTCAATCTGGTCATACGCCTTGAAATCACCGAAATACTTCGTGATCGCCGCCGTCAGC
>PFFX01000042.1:0-9968 GCA_002783385.1 Rhodobacterales bacterium CG15_BIG_FIL_POST_REV_8_21_14_020_59_13 | reverse complement strand
CGTCTTGCCATGGTCAACGTGACCAATCGTGCCAATGTTCGCGTGCGGCTTGTTCCGCTCAAACTTCTCCTTGGCCATGTCTGTACTCCAAGTCTTGAGTTAATTCCGAACGAGGATCGCCTAGGCGATCTTCGCGATGACTTCGTCTGCCACAGCCTGCGGAACAGGCTCGTAGTGGTCGAATTGCATGGTGAACTGAGCCCGCCCCTGTGTGGAGGACCGCAGCGCATTGATATAGCCGAACATGTTTGCCAGCGGCACCATTGCGTTCACAACCGTTGCATTGCCCCGCATCGCCTGATCGCGGATCTGACCACGGCGGGAGTTGAGATCGCCAATGACCGATCCGGTATATTCGTCCGGGGTCACAACCTCGACCTTCATCAGCGGCTCCAGCAGCTTCATCTTCGCCGGCCCCTTGATCTCGCGGAATGCAGCGCGCGCCGCGATTTCAAATGCCAGAACACTGGAGTCGACATCGTGATACTTGCCGTCAAGCAGTGTCGCCTTGAAGTCGATCACCGGGAATCCGGCCAGCAGCCCGCCGTCCATGACGGAGCGGATGCCCTTTTCAACGCCCGGAATATATTCCCTCGGCACATTACCGCCGACGATCTTGGATTCGAACTCGAAGCCCTCACCCGGCTCGCGCGGTTCAAACAGGATCTTCACTTCAGCAAACTGACCCGAACCACCCGACTGTTTCTTGTGGGTGTAAACGATTTCAGCCGCCTGACCGAGGGTTTCGCGATAAGCCACCTGTGGTGCGCCGATATTCGCTTCCACCTTGAATTCACGCTTCAAACGGTCAACCAGAATGTCGAGGTGCAACTCGCCCATGCCCGCCATACGGGTCTGACCGGATTCCTCATCGGTCGACACGCGGAAGGACGGATCTTCCGCCGCCAGTTTCTGCAGGCCAATGCCCAGCTTCTCCTGGTCAGCCTTGGATTTTGGTTCCACCGCGATCTCGATCACCGGCGCCGGGAATTCCATCCGCTCAAGAATGACCGGCTTCATCGGATCACAGAGCGTATCGCCCGTGGTCGTATCTTTCAGCCCGGCGATGGCAACGATGTCACCGGCAAAGGCTTCCTTGATGTCTTCACGCGAATTGGAGTGCATCTGCAGCATGCGGCCGATGCGCTCTTTTTTCTCTTTGACCGTGTTTTGCAGCGAAATACCGGTTTCCATCTTGCCCGAATAGATCCGGCAGAAGGTCAGCGTGCCGACAAACGGGTCGTTCATGATCTTGAACGCCAGCATGGACAGCGGCTCATCATCAGACGACTTGCGCACGACTTCTTCATCGGTCTTGGGATCGATGCCCTTGATCGGCGGCACTTCAAGCGGGCTCGGCAGGAAATCAACAACCGCATCGAGAAGCGGCTGAACGCCTTTGTTCTTGAACGCCGTACCACACAGAACCGGGTGGAAATCGAGATTGATCGTGCCCTTGCGGATCAGCCTTTTCAGCGTTTCCACAGATGGCTCTTCGCCTTCCAGATAGGCTTCCATGGCTGCTTCATCGAGCTCGACAGCCGTCTCGATCATTTTTTCGCGCCACTCGGCTGCCTTGTCAGCAAGATCCGCCGGGATTTCAGCTTCTTCGAAGGTCGCGCCTAGGCTCTCATCATTCCAGATGATGGCCTTCATCTTGATCAGGTCGACAACGCCAGCGAAGTCATTTTCAGCACCGATCGGCAGTTGCACCACCAAAGGCACACACCCCAGGCGCTCTACCATCATTTCGACGGAGCGGTAGAAGTCAGCACCGATCTTGTCCATCTTGTTTACGAAGAACATCCGCGGGACGTGATACTTTTCAGCCTGACGCCACACCGTTTCGGTTTGCGGCTCGACACCGGCATTAGCGTCCAAAAGAGCGACCGCACCATCCAGCACCCGCAAAGAACGCTCGACTTCAATGGTGAAGTCCACGTGTCCGGGCGTGTCGATGATGTTCAGGCGCTTGTCTTTCCAGAAAGCGGTCGTCGCAGCAGACGTGATCGTGATTCCGCGCTCCTGCTCCTGCTCCATCCAGTCCATTGTGGCCGCGCCATCATGGACTTCACCGATCTTGTGGCTCTTGCCGGTGTAAAAAAGGATACGCTCAGTCGTCGTCGTCTTGCCGGCGTCGATATGCGCCATGATACCGAAGTTTCGATAGTCTTCGATTTTGTGGGTGCGGGCCATTATTGTCGTCCTTGGGGAGGTCGGCGATTAAAGAGTTTACCAGCGATAGTGCGAGAAGGCGCGGTTGGCTTCCGCCATCCGGTGCGTGTCTTCCCGCTTCTTCACAGCAGAACCGCGATTGGACGAGGCGTCCATCAATTCTGCCGCGAGGCGTTCGCGCATGGTGTTTTCATTGCGGGCGCGCGCAGCAGCCACCAGCCAGCGGATCGCCAGGGCCTTCTTGCGCTCGGCGCGGACTTCAACCGGAACCTGATAGGTGGCGCCCCCTACACGGCGGGAGCGGACCTCGACGTCCGGCGAAACATTTTCCAGGGCTTCGTGAAAGATCGAGACAGGTTGGCGCTTGGCCTTTTCCTCAATCATGGCCATGGCACCGTAAACGATGGTTTCGGCAGCAGATTTCTTGCCATCGAGCATCAGGTAATTCATGAATTTGGTCAAATCCTTGTCGCCGAATTTCGGGTCGGGAAGGATTTCGCGTTTTTCCGCGCGGTGACGACGTGACATATAAAGTCTCTCCTACTTCGGCCGCTTCGCGCCGTATTTCGAACGGCGTTGGCGACGATCCTTGACGCCCTGGGTATCCAGAACACCGCGCAGGATGTGGTACCGGACACCGGGAAGGTCCTTCACCCGACCGCCACGAATCAGGACCACGGAGTGCTCCTGAAGATTATGGCCTTCACCCGGGATGTAGCTCACAACCTCATAGCCATTGGTCAGACGCACCTTCGCCACTTTCCGCAAAGCCGAGTTCGGCTTCTTCGGTGTAGTGGTATAGACGCGCGTGCAAACGCCACGGCGTTGTGGGCAGGCCTGCAGGGCCGGCACCTTGTTGCGTTTCGGTTTGTCTTTCCGCGGCTTGCGGATAAGCTGGTTAATCGTCGGCATACGCCTCTGTCCGTTATCTGCGCGTTCGTCCAAAAGCCGGTCGGAACGCATGAAAGCCGACGTGCCAAGCGCTAGCGCTTCGCCCGCCGATCCGTTGAACTAATTCCGTATTTCCGGACGACGTATAGGCCGGTAAATGCCTACGGCTCGCCCCCGAAAATCAGGCGCGGAACCTATGCGCGGGATTTGCAAAGGTCAAGCGCCCGTTACGGATTTTTGCGAGAGGGATTTCCCCCGCTAAAAAGGGCCGCCGCGAATGGCGGCAGCCCTTTGAATTCAGGTCCGGAAACCGGGCCTATTCTTCACTGGCCTCAGCCTTTTCTTCCGCTTTTTCCGCTTCTGCGGCTTCAGCGATTTCCGTAGGCAGGGCTTCAGCCGCGGCAGCGGCTGCTTTCTTCCGCTCTTCAAGCATGTCGCTATCGAGATCGTCCGCCAGAACCTGATAACGCCGCATGCCGGCACCGGTACCTGCAGGAATCAGGCGGCCAACAATGACGTTCTCTTTCAGGCCTTCCAGCATATCGACCTTGCCTTGAACGGCCGCTTCGGTCAGCACCCGTGTAGTTTCCTGGAATGATGCTGCCGAGATGAAGGAGCGTGTCTGCAAGGAAGCCTTGGTGATGCCCAGCAGAACCGGCTTGCCTTCAGCCGGCTTTTTCTTCTTGCGGCGAAGCTGGTCATTGACTTCAAGGAATTCGATCTTGTCGACAGTTTCCCCGGCCAGCCATGACGTGTCACCCGGATCGGTAATTTCCATCTTCTGCAGCATCTGCCGGACAATCACTTCAATGTGCTTGTCGTTGATCGGCACGCCCTGCAGACGATAGACTTCCTGGATTTCGTCAACCAGATAATTGGCCAGCGCCTCGGTTCCCAACGTCGCCAGGATATCGTGCGGTGCCGGATGGCCATCCAGCAGGTATTCGCCCTTCTGGATGATATCGCCTTCCTGAACTGTCAGGTGTTTGCCCTTCGGCACCAGGTAATCGACCTTAACCTCTGCATCCTCCTCCGACACGATCGAGATACGGCGCTTGTTCTTGTAGTCGCGGCCAAACTCGACACGTCCGGTGATGTCCGCGATCACAGCGTGATCCTTCGGCCGGCGGGCTTCAAAGAGCTCGGCAACCCGGGGCAGACCCCCGGTGATGTCGCGGGTCTTGGCACCTTCAGTCGGGATCCGCGCAATCACGTCGCCCGGCTTCACGGTATCACCGTCCTGAACCGAGAGGATGGCGCCCACAGCCAGCATATAGCTGGCCGTCGAACCGTTTTCGAACTTGACGGGCGCACCATCCTTGTCCTGTACGACCACCATGGGCTGGAGACCGCCACCTTTCGGAGCCGAACGCCAGTCAATGATCACACGCGAGGAGATGCCGGTGGCTTCATCGGCCTCATCCTTGACGGACACGCCGTCGATGATGTCGATCAGCTTGGCGGTGCCGCCCGTCTCGGTGACGATCGGCGTGGTATAGGGATCCCATTCTGCCAGGCGTTCGCCGCGCTTGACGGCCTTGCCCTCATCAAAGTGCAGCTTGGCACCATAGGTCAGCTTGTGCGATTCGAGCACTTTGCCGTCCTTGTTGACGATTTTCAGCAGCATGTTACGCGCCATGACAATGAAGGGGCCCTCGGCAGTCTTCACCGATGCCCGGTTTTCAAAGGCAATCTTGCCTTCGTGCGTGGCCTCGATGAAGGACTGTTCAGAGACCTGTGCCGTGCCCCCAATGTGGAAGGTCCGCATGGTCAGCTGGGTTCCCGGCTCACCGATGGACTGGGCCGCGATCACACCGACCGCCTCGCCCATATTCACCGGCGTTCCGCGCGCCAGGTCACGGCCATAACAGGTAGCACAGATACCCGCGCGGGTTTCGCAGGTCAGCGGCGACCGGACGCGGATTGACTGAACGCCAGCGGCTTCCAGTTCCAGCACTTTCTCTTCGTCGAAGAATTCGCCGGCCTTGATGGCCACCTTGCCGTCTTCGCCCTTGGCGTTTTCTGCCGCATAGCGGCCAAGCACACGGTCGCCGAGCGACACCACAATATCACCGCCATCAACGACAGCTTCCATATTGATGCCTTCGCTAGTGCCGCAATCCTGTTCGGACACGATGCAATCCTGCGCCACATCGACGAGACGGCGGGTCAGATAACCCGAGTTCGCCGTCTTCAAAGCGGTATCCGCCAGACCTTTCCGGGCTCCGTGGGTCGAGTTGAAGTATTCAAGAACGGTCAGGCCTTCCTTGAAGTTCGACACGATCGGTGTCTCGATGATTTCACCGGACGGCTTGGCCATAAGGCCGCGCATACCCGCCAGCTGCTTCATCTGGTTCTTCGAACCCCGGGCACCGGAGTGCGCCATCATGTAAACGGAGTTCACTTCCTTGCCGCCCTCGAAATCGTAAGGCTTGGCAATCTCGTCCATCATGGCGTCTGCGACGCGGTCGGTACATTTCGCCCAAGCATCAACAACCTTGTTGTATTTCTCACCACGGGTGATGAGGCCATCAACATATTGCTGCTCGTATTCACCCACAAGCGAACGGGTCTCATTGACCAGCGTTGCCTTGGCTTCCGGAATCAGCATGTCGTCCTTGCCGAAGGAAATGCCGGCCTTGCAGGCTTCACGGAAACCGAGCCCCATGATCTGGTCCGCAAAGATGACCGTCGCCTTCTGGCCGCAATGACGATAGACTTCGTCAATCATCGTACCGATGGCCTTCTTGGTCATCAGTTCGTCGGCAATCTTCCAGGACACGCGGGCGTGTTTCGGCAGACGGTCAATGATCATCATCCGGCCCGGCGTGGTTTCCACGCGCAGGCGCACTTTCTCATTGTTCTCATCAACCGTGTGATAGCGCATGTAGATTTTCGAATGCAGCGTGACCACACCGGCTTCCAGAGCGGCTTCCATCTCGGCCATGGTCGCGAAAGCCGAACCACTGCCTTTTTCGCCATCCTTGTCCATGGACAGATAATACAATCCCAGAACAATATCCTGCGACGGCACGATGATCGGCTTGCCATTGGCAGGTGAGAGGATGTTGTTCGTGGACATCATCAACACGCGCGCTTCCAGCTGGGCTTCCAGCGAGAGCGGCACGTGAACCGCCATCTGATCGCCGTCAAAATCGGCGTTGAAGGCCGCACAGACCAGCGGGTGCAGCTGAATAGCCTTGCCCTCGATCAGCTTGGGCTCGAAAGCCTGGATGCCGAGACGGTGAAGCGTCGGCGCCCGGTTCAGCAGAATCGGGTGTTCGCGGATGACCTCGTCGAGCACGTCCCAGACTTCCGGGCGTTCTTTCTCGACCAGTTTTTTCGATTGCTTGACAGTGCCGGAAAGGCCCTTGGCGTCCAGCCGCGCATAAATGAACGGCTTGAACAGCTCCAGCGCCATTTTCTTCGGCAGCCCGCACTCATGCAGTTTCAGTTCCGGCCCCACCACGATGACCGAGCGGCCAGAATAGTCGACACGCTTGCCGAGCAGGTTCTGACGGAAACGGCCCTGCTTGCCTTTCAACATGTCGGACAGGGATTTCAACGGGCGCTTGTTGGTGCCCGTGATGACCCGGCCCCGGCGGCCATTGTCGAACAGGGCATCGACGGATTCCTGCAGCATCCGCTTTTCATTGCGGATGATGATGTCCGGCGCGCGCAGTTCGATCAGACGCTTGAGGCGGTTATTGCGGTTGATCACCCGGCGATAGAGATCGTTCAGGTCAGAAGTCGCAAACCGGCCGCCATCCAGCGGCACAAGTGGACGCAACTCCGGTGGTATGACCGGAACCACTGTCAGGATCATCCATTCCGGACGATTGCCAGATTCAATGAAGTTCTCCAGAAGCTTCAGGCGCTTGGAAAACTTTTTCAGCTTCAGCTCGGAACCGGTTTCCTTGATGTCTTCGCGAACCTGTTGAGCGACCGCCTCCATGTCCATATTCATCAGGACATCGCGGATGGCCTCAGCGCCGATGCCGGCGGTGAAGGCATCCTCGCCATACTCTTCCTGCGCTTCCATGTATTCTTCTTCAGTGAGAAGCTGGAAGGGCTGGAGCGGAGTCAGGCCCGGCTCGGTGACAAGGAATTGCTCGAAATAGAGCACGCGCTCGACATCCTTCAGCGCCATGTCGAGGATCATGGCGATCCGGGACGGAAGCGATTTCAGGAACCAGATATGCGCGACCGGTGCAGCCAGCTCGATATGACCCATGCGCTCGCGGCGCACGCGGGCCAGAGTCACTTCAACGCCGCACTTCTCGCAGGTAATCCCCTTGAACTTGATACGCTTGTACTTACCGCACAGGCATTCGTAATCCTTGGTCGGTCCAAAGATACGCGCACAGAACAGACCATCGCGCTCGGGCTTGAAAGTCCGGTAATTGATCGTCTCTGGCTTCTTCACCTCGCCATAGGACCAGGACCGGATCTTTTCCGGGCTGGCAAGCGATATCCGGATCCGATCGAAGGATGGACCTTCGGCGGCCGGGTTGAAGATGTTCATGACCTCATGGTTCATGTTGCCGTCTCCTAAAAGGGAGTGACGGCGGAGCCAGGCAGGCTCCGCCGGAATTTAATAACTACTCGTTCTTCAGCTCGACATTCAGGCCCAGCGAACGCATTTCCTTGACCAGCACGTTGAAGCTTTCAGGAACACCGGCTTCAAATGTGTCGTCACCGCGGACAATCGCTTCATAGACCTTGGTCCGGCCGGCCACGTCATCCGACTTCACCGTCAGCATTTCCTGCAGGGTGTAGGCAGCGCCGTAGGCTTCCAGAGCCCAGACTTCCATCTCGCCGAAACGCTGACCCCCGAATTGCGCCTTGCCGCCCAGCGGCTGCTGGGTGACGAGGCTGTAGGGTCCGATCGAACGCGCGTGGATTTTGTCATCGACCAGGTGGTGCAGCTTCAGAAGGTGTTTGATGCCCACCGTCACACGGCGGTGGAACATCTCGCCGGTGCGGCCATCATAGAGTCTGGATTGTCCTGATTCCTCAAGACCTGCCATCCGCAGATGATCGACAATATCCGGCTCACGGGCACCGTCGAAGACCGGCGTGGCAATCGGAACACCATTGGCGAGATTGCGGCCCAGCTCGGCCAGCTCCTCGTCCGTTTCCGGCAATTCCTGGTCCTTGCCATAGACTTCCGTCAGCTTGGCTTTCAACGCCTGAGTTTTGCCGTCGCGCTTGTAGCCCTCATAAAGCTCGCCAATCTGACGGCCCAGGCCTTTGCAGGCAAAGCCCAGATGGGTTTCCAGAATCTGGCCGACATTCATCCGCGAGGGCACACCCAGCGGGTTCAACACCAGATCGACAGGGGTTCCATCTTCCAGATACGGCATATCTTCCAACGGTGCGATCTTGGAGATCACCCCTTTATTGCCGTGACGGCCAGCCATCTTGTCGCCGGGCTGAAGCTTGCGCTTCACCGCCACGAAGACCTTGACCATCTTCATCACGCCCGGAAGCATTTCATCACCGCGTTGCAGCTTGTCGACCTTGTCTTCAAAGCGGCGGTCCAGCCGTGCTCTGGAATCGTCAAACTGCTTCTTCAGCGCTTCGATTTCACCCATCGCCTTTTCATCGTCGATGGCGATTTTCCACCACTGGCTGCGCGGCTGATCGTCGAGCGTTTCCTGGGTGACCTCACCCTTTTTGAAACCCTTCGGGCCGGACGTTGCTTTCTTGCCGAGCAGAATATCTCCCAGACGCGAATAAATGTTCCGCTCCAGAATATCCAGCTCGTCATCGCGGTCCTTGCCGAGACGTTCGATCTCCTCTCGCTCAATGGCAATGGCGCGCTGATCCTTGTCGACACCGTGACGGTTGAAAACGCGGACTTCCACGACGGTACCGGTTGTGCCCGGAGGCATACGCAGTGACGTGTCGCGGACATCAGAGGCTTTTTCACCGAAAATGGCACGCAGAAGCTTTTCTTCCGGCGTCATCGGGCTTTCACCCTTCGGCGTCACCTTGCCAACGAGAATATCACCGGCTTCCAGTTCGGCTCCCACCGACACAATGCCGGCTTCGTCGAGATTGCGGAGCGCTTCTTCACCGACATTGGGAATGTCGCGGGTGATTTCTTCCGGTCCCAGCTTGGTATCGCGGGCCATGATGTCGAATTCTTCGAGATGGATCGAAGTGAAGACATCGTCCCGCACGATACGTTCCGAGATAAGGATGGAATCCTCGAAATTATAGCCATTCCACGGCATGAAGGCGACGAGCACATTCTTGCCGATCGCCAGCTCACCAAGATCGGTCGATGGGCCATCAGCAATGATATCCCCTGCCTGCACCTCATCGCCGACCTTCACGATCGGCCGCTGATTGATACAGGTCGACTGGTTGGAGCGCTGGAATTTCGCCAGACGGTAGATATCCACGCCGGATTGGGCGGCATCCACCTCCCCTGTCGCACGGACAACAATACGGGTCGCATCCACCTGCTCGATCACGCCATCCCGGCGCGCGGCAATGGCCGCACCGGAATCGCGGGCCACAACTGCCTCCATGCCGGTACCGACCAGCGGGGCCTCGGCTTGCAGAAGCGGAACCGCCTGACGCTGCATGTTCGACCCCATGAGGGCGCGGTTGGCATCATCGTTTTCAAGGAAGGGGATCAGCGCCGCAGCAACCGAAACAACCTGTTTCGGAGACACGTCGATATAATCCACATCCTCGCGCGGGATCAGGGTCGCATCGCGGCCCGGACCAACACGGCAGTTGACAAATTCATTGTCGAGCATGCCCTTCGCACTGACAATCGCATTGGCCTGGGCGATGTTGTAGCGTGCCTCTTCCATGGCGGAGAGATAGTGCACATCATCGGTCAGCTTGCCATTTTCAACCTTGCGGTAAGGGCTTTCAATGAA
>PFFX01000158.1 GCA_002783385.1 Rhodobacterales bacterium CG15_BIG_FIL_POST_REV_8_21_14_020_59_13 | reverse complement strand
TTGCCCCGGCCGATACACGGCGGGTGCTGGCGCTCTCGCTGTCCGCTGCGATGAATGCGCCTTTCCCGGAGACGAAATTCGGCGTGTTCAGGATGTAGCGATCCAATGATCGCGGAGCTGCGTAAGTGTGTTCATGTATGACTTACGAGGTTTCGATGCGTGGTTTTGTAGTTTTGATTGCTCTTTTCGTCTTTTCAGGAGGTACCGTCATGGCTGCTGACGAGCCAGCTCATACGGTGTTGCTGCGCGATGGCGATTTGGAAATCCGCGAATATGGCTCAATGATTGTTGCTGAAGTTGAGGTGAGAGGTGATCGCGAACAGGCCGGAAGCCTCGGCTTCCGTCCGCTGGCGGACTATATCTTTGGCAATAATGCCCCCCGCCAGTCCATCGAAATGACGGCCCCGGTGACAACCAGCCGCGGGCAATCCATCGAAATGACGGCTCCGGTTACGTCGACAGCTTCAGGCGAAAATGTATGGGTTGTGGCTTTTATCATGCCCGCCATCTGGACAATGGAAACACTGCCGCGTCCGAATAATCCAGCGGTGAACATCCGAGAGATCGCCAGGCGGCGTATGGCGGTTGTCAAATACCGTGGCCGCCGGACTGCAAGCACTGTAGATCAAAATGAAGCCGAGTTGCGGGAGTGGATGACGGCCAATAATTTTGAACCGATGGGAGAAGCGGTCCATGCCTCATTCAGCCCGCCGTGGACTCCGGTGCCCTTGCGCCGTCATGAGATCATGATCGAAGTCCGCGCGGCCCAATAGGGCTGTGCGGTTCTACCGCAGTGCTGTCGTCATAATACGGCGGTATTCTCCTCCCATTGGTCAGGGAGGCTGATCATGCTCCGGATTTGTATTATCGACGGACATCCTGATCCCGCTGACGGACATCTGGTCAGCGCGCTTGCGCAAGCTTGCGCCGAGGGCGCGCGGGATGCCGGGCACGAGGTTAGCATGATCCGCATCGCCGCGATTGATATCCCTTTGCTTCAAAATGCCGCCGCCTTCGCTCTTGCGCCGCCTGACGCCATTCGGGCCGCGCAAGACAAGATCGCCGAAGCCGATCATCTGATTTTTCTGTTTCCACTCTGGCTTGGCACGATGCCGGCCGTGTGCAAGGCGTTCTGGGAACAGGCCGCCCGCGGCGGGTTCCTGCTGGATACCGGCGACAAGCCGGACCAGTGGCCGCAAAAGAAAATGAAGGGCAAGACTGTCCGGATCATTGTGACCATGGGCATGCCGGCACTGGCCTACCGCTTGTTGTTTGGCGCGCACAGCGTGAAGGCGATGGAAGCCGGAATTTTCCGCATCTCTGGTTTCAGGCATATCCGGCACACAATCTTTGGCGGGATTGGTGCAATTGGTGCTGACCGGTATGCTGATCTTCTGGATCAGTGCCGCAAACTCGGGGCAAAAGCCGGCTAACCCTTAGTGACACAATTATGACAATCCTTCCCCTCTCACGCGAGTAGGGTTGCCAGCGGCAGAATTTACTAAGAATATTTTAACAATGCGCGCTTTCTGGGGTAGTGTATGCGCGCGTGGGCGAAACCGAGGGGAAAAACGCCATGGACTTTCTTGATACTTTACGCGGCTGGTTTGACCAGGGATATGCGTTTTTCGAGCCAGGCTTGCTGATGTATGCAGGTAATGGCGAATCTGTGAACTGGATGCCGCTGGCGATCCAGTTCGGTGTGATTGCGCTGGTCATGGCGATCCTGTTGCGGTCGGCCGGTGCCATTCTGATCTTTACGATCGTGGCCACCATTATCCACCTGATTGTGGATATCGTCATGCCGATGGTCCGCGGTGGCGGTGTGGGCAATTTTGATTTTGGTGCTGTCACGGCCAATCTGACGGAAATGAATTACTGGCTGTATGCGGGCGCGCTCGCGATCGGCTATTTCTTCGGCATCCTGATCCTGGGTGGGATCAAGGGCATGATTTTCCGCGGCGACTGACACTGCGGGACAACCGGAACAGAAAGCCGCTGACCTCCGGGTTGGCGGCTTTTTCTTTGCGGAGACCATCATGACAGAACATTATTCGGTTCATCCTGTATTACCGGTCACCGATATGCAGCGCTCTCTGGCATTCTGGTCAAAGCTGGGATTCGCGCTGGATTTTGCCGATGCCTCGCCTCCTGAAGCCGCGAGCTATGCCGGTGTCTCGCGCGGTGATCTGGTTTTACACCTGCAGACCTTCACCGACGAGCAGCGCGGTTACACCCAGACGATGGCGCTGCGGATCGAAACCGATTCTGTGGACCAGCTTTATGCCGAATGGGAGAGTCTGGGATTTATCACTGCGCCTCTGGAAGAAAAACCGTGGGGCAATTACGAATTCGGCTTCTATGATCCGGACAACACCCCGTTTTTCTTTTACCGCGAGACGCGTTAGACGGGGTGGGCAATAATGGAGCCCAGCCATGTCTGATGAAAACCCCGTCCTTCTGGAGGTCACGCGCGGCGAACTCGCTGTGGTTACGATCAATCGTCCGGAAAAGAAAAATGCTTTCGACCGTGTGACGATCAATGCGTTGAGCGACACCTTCGACCTTCTTTCAAACAATACTGATGGGGTCCGGGTCGTGATGCTGCGCGGGGCGGGCGATGTCTTCTGTGCGGGCGGAGATATGGGCTGGATGAAGGATGCGGCCGGATACACGCATGAGCAGAATATCGAGGATGCCGAAGCGCTGGCCGGCATGCTCTACAAGCTGTTTCATCTGCCGCAATTGACCATAGCCTTGATTCAGGGCGCGGCCATGGGCGGCGGGTCCGGCCTGGTGGCCGCATGCGATGTGGCCATTGCGGTCAAAAACACGAAGTTCAGCTTCTCTGAAGTCAAGCTGGGCCTCACCCCGGCGACCATTTCACCTTTTGTGGTCCGGGCCATTGGTCCGAAATGGGCCAAGGCGTTGTTTACAACGGCCGAGGGTTTTGACGCGCAATTCGCTCACATGATTGGCCTCGTCCAGTATGTGGTCGACAAAGCTGAAGAGCTCGACGATATGGCCGAATATGTCGTCAAGCTTGGCTTTGGGGCGGCTCCGGGCGCGATCGCGGATGCGAAAGAACTGGTTGATGATGTGGCCGGGCGCAGGATTGATCAGGGTCTGATGCATGACCTCGCCAAACGCATCGCCCATCGCCGCGCCAGCGAGGAAGGGCAGGAGGGGCTCACGGCCTTTCTTGAAAAGCGCAAGCCGGGCTGGGCAGGCTAGACACCGCTGGAGATTTTTCGCAACCCACGCGCCTTCCTGCATGCACGCCGGGAGGCTTGGCGGGCCGCCTTTGTGCGGGGACCGTTTACGCGCTTTGTGTTCGAATTTGTGTCTTTCGGTATCAAGCAGGCTTGGGCCTGCCTGTTTGGCGGAGCGATGGTGGCGCTGCTACTCGGCACATTTCTCTTCTATCCGGATGAGGCTCCACTGCCGCGCTATGATTTCCTGACCCTGTCTGCCATCGCGCTACAGGCCGGATTCCTGATCACGCGGCTTGAAACCTGGGAGGAGGCGCGGGTCATCCTGGTTTTCCATATCGTCGGCACGGTGATGGAGATTTTCAAAACCTCTGCCGGTTCATGGATCTATCCGGAGGAGGCCTATTTACGCATTGCCGGTGTGCCGCTGTTTTCCGGCTTCATGTATGCGGCCGTCGGCAGCTATCTGGCACGGGTCTGGCGCATCTTCGAATTCCGCTTTGACCGCTTCCCGCCACTCTGGCTGCAGGGGCTGCTGGCACTGGCAATCTATATCAACTTCTTCACCCACCATTTCACCGTCGATATCCGTCTGGGCCTGTATCTGTCGACCCTGGTGATTTACGGGCCGTGTGTGATCTGGTTCCGGCCGGATGAAAAACACCGCTTCATGCCATTGGTGATCGGTCTCTTGCTGGTCGCGCTGTTCATCTGGTTTGCCGAGAATATCGGCACCTATGCGCGGGCCTGGACCTATCCGCACCAGGACGGGGTCAACTGGAGCCCGGTCTCTATCCAGAAGCTCGGTTCGTGGTATCTCCTTATGATCATCAGTTTTGTGCTCGTCGCGGTCGTGCACCGCGCGGGACCGCCAAAAGCAGGAAAGGCCTGACATGTTCAAGACACTCCTGATCGCCAATCGCGGAGAGATTGCCCGGCGCGTGATACGTACTGCCAGACGGATGGGCATAAGGACGGTCGCAGTCTATTCCGAAGCCGATGCCGCGGCGCTACATGTCAAAGAGGCCGACGAAGCGGTGCTGATCGGGCCCGCCCCAAGCGCGGAAAGCTATCTGCGTGGCGACAAGATCCTGGACGCGGCCAGACAGACCGGGGCCGAGGCCATCCATCCCGGCTACGGATTCCTGTCGGAGAATGCGGATTTTGCACGTGCCTGCGCCGAGGCCGGTATCAAGTTTGTCGGTCCATCGCCCGAATCCATCGAAGCGATGGGGCTCAAGGATCGCGCCAAGAAGCTTATGGAAGCGGCGGGCGTGCCGGTCACGCCGGGCTATCACGATGACAATCAGGACCCGGAACACCTTCAGAATGCCGCTGATGCCATCGGTTATCCCGTGCTGATCAAGGCGATCGCAGGTGGCGGCGGCAAGGGAATGCGCAAGGTCGAAGAGTCCGGTGATTTTCCGGACGCGCTGGACAGTTGCAAGCGCGAGGCGAAGTCCTCCTTCGGCAATGACGAAGTCCTGATCGAGAAATTCATCGAAAATCCGCGCCATATCGAGGTGCAGGTCTTTGGCGACAGCCGGGGCCGCGTGATCCATCTGTTCGAGCGCGATTGTTCTTTGCAACGCCGCCACCAGAAAGTGATCGAGGAAGCGCCGGCGCCTGGCATGACGCCGAATGTCCGCGCCGCCATGTGTTCGGCTGCTGTGCAGGCTGCCAAGGCCGTCAATTACGAAGGCGCGGGTACGGTGGAATTCATTGTCGATGGCTCCGGCGCGCTGCGCGAGGACGGCTTTTTCTTCATGGAGATGAATACGCGGCTTCAGGTGGAGCATCCGGTGACAGAAATGGTCACTGGGCTCGACCTCGTCGAGCTGCAGTTGAAAGTCGCTGCTGGCGGTTCTGTGCCCGAACAGGACGAGATCCGGCTTAAGGGTCATGCCATCGAGGCCCGGCTTTATGCTGAAGACCCGGCGAGCGGGTTTTTGCCGAGCATCGGGCGGCTGGATATTCTTGACCTGCCGCGCGGTGTTGAAGACATCCGCGTTGACAGCGGTGTGGAGCAGGGCGGCGAGGTGTCGCTGCACTATGATCCGATGATCGCCAAAATCATTGCCTTTGGCTCAAACCGCAATGCGGCCATAGAGCGGATGCTGGCAGGACTTTCCGCAACGCGTGTCTATCCGGTCAGGACAAATGGCGGATTTTTGGGCAATTGCCTGCGGGACGCCGATTTTGCCACCGGCAATGTGTCGACCGGGCTGATAGCTGACAAGGCAGACTCGCTAATCCCGTCCGGACCGCCAGAGAGAGACGCAGCGATCGCTGCGCGGGCGATTCTGGAACGGGTATCGGCTGAGCGCTCCACAGACCCCTGGGCCGTGCAGGATGGTTTCAGAGCGAACGCCGCCGCCCGCATCCAGGTCCGCCTCGAATTTGATAGCCGCACCCTAGACGTCTCGCTTAGCGGTGCCCCCGCAAAAGGCAAGACTGTGACCGCGCGCGTCAACGGCACGGAGTTCATTCTGGACGGTCAGGCGGCATCCGGCCGTGTGGTGGCCGATTATGATGGCGTGATCGTGTTTTCGGATGGCCGGGCCAGCCGGTTCAGCCTGCCCCGTCCCGATGCCGCCGCAGATGCCGCTGAAGCTGGAGGGCTGGTAAAAGCGCCCATGCCCGGCAAGGTGTTGTCGCTGAATGTCGCCGAGGGTGATGCCGTGATCAAGGGGCAGAAATTGCTCGTTCTGGAAGCCATGAAAATGGAGCACGCACTGGCCGCGCCGCGGGACGGGGTGATTGCGAGTGTGTCCATTGCCGCGGGGGATCAGGTGGGCGAAGGCGATGCGCTCGTCACCCTGGTCGAGGAAGAAGAAGCGGCGGCTTGATTTCCTCCCTCGTTCACGGGGGAGGTGGCAGCGAAGCTGACGGAGGGGGCAGCCCCCCCTCGGCCCTTGCCCCGCTTTCGCGGGGCCAAGACCCCCCCCGCAAGCAGGGGAGAAATGAAGCTGGCCCGATCCTTGCTCTCGTCAGAAGGGAATGATGGAGATGGCCATGAACGGGACAGGCGAAACCCTGAAATCGCAGAAAATTGTCACGGAATGGGGCAGCGAAGCCCAATCCGGCTTTCGCAAGAAGGTGGTCGTAGGGCAGCACGATCTGCACACACGCGATGAATTTTCCGATGAAGCTCTGGCAGCCCTGATCGAGCGCCATCCGCGGGATCTGTCGGATTTCTGCACGATGGGGGAACTGGCCGAGGGCGCGGATAGCTGGCGCGCCGGAGATCCGGGTGATCTTTCCGGCATGGAAATGCTGGAGGCGGTCCGCGCCGGAAAGCTGTGGATCAATCTGCGCGAGGCAATGTGCGTCGATCCGGTGTATCGCCCCCTGTTCGACCAGATGATGGCCGACATGAAGCGGCTGAATCCGGGCTACAAGGTATTGAATACGGAAAGCGGCATTCTGATTTCCTCACCGACCGCACAGGTCTTCATCCATTCGGACGTTTCGGAAACCATTCTCTGGCATGTCCGCGGCAAGAAACGTATCCGGGTTTATCCCGCAGAAGCTCCCTATGTGACAGATGAGCGGATGGAGGCGATCCTGCACCTGGAGCAGACCGAGGATCTGCCTTTCGAACCGGGCTGGGATGATGAATGTGAGGCTGTCGATCTGGAACCGGGCCTGTTCACCTCATGGCCATTGCATGGACCGCACCGGGTCCAGAACCTGTCGGGCATGAATGTTTCGATCACCATGGAATTGGTGACGCCGGAATCCATGCTGAAGAATGGTGTGCTTCATGCCAATGGCGTCTTGCGCCGCCGGTTCGGGCTCGATCCCAAGTCTTCCGAAGCGCAGGGCGCAGGGGCCTATATGAAGTTGATCTTTTCCAAGATGGCCAAGAAAATCTGGCGCCACAACAAGCCCATGCCGAAAAGCGAAAAGACGTTCGAGATCGACACCGCTTCGCCGATGGGTTTCCGTGACCGCGCCGCATAATCTGCTGGAATATCTGATTGCTCACAGCTATCCCTTTGCTTGGCGGGGTGTCTCACGGACAAAGGGATATTTGCATGAGAGTTTTGGCTGCAGCTGCGGCTGCAATATGTTTTTGTGCCCCGTCATTCTCCGACAATTCCAACTATCCGCAACCGCTGGCGGATGCATTGGCGATGGGCTACGCCGCGCCCGAAGGTGCTTTCTGGCGGTTCACCCTGCGGGTTTCCATGAATGAGACCGTCATGGACGTCCGGTTCGATGGTGCCGAGGCAGATGGTGAGGACTGGACACTTTTATCGCCCGCCAGCGCGGATGATTTGTCTGATGAGTTGTCTGCCATGTGGACGGACATGAACACGCCGGACGAAGACAGTGGGGAGAATGAAGGAGCAGGTTTGTCGATTCGCAGTGGTGGCGGGCTGTTTTTCTCGCCTGAAACCGCGCGGATGATTGCCGGTGATGTCCAGCAGGCGTCCGCCGGAGGATACACTTTCCGCCCGGATCTTGATCCGGACTCAGATGAAGCAGATTCCATGGCCGAACATCTGAGCGGAGAAATCGCGCTCGCGAGCTCCGGCCAAGTCGAGCGTATCCGGATATTTGCACCAGCCAGTTTCAAGCCCAACCCGGCCGCCCGTATCCATGAGTTTGAAATGATCATGAATTTCCAGACCCTTGAAGGCCTGCCTGCGCCGGTGATGACATCTATGTCGACTGTGGTTGATGTCAGTGCGCTGTTTCAACGTCAGCAACAATCCGTGCGGTTCGAGTTCTCAGATGTGGAATATGCCGAGCCGTGACTTGGCGGGTCAGGAGAAACGTCCTAGCTCTCGCGGCATGACGCTGCATCTGATCAAACTCTGTGTCGGTATCGACACCGTTGAAGACTTGGAAGCCTATCGCATCCAACGCTCAAAAGAGCAGAGCGCGCGTGGCGTTCCGATTCAGTCGGTGCACGTCACACGCATGTTCCCGAAGCAGGCCGAAAGACTTCTGGATGGCGGAAGCCTCTACTGGGTGATCAAACGTGTGGTCCAGTGCCGCCAGCGCATTCTGTCGCTCGACGAGATTGTTGGTGAGGACGGGATCCGCCGCTGTGCCATTGTGATGGACCCTGAGATTGTCCGGACGTCACCGGCAACACGCCGGCCTTTTCAGGGTTGGCGCTATCTCAAGACTGAAGAGGCGCCGATGGATATCAGCGACCCGGCTGCCGGAGGTGAAAACCTGCCGCCGGATTTGCGGCGCAAGCTGATCGAGATCGGGGCTTGGTAGCTCAGCCCACGGGCATATTGTCGATGAGCCGCGTTTTGCCCAGCCAGACGGCGGCCAGAACACGGGCGGGCTGAAGGACCGGCCCGGCGGGTAAGGGTGACAGGGTTTCAGCGCAACGGGCCTCGATATAATCCACGCGGTCAAACACATTCGCGGCTTTGGCCAGCGCTTTGCCTTGCGCGGTTTCCCAATCGATGCCCTTTTCGAGATCGGCGGTAAAAGCAGCCAGAATTTCGTTGAGACTGGTAGCTGTACTGCGTTCCTGAGCCGATAAATAGGCGTTGCGTGAAGACAAAGCGAGACCATCCCGCTCACGAAGCGTCTCCCCGGGAATGATGTTTATCGGAAGGTCGAGGTCACGGACCATGTGACGGATTACCAGAAATTGCTGGTAATCCTTCTCGCCAAAGACCGCGATATCGGGCTGAACCCGGTTGAACAGCTTGGCGACGACAATGGCCACGCCGCCGAAAAAATGCGGCCGGAAGTCTGTTTCTAGGCCGCGCGCCGGTCCCTCGACAGACAACCGGGCTGAAAAGCCGTCCGGGTACATGTCCGATGCAACGGGTGCATACAAAAGATCGCATTCCGCATGGGCCAGCTTGGCTGCATCGGCATCCAGCGTTCGGGGGTAGGCATCGAAATCTTCACCCGGTGCAAACTGGGCGGGATTGACGAAGATACTGGCCACCACGCGGTCGGCTTTTTCCTTTGCCAGCGCAATCAGCGAGAGATGGCCCTCGTGCAAGGCTCCCATGGTCGGCACAAAGCCGACTTGTAAGCCTTTCAGTTTCCAGTCAGCCACGGTTCTGCGCAAGGCAGACAGATCGTTTGTGGCAGCCAGGGGCAGGGAGGATAATTCGCTCATGAAGGGCGGATAATGCGGCTTTGCTCTGGACGCAAGCCATGCGACTCGCGCTACACACGAAATATGATCCGATTCAGTCTGATAATCCTGCTTGGCCTGTCGCTGACCGCCTGCATGACCACCCGTCAATCGCCTGTGGTCCCGGCCATGGCTTCGGTTGCAAATACGCCCAGTGCTCAGATGGCGTCTCGCCTTGCGGCGGACCTCGACCGGCGCTCGCGTCAGGACCCTGCGTCGCTGGACAGGGTTGAGGATGAGATGCGGACGCTGGCCTTGCGCCTGATCGCGCCGCCCGAACCGGCACTGGAGCCCGATCCGGTTGTGCCGGACCCGGAAGGGGGAGTCAGCCTGTTTCATGCCATTCATCTGGCGTCCTACCGCTCTGAAGAACACGCAATCTCCGGCTGGGCCTCGCTGCAGGCGCTGTTTCCTGATCTTCTGACATCGCGGACGCCCCGGCTTGAAGAAGCGGATCTCGGATCGAGAGGGGTGTTCCTGCGCCTGAAGGCCGGACCTTTTGATACCGCAGCCGCTGCGCGATCGGCCTGCCTGCAGATCGAAGCTGCAGGCGGATGGTGCGCTGTGACCGATTTTACGGGCCGCGGGCTGGGCCGGTAATATTTCTCACAAATCGAATCAGTTGTTGGGTATGGCACCGGACTTGCTCTATAAGGGCCATGAGTTTTGGCCAACATCCGGTGTTCCCATGAATTTCTCGACGCAAGCTGATCGTCCTGGCCGATTTCGTCTGATACGGCGCAATAAGGGGGCTCATGTCATTGTCGTGGGCAATGAAAAGGGCGGGGCTGGCAAGTCCACGGTCGCCATGCATCTTTCGATCGCCTTGATGCGGATGGGAAAATCGGCCGGTGTCATTGATCTTGATTTGAGACAGCGGTCCTTTGGCCGCTATCTGCAAAATCGCCGGACCTGGATGGAAACCTATAAGGTCGAGCTGCCAATCCCGACTGAAATTCGTCTGGAAGACAGCCCTTTACGGCATCTGGACGAAGCAGAAGCCGAAGAAGATGCACGCTTTCAGGCAGCTTTCAGCGAACTGAAACCTGCGCATGACTTCATCATTATTGATGCACCAGGGTCGGACACCTATTATTCCCGCCTGGCGCATGGGGTTGCGGATACCATCATCACGCCGGTCAATGACAGTTTTGTCGATTTTGATCTTCTGGCCGAGATTGATGCGCAGACCTTTGAGGTCGGCCGGCCGAGCGTCTACTCGGAAATGATCTGGGATTGCCGCAAAAAGCGGGCAGGCCGCGACAGGACTTCCATTGACTGGGTGGTGATGCGCAATCGCATGTCACAGCTGGATGCTCGTAACAAGCGCCGCGTCGGGGACGGGTTGAAGAAACTCTCTGAACGCATTGGCTTCCGAATGGCCCCAGGGTTTGCCGAGAGGGTGATTTATCGTGAACTCTTTCCGCTGGGCCTGACCTTGCTGGATCTGACCGAAGATGGCTCGGCTGTGGCGTTCTCCATGAGCCATGTCGCCGCTCGTCAGGAATTGCGCGAATTGCTGACTGTCCTTAAGTTGCCGGAGCTGGCGGACACAAAGATTCCCTTCTGATGCCTTTTCTGCTGCTGGGCTTTGCGGCTCTTGTCATTCTGGTGCTGGTCTCCCGCGCCTTTTCCCGTATGAAAACCGCCGAGGCGGCACGATGGTCGCGTATCCTTATGGGGCTGGCGGCGGCAATCCTTGGTGGGCTTCTGACTTTACGGGGGCTGGCTATTCTGGGCGCGCCGCTGGCAACATTCGGAATCGGGCTGATGGCGGTTGGGGCCGGCTTCCGGCCGAAACCCTCCCGCGAAAATCCGTCCTCTTCACCTGGGTCACAATCGATCAGCCGCGAAGAGGCGCTGGATATCCTTGGACTGGACGCCAAGCCCACCAATGAGGAGATCCGGGCCGCCTATCGCAAACTTATGAAACGGGTGCATCCCGATTCCGGCGGGACAGACGGGTTGTCGCGCCGATTGACCGAGGCTCGGGATGTTCTTCTGAATGACTAGCCGCCGGGCGCTATGGCAAAGCAGGGCTCGTCTCTGGCAGCAAGACGGGCGCAGGCAGCACGGGCGCGTCTTGCGTCCACACCGGTAAAGCGGGCACGAAAAAGCGTCCGGCCATTGGAGTCAAAACGGGGCGTGTACATGGCAGCGGTTTCAAGATCGTCCGCCAGATCCCGGACGGTCTCGAGACGGGCCCGCGCCGCTGCTTCATCGGTGTAGGCGCCAACCTGAATTGACCAGCCCGAGGGCCGTATATCCGGAGCTTCAGGTCCTGCCGTCGTTTCGGGCGGCATGCCCATATCATCGGTCATCTCGATCCGTAGCGATGGCAGAGTGTCGCCATCGCCTTGGGCACTGGGCGGCGACAGATCGAGGGCGGCGATCTGGGTTGCAATGATATCCTGTTCACGGATGGGGTTGAGGCGCGGTGTAAGATCGCGAGCCGCGACGATCAGGGCCTCACGGTTTTCCAGGGAGCGATAGGCGGCGTCGATCAATTGTTCGGCATGCGCATCGCGATAGGCGGCGGTCGGTCCGCCCATGACAACGGCCACGAGGCGATGGCCATCGCGCATTGCGGTGGTTGCGATATTGAAACCGGAGGCACGGATATACCCGGTCTTCATGCCATCTACGCCTTCGACACGGCCGACCAGATTGTTGTGTGAGCGATAGGTGTGGCCATTATAGGTGAAGCTGCGCTCGGTGAAATAATGCATGTATTGCGGAAAATCGCGGCGAAGCGCGAGTGTTAGCCGTGCCATATCCCGCGCCGTTGTCACCTGACGTGAATTGGGCAGGCCAGAGGCGTTGCGAAAAGTTGTGTTGGCAAGGCCGAGCTCGCGTGCCTGAGCGGTCATCTCGACAGCGAATGCGCGCTCCGTCTCTGCCAGTTCTTCGGCCACCACTACGGCGACATCATTGGCACTTTTGATCACAAGGGCGCGGATGGCCGTTTCCACGGTAATCGTATCGCCCTGAGACAAATTCAGATTGGACGGTGGCTGGCTGGCGGCGATCCGCGAGGCGGTCAGCGTACCGGCTAATGACAATTCGCCTGACTCAATTGCCTCAAACAACAGATAGAGCGTCATCATCTTGGTGAGCGAGGCGGGGTAGCGTTGGGCGTCCGCCAAGCGGCTATGAAGGATTTCGCCTGTGTTCGCGTCTGCAACAAATGCGGCGTAACGGCGCGTGTCCGCATAACCGTCTGACGCAGCAATGCCGGACAGGATGATGACAAACGCCAGAAACAGGCTGCGTAGAACATTCATGGGGAACGATCCAACCCCAGACCCGTTTCCGTGACGTTAAGACCGCCACAAATAATTTATGGTGCAGCGCAACATTTATCTTGACGCGACTGCGAATGTTTGGCATACAAATGCTGCAACTGCGAACATACAAGTCGCAAGAGAGTTTAAAAATGACAGATACGACCGCAAAAACTGCTGCCGGAACGGCGCAAACTGAAGCCAAGACAGTATCGGCCAATATGCCGTCCGTCAAAGCTGCTTCGGCTCCGCGCATCGAGAAGAAGACGGCCCCGAAGGCAACAGCCAAAAAGGCAAAAGCCACAAGGGTTGCGGCCAAAAAGACTGCGGCACCGAAGACCGCAGCTCACAAGCCCGCCATGACCAAAACGAAATCCCCCCCGAAAAAGGACATCAAAATCATGACCAAAGCCCAGAACAACGCCGTCAATGAAACGATTGAACAAATGACTACAGCCGGTAATGAAGCTTTCAAGGAAGGCTTTGAAAAGTCGCTGAAGTCGGTCAATGAGCTGAACGCTTTCCAGAAGGAAAACGCCGAAGCTGTCATCGCTTCCGCCACCATCGCCGGAAAGAATGCCGAAATGCTGAACTCGAATGCCGTGGCCTATGCCAAGACGTCGATGGAATCAGCTGTTGCTGCCACCAAGGCGCTGACTTCTGCCAAATCTGTCCAGGACATGATCGAGGTCCAGACCGACTTCGTGAAGTCGTCCATGGACATGTTCCTGGCCGAGCTGAACAAGACCTCCGAGATTTATTCCGGTGCGGTCAAAGACGTTACCAAGCCGATCAATGACCGCTTCGCGGCTTCGGTCGAAATGGTGCAATCGGCTCGCTAGAGCTGATTTCGGGCAGGCCTTTCTCCCCCGGTCTGTCCGATACATTCTCCCTAACTGGCCCGGCGGTTTAACTGCCGGGCCTTTTTCTTTTGCTCTTTGGTAACGAAACTCCTGCCAGAATTTGAACGATCCGGTGTCACAATTTGGCTCCAGATTGGACAGAAGCTGTTGAGGATGGTGTTTCAGGTCTTCCCAGGGCGCAAACCTTGCTTATCTAATAAGAGCCCAGTGACGAGCCGTATTGATGACCGAGCGCCGCGATAAATCCAGCGACCCTGATCGCCAGACAGGGGTTGCGACACGCACTCGCCCGAAGACGAAGAAACCGTCTTTGTACCGGGTTGTGATGCTGAATGATGATTTCACGCCGATGGAATTCGTTATCGAAGTCCTGATGCGGATCTTCAACAAGTCGCCGGAAGAAGCGACGCAGATCATGCTTCATGTCCACCAGAATGGCGTCGGCGTCTGTGGCGTGTTTACCTTCGAGATCGCTGAAACGAAGGTGACACAGGTGATGGATCTGGCACGGCGCGCGCAGCATCCGCTGCAATGCACGATGGAAAAGGAATAGACGTTGCCCTCATTTTCAACTTCTCTCGAAGACACGCTTCATCGCGCCCTCGGGTTTGCGAATGAGCGTGGTCATGAATACGCCACGCTGGAACACTTGCTGCTGGCCCTTGTCGATGACGAGGACGCCGCCGGTGTGATGAAAGCGTGCGACGTCGATCTGGGGGAGTTGAAATCGACGCTGACGGCCTTTGTTGATGCCGAGCTGGGCGATCTGGCCGTTGATGACAATGAAGATGCAAAACCGACCACGGGCTTTCAGCGTGTGATCCAGCGCGCCGTCATTCACGTCCAGAATGCAGGCCGGGAAGAGGTAACCGGTGCAAATGTGCTGGTCGCAATCTTTGCCGAGCGCGAGAGCCATGCCGCGCATTTCCTCGCCGAGCGAGACATGACCCGCTATGATGCGGTCAATTATATTTCCCATGGCATAGCCAAACGGCCCGGCGAAAGCGAAGCCCGGCCAGTGCGCGGTGCCATGGAAGACGAGGCTGACGAGGATGATGAGAAGGATGGGGACGCGCTCGCGGCCTATTGCGTCGATCTGAACGCCAAGGCCCGTGAAGGCGGTGTTGACCCGCTGATTGGCCGCGAGGTCGAAGTCGAACGCTGCGTTCAGGTGCTTTGCCGCCGCCGCAAGAACAATCCGTTGCTGGTCGGCGATCCTGGCGTTGGCAAAACCGCTATCGCCGAAGGCCTGGCGCGCAAGATCATCGAAAAAGACGTTCCCGAAGTGCTGCATGATGCCACCATCTATTCTCTGGATATGGGCACGCTTCTGGCGGGCACCCGCTATCGCGGCGATTTCGAGGAGCGTGTGAAGCAGGTCGTCAAGGAGCTGGAAGCACGCGATGGTGCCATCCTCTTCATTGATGAAATCCATACCGTGATTGGTGCGGGCGCGACGTCGGGCGGGGCCATGGATGCTTCAAACCTCCTGAAACCCGCCCTGCAATCGGGCACGCTGCGCTGCATGGGGTCGACCACTTACAAGGAATTTCGCCAGCATTTTGAAAAAGACCGCGCTCTGGCTCGCCGGTTCCAGAAAATAGACGTCACCGAGCCGAGCCGCGATGACACGGTCAAAATTCTCCAAGGGTTGAAACCCTATTTCGAGAAATTCCACGATGTGCGCTTCACCAATGAAGCGGTAAAGACCGCCGTGGATCTGTCGGCGCGCTATATCACCGACCGCAAGTTGCCGGACAAGGCGATTGACGTGATTGACGAGGCCGGGGCGCGGATGCGTCTGCTTCCGCCCTCCAAGAGGAAGAAAACCATTGGCGTGAAGGACGTCGAGACCGTTGTTGCCAAGATTGCCCGCATTCCTGAAAAATCTGTCTCCAAGGATGATGAATCGGCGCTGAAATCACTGCCGTCTGATCTGCGCCATGTCGTCTTCGGCCAGGATGAGGCCATCGAAAAACTGTCGTCCGCCATCAAGCTGGCGCGGGCCGGTCTGCGCGAACCGGAAAAGCCGATTGGCAATTATCTCTTTTCTGGTCCGACCGGCGTTGGCAAGACCGAAGTCGCCAAACAGCTTGCGTCCATTCTGGGCGTTGAGCTGCTACGCTTCGACATGTCCGAATATATGGAGCGTCACACCGTTTCGCGTCTCATCGGCGCCCCACCGGGATATGTCGGCCATGATCAGGGCGGGCTTCTGACCGATGCTGTGGACCAGCACCGCCATGCCGTCTTGCTGCTGGATGAAATCGAGAAGGCTCATCCGGACATCTTCAACATCCTGCTTCAGGTCATGGATCATGGCAGCCTGACGGATGCCAATGGCAAAAAGGTCGATTTCCGCAATGTCGTGCTGATCATGACCACCAATGCCGGTGCCTCCGATGGTGCCAAAGAGGCCATCGGCTTTGGCCGCGACAAGCGTGAAGGCGACGACATTGCCGCGATTGAAAAACTGTTCACCCCGGAATTCCGCAATCGTCTTGATGCGATCATTCCATTTGCCGGCCTGTCACAACCGATTGTCGGCCGTGTGGTGGAGAAATTCGTGTTGCAACTGGAAGCGCAACTGGCTGACCGCGGGGTTTCGTTCGAGCTGACCGATGCGGCGACGGAATGGCTGGCCAAGCGCGGCTATGACGAGAAATTCGGAGCCCGGCCTTTGTCCCGCGTCATCCAGGAGCACATCAAGAAGCCGCTGGCCGATGAAATCCTGTTTGGCCAGCTGAAATCCGGCGGATTGGTGAAAGTCGATGTCGACGCCGCGGACGCGGAACGCCTCGACTTCGACATCACACCGGGCGACCGGATCAAGCCGAAACGGCCCAAGGGCAGTGGCCGCAAGAAAACCAAGGAGCCGGTGCGCTAATAAGCCTACTCGGCAAAGACTTCAGACGCGGACAGGCCGTCACCGATCCCGGTGGCGGCCTTTTCCTTTTGCCTGCGATATTCACGCGGCGTCAGGCCGTTGGCTTCCTTGAAGGCGCGATTGAACGGACCCAGCGATGCAAAGCCGCTATCGAGTGCAATATCGAGAATGCTGGCGCTGGATGCAGTGTCCGCCAGCATACCTTCGGCATGGCGAATCCGGTACCCATTGATAAAGCGGTTGAAATTAGGGTGTCCGAGCGCCGAGACGATGGCGCGCGAGACCTTGTAGTCTTTTTCGTGCAGGCGCTGGGCGAGTGTCGACACCTTGAGATCCGGATCCAGATAGGCGCCTTCGGCCACGAGGGTATGAGCGCGCTTGGCCATTGCCATTTCCTCCTCGGTCGCGGGCGGCGTTTTTCGCGCAGCGCCTGAAGGCAAGGGGTTTTTCTGACGGAAAATAATGGCGAGGCTGACGCTGCACATGATCATCGCAGCACAAAGGCCTTGAATGAGTACCGTCAGTGCGGGGGAAACGAATGTCAGCCGTCCATGATCGAAGAGCATGACACAGATCACAACGCCGGCGCCGAAGCTGGACAGGAAAAGGTAGCGGATGCGTTTTTCGCTATCGGAAATGCCCGACCAACCATTCAGCCCCTCCCCAAACGCCAGAACGAGAGCGGCTGAGCTGAAAAACGCCTGCATGCCGTCCAGCCGGGTCATCCAGAGCGTGAGACTGGATTCGCCGATGATCGCGCCAAAATTCAGGCCAAGCGCCAACTGGTCAAAAATTGTCGGAAGGAAAATCCCGGCAACGATGGCCATTTCGGGCCAGCCAATCGCGGCGTCATGACGAAAAAGCGCACGGGATGTGAGCCAGAAAAAGGAACAGGACGTGCAACTGGCAATCGCCATTACGGGATAGGCGGCCCCCATCGCTTCGCGGCCCAACACCTCGATCAACAGGATGGCGATCAATCCAATGCAGAAGCCGGCCCAGATCAGATGGAGTTGCGAAAAGGCACGCTGAAGTGCGATCCATCCGAGCCAGACCGCCGCCGCAGACACCGCAAACAGTTTTAATCCTGCGCCAAGTGCAAACACGGCGTCCTCCATTCGTGGGTCATGATGCGCCCCATCCCGGCACATATGCAAGTTTGCCATCTTTTTTTCGCCGATTTCCAAATCGGCAAGCCAGGACACGCCCGATCGTCCATGCCTTTGCCGATGACGGTCCCGGCCAGGTCGGCACGACAAGAAGGAAAATTCATCATGGTCGACACAACAGCTTCCCCTCCGCAATGGACACTCAGTACCCACACACTGCTCAAGACCACCGGGCTTCTCTGGTTCCTTGTCGCCGTAATCGGACAATGGCTTTTCGCCTATTATGTGATTGCCGCCTATGGACCGCCTACTGCCAGCGGCAATTGGGCGAGCTGGGACGATATTGGACTGATCCAGGGCTATACGGCCGGTGATCTGGTCGGAAATCTTGCCTTTGTGTCTCATGCCATGCTTACCGCGATTGTCTGCATTGGCGGCTCGATGCAGTTGATGCCGCCCATCCGGAATCGCTTTCCGGCCCTCCATCGCTGGACCGGCCGCACCTATCTAATGGTGGCGGTTGTGATGTCTGTTGGCGGTATCTGGATGATTTGGGGCCGCGGCTCGCGCCTGACCGCTTTGGGTGGCTGGGGCACGACGATCAATGGTATCCTCGTGCTGATCACGGCGGCGACCGCTTTCTATTTCATCAAGCATCGCAAAGTCGATCAACACCGGCGCTGGGCGATGCGGACCTTCATTCTGCTTAGTGGTGTCTGGTTCACTCGCCTTGGCTATATGGCATGGGCCATATCCACAGGCGGAATAGGCATCAGCCGGACGATGGACGGACCGTTCGACGTTTTCATCGCCTTTGGCAGCTATTTGCTGCCGCTTGCTATTCTCGAACTCTATTTTCTGGCCAGTGATAGCCGGTCAGGCGGTGTCAAACTGGCAGTTTCCGGATTGATGGCCACCGCGACCGCCGCGACTGCGCTGGGCGTGTTCGGAGCGTGGATGGTGATGTGGAGCCCGCATGTCTGAACTCAGACGAATGCGGCGCGGATCTTTTCAGCCTGGGCTTTCAATTCATCCATATCCGCCTGTTTGCCGCCGTGGCGGCCAAGCGGCACGTCCTCCCAGCGCGGGATGATGTGGAAGTGGATATGAAACACGGTCTGGCCGGCAGGCGCGCCATTGAACTGGGTGACCACGATGCCGTCAGGCTGAAGCGCGGCTTCCACCGCTCGTGCCAGCTTCTGGACGCTCTGGATCGCCTTTGCGGCCATGTCGTCTGACAGGTCGAGCAGGTTGCGCGCGGGCTCTTTGGGCACAACGAGGCAATGACCGGGCGATTGCGGGAAGATGTCCATGAAGGCCACGGCGACGTCGTCCTCGAATATCTTGATCGCCGGGGCTTCACCCGCAATGATTTTCGCGAAGATGTTCTGGTCGTCATAGGGGCCGGTCAGGCTCATGGTTATTTTTCCAAGTCACAAGTGAGATGATTTTATTTAGCCAAAGTCATTCTTGCTTGAAAGGCAAATCCGCCTGTTGCGCTTCGATATCGGCGAGCACGGCCCCGCGCTCGTAATCGAGGAAATCGGCAAGCGCGCGGCGGAAACCTTCATCCGGAATGTAATGCACCGAATGGACCGCGCGTGGGCGATAGCCCCGCGCCAGCTTGTGTTCGCCCTGGGCTCCAGCCTCCACGCGTGAAAGGCCGTGTTCAATCGCGAAATCGATGGCCTGATGATAGCAGAGCTCGAAATGCAGGAAGGGGGCATCGACGAGGCATCCCCAATAGCGGCCATAAAGCGCGTCTGATCCGATAAAATTCAGCGCCGCAGCGATATAGCGGCCCTCCTGCTTGGCCAACACCAGCCAGAGCTTGTCGGCCATGCGCTGATGGATCAGATCGAAGAATTCGCGATTGAGATAGGGCGTGCCCCATTTGCGGCTGCCCGTATCCTGATAGCAGGCAAAAAAAACGTCCCAGTGCTCGGGTCGAAGATCAGCGCCGGTCAGGCCCACGATTTCGATGTCGGCATTGGCGGCCGCGCGTTCCTTTTTCAGCGCCTTTCGTTTTCGCGAGGCAAGATCGTCGAGGAAATCATCATAGGTCTGATAGCTGGCATTCTCCCAGATATATTGCCGGTCCACGCGGTGCAGAAGGCCCAGCCCGGCGGTCATTTTCCTATCATCCTCCGCCGGAAAATTCATCGACCAGACCGGCAAGCCGTTCTGCTGCGTGATCGACATGGCGGCTTTTGCCAGCCCCTCGCGGATGCCGGTATCCGGAGATAACAGACGCCGGCCCGTGGCGGGGGTGAAGGGTATGGCGCTGAGCAGCTTGGGATAATACCGCCCTCCGGCCCGCTCCCAGGCATCGGCCCAGGCATGATCAAAGACATATTCCCCGTATGAATGGGATTTGGCGTAGGCGGGCAGGGCACCCACAAGTGCGCCGCCGTCATCCTCGGCGATCAGGTGTACGCCTTGCCAGCCGGTTTCGGTGGTAGCGCAGCCGCTTTCCTCCAGCGCCTGCAGGAAATCCCAGGACAGGAAGGGGTCGTATGCCGCGCCCAGCGGGTTGGCCACCGCATCCCATACGGATTTCTCAACCTCCGAGAGGCTGGAAAGTGTGCGAAATCTGATCCCGGTCATGGCATCTGGAGATAGGCGCAATTTGGCATTGGGGAAAGGCGGATGCCGGGCTATGTCTGTACAAAACCGGGAGGAGTTGAACATGACATCAAGATTTGACGGCAAGGTGGCGCTGGTGACGGGGGGATCACGCGGTATTGGCGCCTCAATTGCCCGGCGGCTGGCCTCTGAAGGTGCAGACATTGTGCTGACCTATGGCGGGTCAAAGGACAAGGCTGAAGCCGTTGCCGAAGAGATTCGCGGCATGGGACGGAAAGCCGAAGCGGTGCATTGCGATGCTTCAAAACGCGGCGAGACAGCCAAGCTGGTCGCGGACGTTGCCGCCCGCTATGGCCGGCTGGATGTTCTGGTCAATAATTCCGGCGTTTACCCGCTTACCTCGCTGTCGAAATGCACGGACGAGACCTGGGATGAAATGCTCGCGATCAATGTGACGGCTGTCTTCGAAGGCCTGCGGGCCGCCTATCAGGTGATGAAGCCGGGGTCGTCGATTGTGACCATCGGCTCGGTTGCCGGCGATTCCGCCCAGATGGCCGGGGTGGGGGTCTATTCCTCGTCCAAGGCAGCGGCGGAACTGATCACGCGCGCGGCAGGCCGGGAATTTGGCCGCAAGGGCATCCGTGCCAATGTCATCCAGCCGGGCCCGATTGATACAGACATGAATCCGGCTGATGGCCAGACCGCCGAATTACAGAAAATGATGGTGCCGCTGGGCCGTTATGGTGAAGCCGATGAGGTGGCAAATGCGGTGGCTTTCCTCTCCAGTGACGAAGCGTCCTACATCAACGGCACGACGCTGAAGGTCTGTGGCGGGATGACGGCATGATACGGGGCGTTCGAGGGGCCATCGCTCTGACCGCACTGGTGGCGGTCCTGATCCAGTACGTGACCTTCATGAGGGGCACTGATGATGGGCTGGCAATCGCGACCCTACGCTATTTCAGCTATTTCACGATCATGACCAATTGCCTTGTTGCAGCGGGCTGGGGTACCGCCGCCCTTTTGTCGGAAACAACAATGGGTCGGTTTTTCCAGAGGGACAGCGTTCGAACGGCGGTCACCGGTTATATTGTGCTGGTGGGCGTCATCTATCACGTCTTGCTGGCGTCCATACACAATCCGCAAGGCCTTGAATGGTATGCCAATCATTTGCTGCATACGATTGTGCCGCTGGCCGTGTTCTTGGAGTGGTTATTTCTGTCTGGCGCACGCTCGGCGCGTTTTACACAAGTCATTGCCTGGCAGGTCTATCCGGTCGTCTATACCGCTTACACGCTGATCAAGGGATCCATTACCGGGTTTTATCCCTATCCGTTTCTGGACGTGAATGCGCTGGGCTATAGCGGTGTAGCGGTTCAGCTGGTGGGACTGATCCTTACCTTCGTGCTGACCGGCATTGTCTTTGTAGCCATCGGGAAATTGCAGGCCCGCCTGATGCGTTAGGCAATCTCGAAAACAGCGTCGATTTCCACCACTGCGCCGAGCGGTAATACCGGGCAGGCGACTGCAGAGCGGGCATGTCGCCCGGCGTCTCCGAACGCCTCGACCATGAGGTCGGAGGCTCCGTTTATAACTTTGGGAATGGCTTCAAATTCCGGTGTGGCGCAGACAAATCCACCCAGTTTCACGACGCGGACCAGACGCGATAAATCACCATCAAGGGCGGCTTTTAACTGGGCGATCAGATTGAGCGCACACAGGCGCGCAGCCGACTGGCCCTGTTCGACATTCATGGTCTCGCCGAGGCGGCCCTTCACCAATCCGCCGGGGCCATTGGAAATCTGGCCAGAAACAAAAAGCTGATTGCCGGAGCGGACATAGGGTACGTAATTGGCGACGGGTGCAGCAGCCTGCGGCAGTTTCAGACCCAGATCCGCCAATCGTTTTTCAGCATCGGACATGTCATTCTCCTGTTCTGCCTTTCGCCTAGCGCGCTCTCAGTCTCATAGCAAGAGGCCCGTCATTTCGGCTTGAAAGCACGGCCTTTCATGATGGCAGCATCGCCGTATCTTGCGCGGGCCTTGTCCATGGCGCGTTCGGCGGCGGCACGTCTCGGCGCGTCCGGGTCCAGTAAATCCATAGAGTCCAGATTACCATCAATGAGGTTGGAGATACCAATACCGATCAGGCGGAATTTGCGGCCGTTCGCTTCCGGCTTCAAAAGCTGTTGACCGACCCTGAACAGGGTATCAGCGAGCTGTGTCGGGTCAGAGAGGGTGCGGCGGCGGGTGATGATCTTGAAGTCGTGTGTGCGCAGTTTCAACGTCACAACATAGCCGGAGACATTCTTCTGCTTGGCCGCATCGGCGACACGAACGCATTGCTGCCAGAGTCTGGACTCCAGCTCGGCAGAATCTGAAATGTCATCGAAAAACGTGGTTTCCGATGACACGCTCTTTCGTTCCCGGTCGGGGGAAACGGTACGATAGTCCTCGCCTGTGGCCAGCTTTGAGAGCCGGTAGCCACCATCGCCATAGCGGACAGCCATGGTCTTTTCGCCCACCCGGATTACATCGGCCAGCGTTTTGATACCGTCCTTCTCCAATCTGGCCGCAAAGACCGGGCCCACGCCGAACACGGCCCGGGTTGGCTGGGCTTTCAGGAAATCCGGTGCGTCGGCCTGTCCCAGCACGAAAAATCCGTTGGGCTTGTCCCGGTCGGAGGCCGTCTTGGCGAGGAATTTATTATAGGAGAGGCCAACCGACACGGTGATGCCGACTTCTTCATGTATCCGTCTTTGAAGGCGCAGCAGGGTCAGTGCGGGCGACGCGTGATGCAGGCGCTGTGTACCCGTCAGGTCCAGAAAGGCCTCGTCAATAGACAGGGGTTCGACAGCCGGGGTGACATCCTGCATCATCATGCGGATATGGCGGCCTTCCTCGGCGTAGACCTCCATCCGCGGCCGGATGACGACGGCATCTGGGCAGGCTTTCAAGGCCTTGAACATCGGCATGGCAGATTTTACGCCATAAAGCCGCGCCACATAACAGGCTGTCGAGACTACGCCGCGTTTTCCGCCGCCAATGATGACCGGTGTGTCTTCCAGCGCGGGATTGTCGCGTTTCTCAATCGCGGCGTAGAAGGCGTCGCAGTCAATATGGGCAATCGACAATGCGTTCAGCTCCGGATGGCGCAAGGGCCGCCTTGCGCCACATGCCGGGCAGGTATCGCTGGTCTCCAATGGTGTCAGGCAGGCCCGGCAATATCCCGGCATGGCGCTCATCGCAGCGGCCAGAGCCAGGCGGCCCCGCGCACGCCGGAACTGTCGCCATGCACATTTGTTACAACGCGCGTCGTCATCTGGTCGCTGAAGACGTAATCTGGCAGGCGGCGTTCGGTTTTCTCCGCGAGGTGAGGGATGTTTGACAAACCGCCTCCAAGCACGATCACGTCCGGGTCGACGATATTGATCACCGTCGCCAGTCCACGCGCAAGACGGTCCTGAAACCGGTCGAGCGAGGCTTTCGCGGCGGCATCATCTGCTTCAGCCAGGGCCACAATCCGGTCCGACAGAAGCGCGTTGCCCGTTTCACGTGCGTGATCGGCTGCGAAAGCCGGTCCGGATATCCAGCTTTCGATACAGCCGGACAGGCCGCATTTGCAGGGTGGGCCGGGAATTTCCTCAATCGAGGGCCAGGGCAAGGAGGTGTGGCCCCATTCGCCTCCAAGCAGGCCGTGTCCTTCATGTATCTGGCCATTCATCACCAGCCCGCCGCCCACACCGGTACCTAAGATGGCGCCAAAGATGGTTTTTGCGCCTATGCCTGCGCCATCCATGGCTTCTGAGAGCGCAAAGCAGTTGGCATCATTCGCACACCGGACCGGACGGCCCAGTACGGCTTCAAGGTCCTTGTCGAGCGGGTGACCATTGAGTTCGGCCGAGTTTGAATTGCGCATCAGACCGTTGACCGGATTAAGCGATCCGGGATGGCCAATGCCAACAGAGAGCGAATCACTTTCCACAGAATCTTCGGCCAATTTCACCAGTCCGGCGATCAGCCGGATTTTGGAGTCATAAAGTTTGGGCGTAGGTTCGCGTCTGGAATACCGTGTGTAGCCGTCCGAATCGACAATGGCGACTTCGGTTTTGGTGCCTCCCAGATCCACTCCGATTCGAAACATGCTTCCGCCCTTGCCCGGGTTATGGTTAACATTGCTGTTCTTATCTTGTTCCGAAAAGGGAGAAAAGTTCGGCACCGACTCATCCTTGATTAAGGATCATCTGCTCTAATCATCGCGGGTGGAACGGGGTGCGCAATGACGCGCCCAAGCGACGGGAATGCGGCGGCGACATGCTTCAGATCATGCCCAAAAAAGTTCTCATAGTCGAGGACAATGAGCTCAATATGAAGCTCTTTTCCGATCTGCTCGAAGCGCATGGCTACGAGACTGTTGGCACGAATAATGGCCTGAACGCGCTCGATCTGGCGCGTGAACATGCGCCCGACCTTATCCTGATGGATATTCAGCTTCCCGAAGTCTCCGGTCTTGAAGTCACCAAATGGCTGAAGGATGACGATGAATTGTCGTCGATTCCGGTGATTGCTGTTACCGCTTTTGCCATGAAGGGCGATGAGGAACGCATTCGCGAAGGCGGATGTGAAGCCTATATGTCCAAGCCCATCAGTATTTCTGTTTTCATCGAAACGATCAGAGGCTTTCTCGGTGAGGAGGCGGCATGAGCGCCAGGGTCCTCGTTGTTGACGACCAGGAAGCTAATGTCCGACTGCTCGAAGCGAAGCTGAGGGCGGAGTATTTTGACGTAGTGACGGCTTTCAGTGGACAGTCCGCGATTGATTGCGCCATTGGTGAGCAACCTGACGTGATCCTGCTGGATGTGATGATGCCGGGACTGGACGGTTTTGAAACCTGCCGCCGGCTGAAATCCGACCGCCGCACCCGCCATATTCCGGTTGTCATGGTCACGGCGCTGGATCAGCCAGACGATCGCGTTCGCGGTCTGGAAGCGGGTGCTGACGACTTTCTGACCAAGCCGGTGGATAATCTTCCCCTGTTTGCCCGCATCCGCTCCCTATTGCGCCTGAAAGTTCTGTTGGATGAACTGCGGCTGCGCGAGGAGAAGGCCGAGGAGCGCGGCCTGGCACCGGTCGATGCTCAAGAGGATGATCTACAGGACGTCCGTATCCTGCTCATTGCCGGGGAGGAACGCATTGCCACCCACCTCAGCAGCAAACTGCCGCCACAGGTCAGTGTTGAGGTGGAAATCGACCCTGCAGCGGCGATCAGCCGGTCGGCGGAAGGTTATGATCTGACATTGATTGATCTGACCACAAAAGCATTCGATGCCTTGCGCGTCTGTGCGCGTATCCGGGCAAATTCCGAGACGCGGCAAATGCCGATACTGGCGATTGTCGATCCAGACGAGGTGAGCCGTTCGGTGCGCGCGCTGGATCTGGGCGTGAATGATATTGTTCACCGCCCGGTGGACCGGGGAGAGCTGAATGCGCGGATATGGACCCAGCTCCGGCGCAAGCGCTATGCGGATACCTTACGGGAACGTCTGGAAGACAGTCTGGAAATGGCGGTGACGGACCCGCTGACCGGACTGCATAACCGGCGCTATATCTCATCACGTCTTCAACAGGTTACGGAAATCGTGGCTTCCGGCGATACGGCGGCATCGGTCGTGCTCGCCGATCTTGATCATTTCAAACGCGTCAATGATTCCTACGGGCACGAGGCCGGAGACTTTATCCTGCGTGAATTTTCCGAACGTCTTAAGTCACGTTTGCGGGCAGTTGATCTGGCAGCGCGCTATGGCGGCGAGGAGTTTGTGATCCTGATGCCGGATGCGCCTTTGATCGAAGCAAAAGCAGGTGCTGAGCGCTTGCGGGCGGTCGTTGCTGATACACCTTTCAGATTGCCGGGTGAGGGCGGTGTCCTGACCGTCACGGTTTCGATCGGTGTTGCCGAAATCCATCCGGGGGATGATGTCGATTCGGTTCTGCGCCGCGCAGATGAAGCCCTCTACCGCGCCAAGGCGGAGGGCCGGAATTGTGTGATGTCAGATCAGAAGGCCAATCAGGCGGCCTGAAAGCCCAAGAGTCGTCAGACTACTTGATTTTGCCTTCTTTGAATTCGACGTGCTTTTTGACGACCGGATCATATTTCCGGACGACCATTTTTTCGGTCATGGTCCGGGCGTTTTTCTTGGTCACGTAGAAATAGCCGGTCCCCGCCGTGGAGTTCAGACGGATTTTAATGGTTGTCGGCTTGGCCATGACGAAATTCCCTGATGCACACGACGGTCACGCCGGAAAAGCCCGGTCGTAAGAGGCGCGGAACATACGCACGCTCCGCAAAGTGTCAAGCGGGTCTAAGCTGTATAGGCCGCATGGCCAGAAACACAAGGTAGATGACCGCGATGCCGCTGGTCACCCCCAGCACACCTTGCGGATTCATGGCATCCATACCCACACCGCCCGCCGCCGGACCTATGAGCGATCCCACACCATAGGCCATCACAAAAGCGGCGTTGGCGGCCGCCATTGATCCGCCATCAAAGCGCTCGCCAATCATTGCCAGACCCAGCGTATACATGCCGGTTGCCGTGCCGACATAGGCGAACATGACAGCATAGAGGGCCAGCGTATTGGCTCCTGCCAGAAAAATCAGACCCGGTCCGATAATACAGACGATGGTTGCCAAAACGGTGATCCGAAGCCGGCCGGCATGGTCAGCCAGCCGGCCAAGGGGTGTTTGCAGGGCAATACCGCCGAGCGCACCTGCCGCCATCATGAACCCGATGGAGGAATCCAGCAGGCCGATGCGTTCGCCATAAACCGGGAAAAGCGAGAAAAAGATGGTTTCAGTGGCACCAAACAACAGCCCGGCTCCAATAGCAGCCGGCGCATATCCCGCGGCTCGGATCATCGCCTTGAAGCTGGCCGATTCGGCATCGGGTTGTGCAATGCCCGGACCCCGCAGGAAAATGATGGGCAGGGTTCCGATGGAAAACAGGCAGAAGCCCGCGATCCATGGGCCGGGTCCGGAAGAGCCCAGAGCCGCGAGCAGCAGTCCGCCTGCGCCAAAGCCCGAGGCCAGCGCTGTGGCATAAAGACCAAGAATGGTCGCGCGTTTTTCCGCCGGTGCGATCTGGTTGATCCAGGTTTCTGACGACACAAAAATAATGGTGATGCTGAGCCCCATCGCAAAACGCAGGCCAAACCAGACGATCACATTTGGAATCAGGGGAAAAAGCGGAATGCAGAGCGCGGTAAAGACCAGACTGCGGATGATCAGGGACCGCCCAGCATAGCGCGACAGTAATCTCGGTATAAACGGCGTGACCGCGATAGTGGACAAAGCGGCGGCCGCTCCATTCAAGCCGACAATCAGGCCCGAGCCCGTCATTGCCTCCAGATTGAGCGCCATGACGGGCATGAGCAACGTAAATCCGGAGCCGCAAAGCGATGCGCAGATGATGGCCGCGATGAGCGACCGCAGGCGGCCATGCCGCTCGTGGAGGAGCCAGTCGGAAAACATCGCTCGCGGCTATAACGGATCAATCCGCATCCGTCTTGCCAATTCGCGGATATGACGCGGACGTTTTTCAGGGTCTGCCTGCCGCCGGTCGAGCTCGCCCAGAACAAAGCGTGTCACATGCGGCAGGGGTAGGGCTTCTGCTTCTGCGCTTGTGACCCAGCGGACATCTGTCAGTTCGTCTGTCTCGCAGCTTATAATGCCGACCACGGCCTCATCAGCATCGGCCTGGAAAAACCAGGCATCAAAGCGGCGGACGCGGCGCGGCGGGGTGATGGCACGAGCGATCAGGCGAAGCGGGGTTGCATCCGGCTGGATACCGGATTTGCGGAATGCGGCCCAGTTGGGATGGCGCGATGTTACCTTTCCCTCACAGCCGACCAGATAGCCTGCCTCTTCGGCCGTTTCGCGAATCGCGGCGGCTGCGGCGGCACGGGCGCGGCGCTCCGGCATGACCCGGCACATGCAGGCGAGGTCCTCGCCTTTAATCATTCCCGCCAGGGGCGCATAGCTGTCGGCACGATCGACGCGGCCGCCGGGAAAGACATATTGTTCCGGCATGAAGACATGGCGTGTCGAACGCTTGCCCATCAGGATTTCCTGGCCGCGCTTTGACTGCCGGGTCAGAATGAGCGTTCCCGCCAGCTTGGGCCTGAGTGATTTCTCAGGCACCGCCGTCATCTGCGGCGGCTCTTTTTGCGCGGTTGCCGCTTGAAACTTGATTGCGGCCGGTTCTGAGGCTTGCCACCTCCGCGAGGTGAATGGCGCGGCCCTTTTTCCGGCGGTGTCAGCATCTCGAAAAGGAGGCCGCCCGTGACCGGTGTGGCTTCTTCGAGGCGGACTGTCACAGACCGTCCCAGCCTGTACATATTGCGGGAATGCTGTCCGATCAGGGCATGCAGGGCTTCATCGTGAATGAAGCGCTCATCGCCCAGACGGCTGATCGGGATGAGACCGTCAGCGCCTGTTGCATGCAGGCGTACGAAAAGCCCGAAACGGGTAACCCCGGTGATGCGGCCTTCAAACTCTGTCCCGACCTGTTCGGCCAGATAAAGCGCGATAAAGCGGTCAGTCGCGTCCCGTTCGGCAGCCATGGCGCGGCGCTCAAGTGCAGTGATATCTTCGGCTATGGCGTCAAGCTGGCTTGCCTCGGCATCGGTCTGACCATCCTTGCCCAGCTTGCAGGCGCGGATAAGTGCCCGGTGGACAGTAAGGTCGGCATAGCGCCGTATGGGGGAGGTGAAGTGCGCATATTTGCGCAGATTCAGCCCGTAATGACCCGGATTTTCTGTGGAATAGACGGCTTGTGACTGCGACCGCAGAACAACTTCATTGACGGTCTCATAGTGATCGCCACCCTTAGCCTGTTCGAGCAAGCGGTTGAACCTGTCGGGACGCGGTGCTTCACCGCGCGACCATTTCATATCAATGGTCTGCAGGAAGTCAGCTAGGGCATCCAGTTTTTCCAGACTGGGCGGCTCGTGGGCACGATAAATCAGCGGTCGGCCTTTGTGCTCCAGCGTTTCAGCGGCGCAGACATTCGCCTGGATCATGCATTCTTCGATCAGTTTGTGTGCATCGAAGCGCTCGCGGGTTTCGATATCCGCAACCTTGCCATCCTCGCCGACGCGCACACGGCGCTCCGGCGCGTCGATTTCCAGCGCCCCCCGGCGTTCGCGTGCGGCCGAAAGAGCCCTGTAAGCGCCCCAGAGTGGCTTCAGAACGTCTTCGAGGAGTGGCTCACCCTTTGGGCTGTCACGGCCATCAATGGCGTCCTGCGCTTCACCATAGGCCAGCTTGGCGGCCGACCGCATCCAGCCGCGAATAAAGGCGTGAGACCGCTTGTTGCCATCCTTGTCGAACACCATCCTGACGGCCAGGCACGGGCGTTCCTCTTTTTCGCGCAGCGAACAAAGATCATTCGACAGGCGTTCGGGCAGCATGGGCACGACCCGGTCCGGGAGATAGGTGGAATTGCCGCGGCGCAGTGCGCCCTTATCCAGCGCCGATCCCGATGTAACGTAAGCCGAAACATCGGCGATGGCGACCAGCACTACCCAACCGCCTTCATTTCTGGGATCGTCATCGGCTGCAGCCCAGACAGCATCATCATGGTCGCGCGCATCTTCGGGATCGATGGTGATCAGCGGAATATCGCGCAAATCGGTCCGCTCGCCCATTGTGGCGGGTTTGAGTTTGGCGACTTCGGCCAGTTCTTCGTCCTTGAAGCCGGTCTCGATGCCATGAGAGTGGAGGGCAATCAGACTGCCCGCGCCGGGCGATTTCGCATCGCCAACGACCTCTTCGATAATGGCGGATTTCAAGCCGTGGCGGTGCTCCTTGCCGATACGGCACAGCACGAGGTCGCCATCCTTGGCTTTTTCCGCTTCGCCCTTTGCCGGGACCAGTTCGTGACGGCTGCGGCGGTCCACAGGCTTCAGACGCGGCGCGCCCTTGCCCTTGGAGAGCACGCATAGAATCTTGTGGGCGCTCTGGCCCAGCTTGCGGATGAGGCGGGCTTCATAGCTGCCATCGTCTTCCGGGATCAGGCGAACCAGCGCCCGATCACCGACGCCGAGGGCTGCGCTGCCGTGGCCGCCCGCGCCTTCTCCGGGGGCGAGCCGGATCATCGGCGGTTCATCGCGTGATTTCTCGGGGCGGGCGAGCAATTCGCCATCTGTATCGCGATCATGGATGACGACGACCATGACGCTGGGCAGGGCTTCTGTGAGGGCGAAACCATTGCGGCCTTCCTTGCGGATGATGCCTTCGTCCTGCATTTCCCGCAGCAAGAATTTGAGCGCAATCTTGTCATCGCCCTTCAGGCGGAGCGCGCGCGCTATTTCGCGTTTTCCAAACTCACCCCGGCCCAGCCGGATGGCTTCAATCAGCGCCTCACGCGTCAATCCGGTTATTTCGGATTTGTCTTTACCACTCACGCCTTCTTCGCCGCCGCCTTTTTCTTTGCCGGAGCTTTCTTCTTCGCTGCCGGTTTTTTCTTCGAGGGCGCTTTGCGGGTGCCCGCCTTCTTGCCGCCCTTGGCTTCTTTTTCTGCGACCAGCTTCATCGCGGTTTCCAGATCGATTGTTTCCGGATCAGCATCCTTGGGCAAAGTCGCATTGATTTTCTTGTATTTGATATAGGGACCATAGCGGCCGCTCATCACCCGCACGGGCTCACCCTCATGTTCGCCCAGCTCTTTCAGGGCCTGTGGTGCACCGCGTGTTGCTTTCTTCTCAGCCAGGACTGTGACAGCCCGGTTCAGGCCAATTTCAAAAACCTCCTCGATATTCGGCAGGTTGGCATAGAGTCGGCCATGTTTCACAAACGGGCCATAGCGGCCGAGGCCCGCTTCGATGATTTCGCCACCTTCGGGATGCACGCCGACTGTGCGGGGCAAAGAGAGGAGTTTCAGGGCGTTTTCGAGTGTCAGCTCATCCTTGGCCCAGCCTTTGGGGATGGAGGAGCGTTTCGGTTTTTCTTCACCTGGCAATGCGAGCTCGACATAGGGACCAAAGCGGCCCTCTTTAAGATAGACGGTCTCGCCGCTTTCGGGGTCCTCGCCGAGCGCACCGTCGCCTTCAACAGCGCCGTTTTCTTCTGTTGCGCCCAAGGGCCGAGTGAATTTGCAATCGGGATAATTATCGCAGCCGAGGAAGGCTCCGAACTTGCCAAGGCGGATGGAGAGCCGGCCCTTGTTGCAGGACGGGCAGAGGCGGGGATCTGATCCGTCTTCTTTCTCGGGGAAAATATGCGGTCCAAGGGCTTCATTGAGTGCTTCGAGCACCTCGCCAATCCGCAGATCGCCGATTTTGTCGACATCCCCGGAAAATTCTGTCCAGAAATCTCTGAGCAGGGCTTTCCAGTCTAGATCGCCGCGCGAAACCCGGTCGAGCTGATCTTCCAGCCCGGCGGTAAAATCATATTCCACATAGCGCTCGAAGAATTTCTCGAGGAAGGCGGTGACTACGCGGCCCTTGTCTTCTGGAATGAAGCGGTTCTTGTCCATGCGGACATATTCACGCTCCCGCAGCACCGAGAGTGTGGAGGCATAGGTTGATGGCCGGCCGATGCCGAGCTCTTCGAGGCGCTTGACCAGCGAAGCTTCTGTGTAGCGCGGGGGCGGCTGGGTGAAGTGTTGATCGGTGTGGGTTTTCTTTGCTTCGGCCGAGGCGCCATTGGTTACTTTCGGCAGGCGTGTTTCGCCTTCTTCATCCTCATCATCGCGGCCTTCCTGATAAAGCGTCAGGAAGCCATCAAACAACAGGACCGAGCCGGTGGCGCGCAAGGAGAGCTTTTTGTCAGCGGCCTCAATATCAATCGTGGTGCGCTCGAAACGCGCACTTTCCATCTGGCTTGCGACAGCGCGTTTCCAGATCAGCTCATAGAGGCGGTGCTGATCCTCATCGAGGTGCAAATCTTCCGGGGCCCGGGAAAAACTGGTCGGGCGGATCGCCTCGTGGGCTTCCTGGGCATTGCGTTGCTTGGACTTGTAGATCCTTGGGCTGCCTGGTGAATAAAGCTTGCCATAACGGGTCGTGATGACGTCGCGGACCTGGGTAATGGCTTCAGCCGCCATATCGACGCCGTCCGTCCGCATATAGGTGATGAGGCCGACGGTTTCTCCGCCGAGATTTACGCCTTCATACAGTTTCTGCGCGGTCCGCATGGTGCGCTGCGCATTGAAGCCCAGCTTGCGCGAGGCTTCCTGCTGCAGCGTGGAGGTGGTGAAAGGAGGTGGCGGGTTGCGCTTGGCCGGCTTGGCTTCGACCGCCGAAATCGTCAGGTTGGCCGCTTTGATCGCATCGGCTGCCGCAGTCGCTGTGGCGCGGTCATTGATGGACAGTTTTGACAGTTTCTTGCCATCGAACTGCACTAGACGAGCGCGGAAAAGCTGGCTGCCGCCAGAGACAAGATCTGCATCAACTGACCAGTATTCTTCAGTACGGAATTTCTCGATTTCCAGCTCGCGGTCGCAGACGATGCGCAGCGCAACAGACTGCACCCGTCCGGCAGAACGCGCCCCCGGCAGTTTACGCCAGAGCACTGGCGACAAGGTAAAGCCGACCAGATAGTCGAGTGCACGGCGGGCGAGGTAAGCCTCGACCAGTTCCATATCGACTGCGCGGGGATGGCGCATGGCTTCCAGAATGGCGGTCTTGGTGATGGCATTGAACGCAACTCGCTGGACTTCGACACCGTTAAGGACGCGGCGCTTGGTCAGCGCTTCCAGCAAGTGCCAGGAAATGGCCTCGCCTTCGCGATCCGGGTCGGTTGCCAGAACGAGGCGGTCCGCATTCCTGACAGCATCAGCGATCGCCTTGAGGCGCTTTTGCGACTGGGCATCGACTTCCCAAGTCATCGCAAAGTCTTCGTCCGGCTTTACCGAACCATCCTTGGGTGGCAAATCGCGGACATGGCCGAAACTGGCAAAGACCTCATAGTCCTTTCCGAGATATTTTCCGATGGTTTTGGCTTTGGCAGGCGATTCGACGACAACGACGTTCATTCAATGACTTCCGGATAAATCTGGCCGGGACGATAGCCCGGTAAATGGCGGCGGAAACTGATGGAGGCTAACAGGTGTGTCAACAGACCACTTTAACTTGCAATTATAAGTCGTTTACGTAATACATTCCCCTCTAAAGCGAGCTGGGGAGTTCCATGAAATCGCAACTGGCAAGTAAATGCGAATCTTTGCCGCCCCAACAGGCGGCCGATTTTGTTTCCGAATTACTCGGAGAGCTGGCAGAGCTTTCGCGTCAAGCAGGGTTGAACCGGTCCGGTGAGTTGATTGAGGCGGCAATTCCTTTGCTGGCACTGGAATCGGGTCGTCATCAATCCTGATCATCGGGATAGCATGTCTGGACCTGACCGCCGGGCAGGACGGTCGCGCGTCCCGCGAGTTCCAGCTCGATAAGAACACCATGCACTTCACCTGCGCTCGCGCCGGACTGGCGCACCAGTTCATCAATGGACACAGGAGAGGGTGAGAGTAAATCGGTAATACGGGCGCGCGCACCGGCATCCGGCTCTTCATTCAGCTCTGTCTCGTATTCAGGCGTATCAGACTCTGCGGCTACGGGCCGCTTGGCCTGGCGCAGGATATCGAGCACATCGCCGGCGCTCTCGATCAGCGCCGCCCCTTCGCGGATCAGCCTGTTGCTGCCTTTGGCACGCGGATCCAGCGGGGAACCCGGCGTGGCCATGACTTCACGGCCCTGCTCGGCGGCCAGCCGCGCGGTAATCAACGAGCCGGAGCGCATGGCGGCTTCGATTATGACAGTGCCGAGCGACAGGCCCGAAATCAGCCGGTTACGGCGCGGAAAATCGCGTGCGGCCGGCACGGCGCCAAGTGGCGATTCCGATACCAGAAGACCGCGGCGGGCGATGTCGTGATGCAGTTCAGCATGTTCAGGCGGGTAGATGTAATCAAGCCCGCTGGCGAGGACAGCAATCGTTCCCGTTTCAATCGAGCCGGTATGTGCCGCACCATCAATGCCGCGCGCTAGTCCCGAAACAATGGTGATGCCCGCGAGACCGAGCTCTCTGGCCATATCCCGCGCAAGCCGGACGCCGATGGCGGAGGCATTGCGGGAGCCCACAATGGCGCAACAGGGCGATGCGTCGGGTTCAAGGCGGCCTTGAACCGAAATCACTGGTGGCGGAGGATCGAGAACCGCCAGCAAGGACGGGTAATCCGGCTCGCACGCCATCAGCATGCGCGCGCCGAATTCTTCAGTGGCGGATAATTCGGCTTCGGCCTCATCACGGCTGACGATTTTCAAGGCGTTGACGCGGCCGCCCTTGGCTGCCAGTCCGGGCAGGGCTTCAAGGGCCTCGCTCGCTGTACCGTAGCGTTCAATCAATTTTGCAAAAGTGACCGGACCCACCTGCGGTGTGCGGCCAAGACGCAGCCAGTCGACGCGCCCGGCATGGGTCAGTTCGCGGTGTTTCACGCTTTCTTTGCGCCAATGACTGGTTCCTCACCTGCAAGAAGGCGCGATATATTCGCACGATGCCGCCAGAAGATAAGGAGTGCCAGAAAGAGGCACAGGATCGCAACATCCATCCGGCCGAACGCATAGGCGATTAGTGGAGCAAGGGCAGCGGCCACCAGTGCGCTGAGGGATGATATCCGCAACATCAGCGCCATGCCGATCCAGGAGAGTGCAGCCAGAATGGCGACCGGCCAGGCTGCGGCAAACAGCGTTCCGTAGAAGGTGGCAACGCCTTTACCGCCCTTGAATCCCAGCCAGACCGGAAAACAATGTCCCAGAAACGCCGCGCCGCCCGCGACGAGCCCGGCGGTTGTCCCAAAAAGCGCGCTGAAGATCAGGGCTGCGATACCGGCCTTGGCAGCATCAAGGATGAGGGTGGCGGCGGCAAGGTCCTTGCGGCCTGTGCGCAGGACATTGGTTGCGCCGATATTGTTTGATCCGATTTTACGGATATCACCCAGTCCGGCGAGCCGGGTCAGAACCAGGCCAAAGGGGATGGAGCCCAGAAGATAGCCCCCGATGGCGGCAATCGTGATTGCGATGATTTCCCAGCCCGTCATAACACATTACCCTTTCAGGTTGTATATAATGCCCCCATCGACCATTGTCATCAAGACCCGGCCCTGAAAACGCCTGTTGTGCCAGGCCGAATTACGGCGGGCGGAGGCGCTGCTGCGTGTGTTGAACACCCAGGGCGCATCACCATCAATCAAAACGAGGTCAGCCGGAGCGCCTTCTTCCAGCCGCCCTTGCGGCAAGCCCAGCAATTCGGCCGGGCCGTTGGTCAGAGGACGCAAGGCGGAGGCCAGATCCAGTTCTTCTTCATGAACCAGGCCCAGCATCGCGGCCAGCAGGGTTTCGATGGAAATCGAGCCTGGGGTGGCTTTGGCAAAAGGTTGGGCTTTCCGGTCCAGATCCAGCGGACGATGGTCGGAGACCACGGCATCGATGAGCCCGCTTTCAATCGCGGCGACAAGCGCACGGCGATCATCCTCGTGACGCAGCGGCGGGGACAGACGGAAGGCCGGATCGAGGCCGTCGGCATCAACCGCATTCAACACAAGGCTGGCGATGGAGGCGGTCGCGCAAATCTCGATACCGCGCTTGCGGGCGCGGGAAATGGCGTCAACACCGTCTCGGGTCGAGACCCGGTCGATCATCAGGCGTGCGCCGGTCAGCTCTGCAAGGGAGGTATCACGATCAACCGCGATGCGCTCGGAGACGGTGGGCTCCACATTGAGGCCCAAACGCGCCGCCGCTTCGCCCTCTGCCGCTACAGTATTGCGGGACAGGCCCGGATCCCGGGGTGGGCACGCCACCCAGAGCTCGAAGCCCGACGCGTAGCTGAACAGGTTCCGCAGGGTGACGGTATCGGAAATGGGGCCATTGCCTTGCGAAACGAATGCCGCACCGCTGGCCGCCATCAGCCCGAGTTCGGAGATTGTTTCCCCTGCCAGGCCCTTGGTAGCGCCACCGCAGATCAGGATCCGGACCGGGAGCGGTAAAGCGGCCGCCCGCAGGCTGGTAATGGTCTCCGGCTGGTCCATGGGCATGTCGGAAGTTGGCGATATCACCATTGTTCCTATGCCGCTCGCAGAAGCGGCCCGGGCAAGACTGTCGAGTGTCTCACCGCCGGGGGTAAATGCCGGTTCGATGGCGGCGCGAAGATCGATCAGGGCCGGCGCGAGAATGGCCCCCTTCGCATCAATGATGTGATCGCTGTCTTGCGCGATCCCTTCGCCGATGTCCGCAATGAGTCCGTTCTCGACGCGCAGGCTGGCCAGTTCGTCACGGCCACTGGCCGGATCGACAATGCGGGCATTGCGGATCGTGATGGCGCTCATAGGCCCGGCCCCGCATTCTTGCGGACGCGCTGTCCCAGTTGTTCGAGGACGGCCATGCGGATGGCCACGCCGGCTTCGACCTGATCGAGAATGAGGCTGCGATCAGAATTATCGGCGAGTCCGCTTTCAATCTCGACATTGCGGTTCATGGGCCCGGGATGCATGACCACGCAATCGGGATGGGCCAGCTCCAACCGGCGCGAGGTCACACCCCAGAAGTGAAAATACTCGCGGGCGGATGGAATCCGGGCTCCGCTCATGCGCTCTTTTTGCAGGCGCAGCGTGATCACCGCATCGCAGTCATCGAGGGCGTCATCAAGATCATGGAAGATTTCTGCGCCCCAGCGATCGACATCGGTAGGCAGAAGGGTCGGCGGGGCGCATAAGCGGATTTCCGCACCAAGCAGATTTAGCATTCCGACATCGGACCGCGCGACACGGCTATGCAGAATGTCGCCGACAATCAGCACACGCTTGCCGCCAACATCGCCGATGCGGCGGGTGAGTGCGAACAGGTCCAGCAAGCCCTGTGTCGGGTGTGAGTGCATGCCATCGCCGGCATTGATGGTGGCAAGGCCGGTTTCGCGGTGGATGAAGTCTGCCGCGCCTGACGTCTCATGGCGCACCACGATCAGGTCAGGCCGCATGGCTGCGAGTGTGCGGGCGGTGTCAGCGAGGGTCTCGCCTTTCTTTGCCGAGGAATTGCCGGCGGAGAAGTTGACGACATCTGCACCAAGGCGTTTGCCGGCGAGTTCGAAGGAGGCAAGGGTCCGCGTCGAGGGCTCGAAAAACAGATTGATCTGCGTCAGCCCCCGGAGTGCGTCGTGCTTCTTGTCCGGTGACTGATTGATCGCGAGCCAGTAATCGGCGCGGTCAAACAGGATCTGGATATCCAAAGGATTGAGGTCATCGACCGTGATGAGACGGTCATGCGGAAAGTCATAACTGAAGTCAGCGCGACCCATGTGAATTCCCAGCTGATTTCGGGCGGTATAGGGTGCGCACCGGTTTCGGGCAAGTCACTGGCTTCAGGCGGATGTGGAGAAAGCAATGAAAATCCGTGAGATGACCGGATCTGCCTCTAGCCGATCTGGGTTGCGATCCAGACAGCGACAGGCAGGGTGACAAAGGACAGGAGCGTGGTGACTGTGACATCCCCCGCAGAAAGCCGCCGGTCCCCGCCGAGCTGCTGCGCCAGAACATAGGCAGAGGCGGCACCCGGTGACGCTCCGATCAGCACAACAATCGCAAACGCTTCGCCGCGAACGCCCAGAGCCCAGGCAATACCGCCGAATATCAAAGGGGCAAAGATCAACTTGTTAAAGGCGGTCAAAGCCAGCAGGCCACGCCGGGCGTTCAGTGCAGTGAAATCCAGTCCGGCCCCAACGGCCAGAAGGATAAGGGGCAGGGCGGCACGTCCCATCAGCGCCAGTACGTCTGCGATCGGGCCAGTCTGGAACAGGCCCAGAAGATTGGCGATACCGCCAGCAATGCAGCCGAGGATCAAGGGATTGGAGATAATCCGCCAAAGGACGGCCTTGATGTCAGGCGTTTTGTCATGCGCCCCCCAGATCGTCAGCACGGTGACCACCATGACATTCACAACAGGAATGGTGGCGACCATGATGAGCGAAACCAGGACTTCGCCGTCGAGCCCATAGGACAGGGTCGCAAGAGCCAGTATCACCAGCCCGTTCCAGCGCACAGAGCCCTGAAAGACACTGGTAAATGCCGGACCGTCAGTCTTGATGAGGGGTTTCATGGCGATCACGAGTGCGCCCATAGAGATAAACCCCAGTGCCGCCGCCAGCACAGCGGGGGCAACGGTGATGCTGGCAAAATCAGCACGTGAAATAACCGAGAAAAGCAAAGCCGGGGAAAGGCCGACATAGGCCAGACGTGCAATGCCCGGCCACATGCTTGTGGGCATCAGGTTGGAACGGCGCAAGCCCCAACCGACACCGATTACCGCGAAAATCGGCAGCAGCGCGCCCAGAATAGTGGTCATGCGGTCAAAGCTTCTATGGCATCTTCCAGAATCACGGCGGCCGCGTGAGCATCAATCACTTTTTCAATTTCCTCCCGACGTTTACCCGCCGCGCGCAAGCGCTCTTCGGCCTTGTCGGAGGACAAGCGTTCATCCTGAAACCGAACCGGCACATCACGCAAGCGTTTGAGATTGGTACCGAAGGCGCGGGCTGACTGGGCACGTGGACCGATGGAGCCATCCATATTGACCGGAAGACCCATGATCAGCCCGGAGCAGCCAAATTCATCGAACAGGTCAAATAACCGGTTTGCATCTGCGGTGAATTTTGTGCGGCGTATGGTCTCGACCGGTGTGACTACTGTACGGGCGTCATTACAGACAGCGACACCAATGGTTTTCTCACCGGGGTCAAGCGCGAGCAACGGGCCGGTGCCTGGGAAATCGGGTGCGTCAGTCATTTTGTCTGGGTGCGCCAGTGGCCGTTTTCAGTCAAGCTTTCTTGCGCTGCAGCATGGGCATTGCTAGTCAGAACGCTTCTGGATGAACTCCATGACAGAAGGCGCATTTCATGTCCGTCACTGAAGACGATGTCCGCCGCATTGCGCGGCTGGCCCGCATTTCCGAGCCGAGCGACCGTCTGGCCGCGCTAACCGGCGAGCTGAACGGTATTCTCGACTGGATCGAGCAACTGAACGAAGTCGATGTCGAAGGCGTCGAGCCAATGACGACACCGGTCAGATTTCCGCTGCCCCAGCGTGAGGATGTTGTCACGGATGGCGGAATTCGCGACAAAATTCTCATCAACGCGCCGAGCTCTGAAGAGGGCTTCTTCGTGGTGCCCAAGAGCGTCGAATAATCATGACTGATTTTCTTACTCTTTCGCTTGCGGATATCACCGCGAAACTGAAAGCCCGCGAGATTTCCGCGACCGAGGTGGCAATGGCGGCGCTTGATGCCGCGGAGGCTTCACAAGGCGCGTTGAATGCCTTTACGTCTTTTGACCACGGCAAAACGCTGACCATGGCAAAGGCGTCCGATGACCGCCTTGCCAAGGGCGAGGGCGGCTTGATCGAAGGCGCGCCGATTGCCGTAAAAGACCTGTTCGCGGTGGACGGTGTGCCGACGACCGCTTGCTCGCATATTCTGGACGGGTTCAAGCCGCCCTATGAATCAACCGTCACATCGAAGCTCTGGGCCGAAGGCGGCGTTTTCCTCGGCAAGACGAATATGGACGAGTTCGCCATGGGCTCGTCGAACGAGACCTCCTTTTATGGCAATGTCATTAATCCGTGGCGGGCCAAAGGTTCGGAAGCGAAGTTGACACCAGGCGGATCGTCAGGCGGATCGGCGGCGGCAGTCGCGGCCAATCTCTGCTTTGGCGCTACGGGCACTGATACCGGCGGGTCCATCCGCCAGCCCGCAGCCTTTACCGGCACAGTGGGCGTGAAGGCCACCTATGGCCGGGCCTCGCGCTGGGGCGCCGTGGCGTTTGCCTCCTCGCTGGATCATCCGGGTCCGTTCGCCAAAACGGTGAAGGATGCCGCCATTCTGATGCAGGCCATGTCCGGTCATGATCCGAAAGAATCGACCTCCTTGCCTCTGGATGTGCCTGACTTTGTGACTGCGGCGGCTGCGTCGGTCAAAGGCAAGAAAATCGGCGTGCCGAAAGAATACCGCATGGACGGCATGCCCGCGGAGATCGAGACGCTGTGGCAGCAGGGCGTCGACTGGCTGAAAGCGGCCGGTTGCGAGATTGTCGATGTCTCCCTGCCACACACGAAATACGCGCTGCCGACCTATTACATCATCAATCCGGCCGAAGCCTCGTCCAACCTCGCACGCTATGACGGCATGCGATACGGGCTGCGGGTTGAAGGTCAGGACCTGACCGAGACCTATGAAAAGACACGCGGCGAAGGTTTCGGACATGAAGTCCAGCGCCGTATCCTGATGGGCACCTATGTTCTGTCGGCAGGATATTATGACGCCTATTATCTCAAGGCGTTGAAAGTCCGCCGCCGTATTCTGGAGGATTTTGATCAGGCTTTCGAGCAATGCGATGCGCTGCTGACGCCCTCAACGCCGTCTGCGGCGTTCGAGCTGGGATCGATATCGGCTGATCCGATCTCCATGTATCTCAATGACATCTTCACCGTGACGGCGAATATCGCCGGGGTTCCGGCCATGTCCGTTCCGGCGGGGCTGGATGCGTCTGGTCTGCCGCTGGGCCTGCAGGTGATCACGCCGGCGCTGGATGAAGCGACGATGTTCTCGGTCGGCGCGGCCCTGGAAGATGCCGCTGGATTCAAGAACAGGCCGGAGAAGTGGTG
>PFFX01000025.1 GCA_002783385.1 Rhodobacterales bacterium CG15_BIG_FIL_POST_REV_8_21_14_020_59_13 | reverse complement strand
CATGATGGTCAACATCATGCTCCGGTCTTCTCCTCGCCAGCCCAAAAAATCCTCACCATCAAACTGCTTCCGGGTGGACAAATCCCGCTCTGAATATGATTCAGAATACGGCGGATTTGTGAGACAGATGTCATTCTGGCGCCGCTGTGACCACCGGTGTCCAGGTCTCGATCATCCATTTCGGCGGGCGCCGCGGGCGGCCGGCCGGGTCGATGATCACCGCTTCGACTTTCGCCGTGCACAGCATGTCCTCGCCGCGCAAAATGGCCTGGTCCATCCGCAGTCGCGGGCCTTTATTGGGGCGGTAGATGGTCTCGACAATCAGCGCCTCATCGACCCGCGCCGGTCTGATCCACTGAATGTCCATGGAGCGGACAGCGAAGGCGACGGGATCATCGGAATTGATCAGTTCGGAATGGTGCACGCCGAGCGCGCGCAGGCTTTCGGTGCGGCCGCGCTCGAAAAAATGCAGATAGCGGGCGTGATAGACGATCTGCGAAAAATCCGTGTCTTCATAATAGACGCGCACGGGCAGGCGGTGAATGCGGTCATCACCCCATGCACCGCAAGACGGATCGAGTTTTGACATATGGATTAACTCCCCCGTAGCCGGCCGGTCCTAGTTTGGGGAGATTGGCAGATGCGCGGTAAGCGATCCATGGGGCTTTCTCAGCTGAAACAGGTTTACTGGCCGTCAAAGCGCCAGGGCGATGTGGTCCGGACCACTCAGGAAAGATTGCTCGCTATACTCTCGACCGGGATCGGTCTCATGGGGGTTTTGCCGTCTCTGGCCACCTTTGGCGAGACGATCGATGCCTATCCTGTGCAGACCTGGGTCGGCTCGATCGGCCCGATGCTGTGTCTGGCTGCACCCTTCGCCTTCTACTGGACCGGCCGGCTAAAACTGATTTCCGCCCTGGTTGTCTCCCTGATCTACCTGTTGATCCTGTTTCCGGCCACAACAATGGGGGGACCGGCCAATCCGGTGATCCTGTATTTTGCCGGAATACCGGTTCTGGCGACTTTTCTTATCGGCTACCGGGCGGGGTTTGCGGCCGGTGTGGTGACGATTGGCACCGTGGCTGGACTATATCTTTTCCGGTCGCACCTGCCGGGGCTTCCTGGCGGTTTTGATGAAGCCGTGGCGGCCCGCTGGAACACCATAACGCTGAGCATTTTCGTGGTCATGCTGTCGCTTTTTGTTGTGTTTTTCCATCGGGAAATGGACCGGGCGAACAAGCGGCTGGATCTGGCACGAAAGGCGGCCAATGCCGGCAATGCGGCCAAGTCCGCATTTCTCGCCAATATGAGTCATGAAATCCGGACGCCGATGAATGGCATTCTGGGCATGGCCGCCCTTATGAAACAGTCTGACCTTGGAGAGGCGCAGCGCGGTCAGGTCGAGATCATCGAGAAATCCGGCGAGATGCTGCTCACTCTGCTCAATGACATTCTCGACATGTCGAAAATCGAGGCCGGTGAGCTGCAGGTCGAGGAGGTGTGTTTCGACCTCGCAGATGTCATCGACACGGTGGTCTCGCTTCATGGTCTGACGGCAGAGGCAAAGGGCGTGGCTTTTTCAACCGACCTGCCGGAACAGGTCTATGGCACCTTCATTGGAGACCCGCTGCGCACCAGCCAGGTTTTGAACAATCTGGTGTCCAATGCTGTGAAATTCACCTCGAGGGGACAGGTGCGGCTGTCGGGTCTGGTCGAGCCGGAAGCCGTGGAGTTTGTCTTGCAGGATACCGGCATGGGCATTGCGCCGGACAAGCTGGCGCGCCTGTTCGAGCCCTTCACGCAGGCGGATGCCTCGACCACACGCCTGCATGGCGGGACCGGGCTGGGCCTGTCGATCTCGCGCCAGCTCTGCCAGCTGATGGGCGGGCAGCTGACCGCAACCAGCCTGCCGGGCACCGGCTCGCGCTTTGTGGCACGGCTGCCCTTGCGCAAGGCAGACGCCCGCCGGGCCACAAAGGCGGCCTGACGCTATTTGCCCTCGTCGAAGAGCGTGTTCTGCAATGATTGCGGCATGTTGAGGCCGAGATGCGACCAGGCGCGGGCGGCGGCGACACGTCCGCGCGGCGTGCGCTGGATAAAGCCCTGCTGGATGAGGAAGGGCTCGACCACATCTTCCAGCGCATCGCGGGCTTCGGCGAGCGCGGCGGCGAGTGTGTCCAGCCCCACAGGGCCGCCGCCAAAATGCCCGGTCAGCGCGTTGAGATAACGCCGGTCGAGACTGTCGAGGCCAATCTCATCGACTTCCAGCCGTCTGAGCGCCTTGTCGGCGGCTTCGGCATCAATCCGCTTCACGCCATCGGCCTCAATGAAATCGCGCACCCGGCGCAGCAGGCGGCCGGCGACGCGCGGTGTTCCGCGGGCGCGGCGGGCGATTTCCGTGGCGCCATCCCCGGTCATGGCGAGGCCCAGCTTGTGAGAGGCGCGGCCGACAATGCCGGCCAGCTCCACCGTGTCATAGAATTCGAGCCGCACCGGCACGCCGAAACGGTCCCGCAAGGGCGTTGCCAGCAATCCGGCCCGGGTTGTGGCGCCGATCAGCGTGAAGGGCGGCAGGTCGATACGGACGGTGCGCGCGGATGGCCCTTCGCCGATCACCAGATCAAGGCAGTAATCCTCCATGGCGGGGTAGAGGATTTCCTCGACGACGGGGGCGAGACGGTGAATCTCGTCGATGAAGAGAACGTCGCGCGGTTCGAGATTGGTGAGTATGGCGGCCAGATCCCCGGCCTTGGCAATGACCGGGCCGGAGGTGGCGCGGAAATTGACGCCCAGCTCGCGGGCGACGATCTGCGCCAGCGTCGTCTTGCCCAGACCCGGCGGGCCGGAGAGCAGGACATGATCCAGCGCTTCCTCGCGGCGGCGGGCGGCCTCGACGAAAACTTTCAGATTGGAAATTGCTGCCGGCTGGCCGACGAATTCAGAAAAGGACAGGGGCCGCATCGCCTTGTCGCGTCCGTCTTCGGGCTGCGGGTCGGCAGAGATATCGCGCGCGTCGGTCATTGAGTTTCGATCACCACTTCACTGCCCTCGCCGAACAGATATTCGCGCTCGCCGAGCCCGGCGCGGAGGGTCATAGGGGTGGCGGCGGCGGGAATGTGGAAGGCGATGGCGCGGGCGTCGGGCCGGGAGTCGAGAAAGGCGATGCCTTCTTCCATCTGCGCGAACCAGTAGGGATAGAGGATGACATCGAACCCGGTGTCCTCCCAGACCGAGAAGTCGGCCATTTGCGGTTGGGTGTCGCCCAGATGGAGGATGGAGATGCCGCCGAACTCGACATGCCATGTGATATTGTCGATGCCTTCGCGGTGGAACAGCCAGCCCCCCTCGATGAAATCAAACCGGGGATGCGCCCAGGGGCCGGGTTCAGCCGCTGACAGCTCTACCGGGAAGATGCGCTCTGCCGCTCCGGCCCCCAGAGCGATGCCGCCATTGATAACGGCTTCTGTGATCTGGGGAGAGGCAGCGAGGGTCATTTCACGCTGAGCATTGAGGATTTCGGCACCCCCGTCCGGATCCGAATGATCGCCATGAATATGCGTGAACAAGAGGGCCACGACATCGTCATAAGGCGCCTCACCCGCAATCATGGCGATGCGGGCCGCATCCGATGGCAGGGCATAGGTGCCATCGTATGAATTCCAGGTCAGGGCATCGATCAGCACGCCGGTCTCGCCATCGCTGATATGGACGCCTTCATTGGCGATGAAGCGGATGGTGACATCGGCCGAGGCCATGGCCGGTGTGGCGGCAAGCAGGGCCGCAATCAGCAAAGCTCTCATTTCGACAGCTCCTTCAGGGCGAGGCGGATCAGAGCGCCGATATCGGCCTCCGGGCTGGCGCGGCTCGCCGTCGCGGCGGCACGGCGCGCATCGGTTTCCGCATAGCCGAGATTGACCAGCGCAGAAACCGTCTCTTCACGAGAAGCATTGCTGCTGGCGGGCGTCTCAGATGGCTGGGTCGAGGCGAGCCCGGCATGGGCGGCGACGCTGAAGCCGGCGGCAAAGGCGCGGCCCATGGGCGGTGGTTTGTCCTTCATTTCCAGCGCCAACCGGGCGGCAAGTTTTGGCCCGACGCCCCTGGCCGTGCCGAAGGCGGCGGCATCACCCAGGGCGGCGGCGCTTTCCAACTCGTCAACCCCCAGCGCATCGAGAATGGCGAGAGCGGCTTTCGCGCCAACGCCCTGAATGAGCTGAAGCCGGGCAAACCAGGCGCGCTCGCGTTCCGACAGAAAGCCCCAGAGCTTGAAGGCGTCCTCACGCACATAGGTCTCGATATGAATTTCGACCTCAGCGCCTTGCGTCAGCCGCGCCAGCGCCTGACCGCCCATGCCGACGAGATAGCCGACGCCGTTGACGTCGATCACCGCCTCGCTTTCGCCGATGGCATCGACAATGCCGCGCAGCTTTCCGATCATGCGGCACTCCCCAGCTTTTGCGATGTGCGGTGATGCGCATGGCAGATGGCGACCGCCAGCGCATCGGCGGCATCGTCCTTCGCCGAGCAGCCCGGCAGAAGAATGGCGATCATCGCGGCAACCTGTTCCTTTTCCGCACGTCCGGTGCCGACCACGGCCTTCTTGACCAGACGTGCTGCATATTCAGCCACCGGCAGTCCGGCACGGGCCGGTGCCAGCAAGGCCGCAGCACGGGCATGGCCCAGCTTCAGCGCGCTGGCAGCATTGGCCGCCATAAAGGTTTCCTCAGCCGCGGCTTCATGCGGCTGATGCTCTGCGATGACCGCTTCAAGCCCGGCATGGATGACCATCAGGCGCTCCGATAACGGCAGGTCCGTTTTCGCCGAAATGCACCCGTCGGCCACACGGCGCAAGCGCGATCCCTCCACCATGATAATGCCCCAGCCGGTGTGGCGGAGGCCGGGATCAATCCCGAGTATGCGAATCGCGGAGCTCATGCGGGAGAGACTAGCCCTGATTGACCTGCATCGCACACTCCCGAACTGATACCACATTTACATTGAGAATGCGTATCATTATTCAAGAATTGGTTCTGATAATGATTATCAGAAACGTTTACTTGGGTCGCATTTTCAACCTGAGAGCGCTTTTCAATGCGAATGATTATCATAAACCAAGTATATACAAATTTCTATTTGACCCAGAGACAATTCGCCGCATAACTGCCCCCGAACTCAGCTTCGCGGGGGACGCGCAGCTTTATTGTCAATTACAGGGAGGCCCAATCACATGGCCAAAAAAGGTAAACTCAGCCGCCGTTCCTTCATGACGCGCGTCGTAGGTGGTGTTGCCATCACAGGTGCCGTTGGGGCCGTCGCCGGCGCAACCATGATCCGCGGCCGGACCGACGCCGACAGCGGCGGCAATTCGGATCCGGCAGGCAATGGCCGTACCGGCATCACCGACAATGACGGTGGCGCTTACGCCGACCAGGCTGGCCGCGGAACCGGCTATACTGGTTACACCGACAGCGACACAGGTGGCTGCTCCGACAATGCCGGGCATGGCCGTGGCAATTCCGGCTACACTGACAGCGACACTGCCGGCTGTTCGGATCCTGCGGGACGTGGCCGCGGCGGTTAGTCCGCAATACGTTTTGAAATGAAGAAACCGGCGGCTCTCGGGCTGCCGGTTTTTTCTTGTCCGGACACGCCCCCTTAGCAATCCCAGGCTGATCCGCCATACCCCTCTTTTTTTGCGAGTGATTGTCAATCTTAGAAAAAACGAGTTAAATAACCGATTTATTTAATGAAATACCTGATTTCTGTTTGACCACAATCCAGCTACAGGACTAATATTCCGCTGCGAGGGACCCGGCACCGTCCGGATGACAGACAACAGGGGAGGCCTGATCATGGCCAAAAAGGGTAAACTCAGCCGGCGCTCTTTCCTGACGCGCGTGGCCGGTGCCAGCGTCGCGCTCGGGGCCGCCGGTACCGTTACCGGCAATGCGCTCGCGCAGAATTATACCGGACGGACCGATTCCGACAGCGGCCGTTATGCGGACCGCGCCGGATATGGACGCACCGGCGTTACCGACAGCGATAGTGGCGGCAATGCAGACCGTGCCGGATATGGCCGTGGACGGCGCAATTCCGGAGTCACTGACAGCGACTCCGGCACTTACGCAGACCCGGTTGGAAATGGCCGCGGCAGCCGCCGGACTGGCATTACCGACAGTGATACAGGTGCTTATGCCGATCCTGCGGGAAATGGCCGGGGAAGCCGCCGGTCCGGTCTCACGGACAGCGATTCGGGAAGCTCTGCTGATCCGGTCGGAAACGGGCGCGGCAGCCGCCGGACAGGCCTGACCGATAGCGATACCGGTACCTATGCCGACCCGGTGGGCAATGGCCGCGGACGCCGCCGTTGTACCGATTCCGATACCGGCACCTATGGTGACCCGATCGGACGAGGACGCCGCTGCTAATCATTTGATGCCGGAGGATAATCCGGCGAGGAGCATGATATGGCCAGAAAATCCAAACTCAGCCGCCGGTCCTTTCTGACGAAAGTGGCCGGGACCGGGATTGCCACCGGTGCTGCCGGTCTGGTGACAGGCTGCGCCACTACGGGGGCCTATACCGGCATCACCGATGCCGACATCGGGGCCTATGCCGATGCAGCCGGATACGGCCGGGGACGTCATTCCACCGGGCTTACCGACAGTGACACCGGCGCTTACGCGGATCCGGCGGGCAATGGCCGTGGCGGACGAACCTCAGGAATCACGGATAATGATACCGGTTCCTATGCCGACCCGGTGGGTAATGGCCGGGGTGGACGCAGACAGGGTGGCAGCGGCATTACAGACAACGATACCGGCAGCTATGCCGACCCTGCCGGAAACGGACGGGGCGGACGTGGCCGCCGAAATTGCTCGGATAGTGATACCGGCTCTTATGCCGATCCGATTGGCCGCGGACGCCGCTGCTAAAGCTGACGTTCTTGCCTGGATGAGGAGTGTGTTGGCTGATCTAATCAGCCGGCCGCTCCTGATGCCATCAAGGCTGTGGGCCGTTCAGAGCAATCTGCCGCATCTCAATTTGGCCAGTTGAATATAAATGCGACCAATAGATGCCAGCCATCGCCTTCTTATGGACAATGCTGGACAGTTACTTCATTCCTGATTTCACTGAAACAAAGTCGCCGCGCAACCGCTCTGCGACATCATCAAATGCGTGGGGGCAAAATGGCTGACCATCCTTGGGGACAAGACGTTCTGGAGTATTGCATCGGCCCGAGCGGGGCTGAGGACTTCTTCAAGAGCTATTTCGAGCAAAAGGCGCTGATCGTTTCGCGCGACGAGCCTGACCGCTACAATGAGTTGTTATCGGTGGCCCGGCTGGACACCCTTCTCGCCAGCCGTGATTTTCACGGCGATGATGTCGATATGGCCCGCGCTGATCCGCCGATCACACGCGACCAGTTTTTGCTCTCCAACGGATTTGCGGATCGCGGAGCCATCGCTAACCTCTATCAGGAAGGCGGGACGCTGATCCTGCCACATCTGCACCAGGCTGATCTGGGCCTGAAAAGTTTCTGCCGGGCGATTGAATCGGTCTTCACCAGCCATGTGCAGACCAATATCTATCTGACCCCGCCGAACAATCAGGGCTTCAGGACACATTATGACGATCATGATGTCTTCGTGCTGCAGGTCGAGGGCGAGAAGTTGTGGCGGCTCTATGACCAGTCAGTCGACAAGCCGTTTCGCGGTGAAGGCTTTAATCCGGAGCATGTTCAACCCGGTGAGCTGGTCGAGGAATTCGTCCTGAAAGCCGGTGATAGCGCTTATGTGCCGCGCGGTCTGATGCATGACGCCCAGGCGCAGGGGGCAGCCGACAGCCTGCACATCACGGTCGGAATGATTGTGAAAACCTGGGCGGATCTGATGCTGGAAGCGGTTTCCGAAGTGGCTTTGCGGCATCCCGAATTCCGTCAATCACTGCCGCCGGGCTATGCGCGTTCGGATTATGACCGGTCGAAAGCCGAAGCGCATTTCAACTCGCTGGTCAAAATCATTGCGGCAGAGGCCAATCTTGAAAACGCGTTCGATCTGTTTGTCGATAATTTCATCCGCTCACGTCCACCTTATTCCGAAGGAGCCATTACCGGACGGGGAGCGGCCACAACGCCGGGTGCAACATTCCAGATGCGCCCGGACATTCCATGGCGTCTGGCAGAAGATGAAGACCGGCTTGTCCTGATCACGGCGGGCGGCGAGTTGATCTTCCCGGCTGCCGCCGAAGCCGGGCTCGACAAGGTGCTGGACGGTGAAGTGTTCGGCCTGTCTGCTTTTGAGGCGGCGGGAGCCGACGACGCCCAGAAAGCGCTGAACCAGCTCTTTGGCTATGGGGTGGTTGAACGGGTCGGTTAGATCCGCTCCAGCACCTCTTTGACAATGTTGTCCGCGGTGATGCCAAAGTGCTCATAGAGTGCTTCGGCAGGGGCTGATGCGCCAAAACCGGTCATGCCGACAAAGCCACCCTCACGTCCGATAATGGCATCCCAGCCATAGCGCAGCCCGGCCTCTGCGGCGATGCGGGGCAGACCCTCCGGCAACACGCTGTCCTGATAGGTCCGGTCCTGCTCAAGGAAAATTTCCACGCAAGGCGCAGAGACAATGCGGACCGGAATCTCCTTGCTGGCCAAGATGTCTGCCGCTTCCAGGGCAATGCCGATCTCGGAACCCGTCGCAATGATCACCGCTTTGGCCCCCTCGGTGTCGCGTAGCACGTAGGCGCCCCGGGCGGACAGGTTTTCCGACCCGTCGTCCTGCCGTACGAATGGCAGTTTCTGGCGCGACAGCGCGAGCAGTGCCGGTCCGGTTTCGTGCGACAGGGCCAGCTCCCAGCTTTCCGCGGTTTCGAGCGCATCCGCCGGGCGGAAGACGCGGACATTGGGCATGGCCCGCAGGGAGGCGAGATGCTCGACCGGCTGGTGGGTCGGGCCATCTTCGCCAAGACCGATGGAATCGTGGGTGAACACATAGGTGACCGGCTGGTTCATGAGCGCCGCGAGACGGATGGCCGGACGGCAATAATCGGCAAAGACCAGGAAGGTGCCGATATAGGGCCGCACACCACCATGCAGGGACAGGCCGTTCGCGCACGCTGCCATGCCATGCTCGCGGACGCCGTAATGGATATACTGGCCACCATAATCACCGGCCTGGATCGGGTCCTGATCCGGTGTCTTGGTAAGATTGGATCCCGTCAGATCCGCCGAGCCGCCGACCAGTTCCGGCATGACCGGCACAATCTGTTCCAGCACTCGGCCTGAGGAGGCGCGGCTGGCGAGATTTGGCTTTTCTGCCGCCAGTTCACGGCGCCAATCGGCCAGTTTCCGGGCGGCTTTGATGGGCAGTCCGGTCTTGAAGGCCTTGTCAAACTCCTCGCGCCGTGACGTGTTTTCATAGCGTCCCGACCAGGCCTTGTGCGCTATGGCACCGCCTTCTGCAGCGGCGGTCCAGTTGCCACGGATCTCTTCAGGTATTTCAAAAGCGGTGTGGGCCCAACCCAGGGCCTGTTTGGCACCGGCCAGTTCATCACCGCCCAGAGGCGCACCATGACTGGAGGACTTTCCTGCCTTGGTCGGGGCACCAAATCCGATCACTGTCTTGCAGGAAACCAGAACCGGCTTGTCAGAGGTTTTGGCGCGGGCGAGCGCTGCATCGACTGCTTCCATATCATGACCGTCAACGGCATCCGTGGCCCAGCCCGCCGCTTCAAAACGCTTCAGAACATCGGAGGTTTCGGCCAGCGCCGTATCGCCGTCGATCTGGATGGAATTATTGTCCCAAAGGACTGTCAGGTGTTTGAGCCCGAGATGGCCGGCCAGTGAGATGGCTTCATGGCTGATGCCTTCCTGCAGATCGCCATCCGAGGCGATCACCCAGGTGCGGTGATCGACGAGATCATCACCGAAGCGGGCGTTCAGAATGCGCTCGGCCAGCGCCATGCCGACGGCGGTGGAAAGGCCCTGTCCCAGCGGTCCGGTCGTGGTTTCAACACCAGTGGTGTGACCGAATTCGGGGTGGCCCGGTGTTTTCGAGCCGAGCTGTCGAAAGTTTTTGATCTCGTCCAGAGTGACATCCGCATAACCGGTGAGATGAAGGAGCGCATAGATCAGCATGGAGCCATGCCCCGCCGAAAGGACAAAGCGATCACGGTCATGCCAGTCC
>PFFX01000109.1 GCA_002783385.1 Rhodobacterales bacterium CG15_BIG_FIL_POST_REV_8_21_14_020_59_13 | reverse complement strand
AGCCGAGGACGAAGCTGAAGACGAAGCCGAGGACGAAGCTGAAGACGAAGCCGAGGACGAAGCCGAGGACGAAGCCGAGGACGAAGCTGAAGACGAAGCCGAGGACGAAGCCGAAGACGAAGCCGAGGACGAAGCCGAAGACGAAGCTGAAGACACCGAAGAGGCGACCGAAGCCAGCGAAGGCCAACAGTTTGGCGAAAACTTCGATGAAGCTGAAGCAGGTCTTGAGCAGACTCTGGAGCTCTCAGGTATCGAAAGGGACCAGGACGAGTTCGAGGTCGCGAGCGGAGAATGGCTCGTCTTGTCGAGTGCAGAAGAGCTAGAACGCTTTGCAGGTCGCGGATTTACGATCCGGTCAAGCGAGCAAGTTGAATTGCTCGATCAAACTCTTTCGCGCCTCGCACCTCCTGATGGAATCGGCAGGGAAGCGGCTAGGCTAGCTTTGCTGCAAATTGCACCGGGAGCGGAAATTGAATTCAATCACCTCTATTCCCCACAGGCGAGAACCCAGCGGTCAGAAACCGGTCGCCAACCCGCAGGTGCACTGGCTTTGCCCGAGGCTCGTCGCACCGTTAGCAAGAAAATTGGCCTGATCGACACCGCAGTCAGCTCGGCAAACCCGGTCTTCTCTCTGTCTCGGATGGTCACGGAGGATTTCGTCAATTCGCGCAATCCGCGTCCTTATGGTCACGGAACGGCAGTGGCGTCCATCCTAGTCGGACAATCGGGCAGCTATCAGGGATTGCTGCCGCAAGCGCGGCTCTATGCGGCCTCTGTGTTCGAACGCCTGCCCAGTCGCGGCAACACCGCCACTACAGCGAGCCTTGTGCGGGCGCTGGACTGGATGGTCCGCAACGGCGTCACGGTCGTCAATATGAGCCTGTCCGGCCCTGAAAATCGCATTTTGCAGCGTGCAGTCAATCGGGCGCGGCAAAACGGAACAATTGTGATCGCCGCCGCCGGGAATGCTGGGCCAACCGCCGCTCCGCTGTATCCTGCCGCATATGATGGCGTAATTTCGGTGACCGCGGTTGACGAACGCAATCGTGTTTTCCGCCGAGCAAATCGCGGAGACTATCTCGATTTTTCTGCTCCCGGAGTGAATATAAGCCATGCCCGCGGAAACCGTGCAATTGGCACATCAAGCGGCACATCTATCGCTGCGCCATTCGTTTCGGCAGGTTTGCTGTTGGCAATTGATCAAGATGGCAGATTGAGCCAGCGGGCCCTCGCCCGGCTGCGCCGCCGGGCATTGGACCTGGGCGAGCCCGGCCGCGACCCTGTTTACGGATACGGCCTCATCCGCCCGTAATCTGTTGCTTGCCCCATCAGGATCGAAATTTGCGTTTTTTTAATTCATTAGGGAATACATCGCGCACCCATACGTCTTCACAGTGAGTTGTCGGTTACCGGCCAGATTGAAGACGCTGATTGCGCAGCTTCGGTTTGGCCAACCAGACAGCGTCACTTTAGGAAGAATGAAAGCAGCGTATGTATATGGACGCATCAATCAAGGCCATTGGCGATAGCCTGACACTCAAGCATGTCCCAACTGGGCGAATTGCGGCGGCTAAGCGCAGTTATGTGACGCGCCGAGTCGAACTGTCCGACGCCACTCACATCGATTCCAGTGCGACTCCGCGTGCGGGTGACGTCTGTCTCGCGCGGCTTACACGCAAGGGTCATCATCAACGGCTAGAATTGACGACCGGGCGGCGCGCCAGGATGGAAGTGGGCGACGAGATCATCGTGGCATTCGGAAATCGTTATGCAACCGACCAGTTCCACGGTGAGGTTCCCAATGCCATCGGGCCATGTCAACTTGTGGCGGCGGGCGGAATTGCGGCAGAGGCATTCGATCGCCATGCCTCCACCCGCAAACCAACCGATATCGAAACACTTGGCACCTTGTGCCGTGCAGATGGCTCTCGCATCAATCTTTCAGATTACCGGATAAAGACTGCGGCGTCGGATGCGGGTGCGAGAGCCAGCTTCGTCATCGCGGTTTTCGGATCGGGAATGAACGCCGGCAAGACGACAAGTGTTTGCGAAATTACCCGCGCACTCAATCGCGCCAACCTCAGCACGGCCGCTGTCAAATTGACCGGTACCGGCGCGGGCGGGGATATGTGGCAGTATCAGGATTGTGGTGCGCGCCATGTTCTCGACTTTACGGATGCAGGCCATGCCTCGACCATGGGGCTTGAATTGCCCGAGCTGGAGAGAATAGCCGACTCGTTGATTGGTGCCGTCGATGGCAAGGTGGATTGCATCGTTGCTGAAGTTGCCGATGGATTGCTCCAGCGCGAAACCCGGCAATTGCTAAATTCACCCATGTTCCGCAACCGCATTGGGAGCATTGTCTTGGCAACGCCTGATCCGTTGTCGGCACTCGGCGGTAAGGATTTCCTCGACAAACTTGGCTATCAGGTCGCCGCCTTTACCGGCCGCATCAGCGCCTCACCGCTGTTCGTGAAAGAGTTGCGCGACGAGACGACCATTCCGGTCCTGACCAGCCACGATCTTGCAACTCGCGACATCAGTCCGCTGGTCCTGCTTCAGCAATCGGCGCCTGTTGCCCCTGTTCTTGAGGCGGTCGTTGCCTGAGCTTTTCAACCCGAGGCGGCTATGGCTGCTGGCCGCGCTGATCACCAATGGATTTTTCCAGGTCGGAGCACTGGCGGCAGTTGCGTTCCTGATCCGTGAGATCATGAATGCTTCCAATGATACCGCTGCACTTTCCGTTCCATGGGCAAGCGGCGGGTTGATCGCGGCAAATCTGGCGCTGGGTTTCCTTAAATGGCACGAGCTGGTCGCCTCCCAGCGATTGGGTGAAGATTACTCGATGGACATGCGCCGTGCGGCATTTCACCATCTCGGACGACTTTCGCTGCATGCGCAAACCAAATTGCGCGGGGGAAGTCTGCAGTTGCGCTTCGTCAATGATCTTACCGCAATCAGGAACTGGATCAGCCAGGGGCTGGCCCGGCTCATTCTATCGACAATCATCGCCCTTGGCGCGGTTGCGGCATTGTGGGTAATCGAGCCGGCCATGGGGCTCGTACTTTCCGGGATTGTGGTCCTTGCAATGCTGGGTGCGCTGGCGATTGGGGGGATGTTCGATCATTCCATCCGCAAGGCGCGCAAACGACGCGGGCAGATTGCGGCCAATATCTCGGAAAAAATTGCCAATACGCCTGTGATCCAGGCGTTTGCGCATGTCGATATTGAGCGTCAGAAGCTCAAGAAACAGTCGCGCAGGCTCGCCGATGCACAGGTCGAAAAAGCAGCCGTGACCGGCATCTTTCGCGGCTACATGATCTTTGTTGTCGGGTCGGGTATCGCGGGGCTGGTCGCCGCGGCGAATTGGTCGGCTGGCCCGGCCGGCCCAGACACCGCGGCGCTCGTGTCGGCGATCGGATTATTTTCGCTGCTCTCTCCCAACCTCTTCAGGCTTGGAAGGGTTTACGAATTCTGGAAGACCGCACGTATTGCGCGAGAAAAACTGGCACGCCTATTCGAATTCGGGCCGACCATCATTCCCGCCGCTGAGCCCCGCAAGCCGCGCAAACGCTTTTCCGGATTGAAGGTTGAGAACGTATCGCTGGGCTCGGTGCTGTGTTCAATCAACTGTTCGATCGAAGCGACCGACCGGATTGTATTAAAGGGCGAAAACGGGGCTGGAAAGACCACTTTGCTCAACACGATGCTGCGTCTTGTCGAGCCGGAAAAAGGCCGCGTCCGTCTGAGTGGCACGGACATCCGCACGATCAGCACTGGCAGTTTGCGGCGTCAGATTTCGATCATTTCACCCAGCTTGGGTGTCATGAAGGGAACCATTGCTTCCAACATCGCATACGGCAGCAAGAAAGCTGATGAAAGCGATGTTGCATGGGCTGCGGAGCGCTGCGCAATGGATGCCGGCAACCCCAAGTCTCCCTTTCAACTCGAACGGAAAGTTCACGAAGGCGGTCGCAACCTCAGTGCCGGGGAGCGGATGCGGATCATTATCGCCCGCGCTATCGTTTCCCGCCCCAATCTGTTGCTACTTGACGAGCCGGAAACCCATCTCGATCCCGCCTCGCTTCAAGTCCTTCTCACACTGCTTGGCGAATTCGAAGGTGCCTGGCTGGCAACCAGTCATGGCGAAGTCCTCGATCACCTTGCGACGCACCACTGGAGCATGACCAACGGTCGGCTCGACATCGGGAAAGAGGTTCTCGCGGCATGATCGAAGCAATCAACAGTGAGGGCCGTCAGGGCAGATCTCAAACGACAAAAGCAGCTACTCCAAGCGCGCGCGGGCGCCCTGTTTCAATTATGTCATCGGACGGAGCGTGTCTCGACTATGTCGCCTATGTCCCCGAAAATGCCGGTCCCGATTCACCGTTGCTTGTTTGCTTACATGGCCTCAAACGCAATCCTGCTGAACAGATTTTCCGTTTTGCACCCTACGCGGATCGCAACAATGTTGTTCTGTTGGCCCCGCTCTTTTCGCGCGGCAGGTTCAAACGTTTCCAAACGCTTGACCCCAATGAATCCGGCGAGTTGGCCGAGGATCTGTTCGATGCAACCATTGCCGATATCATGGACCGGTATAATCTTGCGAATTCTCGCCTTTGGCTCTTCGGATTCTCAGGTGGTGGGCAATTTGCCCATCGCTATGCCATGCTGGGAAGGCACCGGCTCGATCGCCTCGCGATCGTTGCTCCGGGCTGGTTTACAATCCCCGAGCCGGACCTGCCCTACCCTTTCGGAACCGGCCCGAGTGGAAAACTCAACGGTCGGATTTTGGACTCGGGTTTGCTATTGGAGACGCCCTCGCTGTTGGTGGTGGGCAGCCGTGATACTGCGCGGGGTGTGTCGCTAAACCAAGACCCTCGGATCGACAATTTTCAAGGACGCACGCGGCTGGCGCGCGCGCGCAGTTGGATCGAACACATGCAATTGCTCGCCCATAGGCAAGACAAGCCTTGCACGTGGGACTTTGTCACAATCGAGGGCGCCAAACACAGTTTTTCACGCATGATCGACCAATATGGATTGGCCGATGTTCTTTTTGAATGGCTCGCGAAAGAGCCTGATAACCAGGAAATGAGGTAATTGATGTTGATCAAGTTCACTTTTGCATCGGGCGCTGCACTGATGCTCACAGCCACCCCGGCCATGGCGCAAGCTACATTTGACGAAGACGGGATCACGATTGGCGACGATGATACCAACGTCAATATTGGCGGTCGGATTCATCTCGACGGTGTGTCGGTCAGCGATGATGTTACGCCATTTCGCGATAGGGTCGACTTGCGCCGGTTTCGCGTCGACGCGACCGTAACCGTTGCGGAGGATTTTCGCTTCAAAGTCGATGCCGATATCGCAGGGACCAGCACCGGCTTTCGCAATGTCTGGGCTTCTTATTCCGGGATCGATAACGTCATCATCAAGGCGGGCAATTTCATCGCTCCCGTAGCGGGCGAAAACATGATGAGCTCAAACAATATCAAATTGATGGAGCGTTCGCTCGCATCGACCTTGGCCCCGAGCTTCCTGCTTGGTGGGGCGGTCACTTACAGAGGGTCAAACTGGTCGGCAACCGGCGGGTACTTTTTCGATCCGATCGAGCAAAACCCTTTGCGCCCCGCTGATGTCGGTGAGAGCATCGCGGCCAGATTTGTTGTCGCGCCTATCAGGGAGCGAAAGGAAGTCCTCCATTTTGCAGTCGGGTTGGAGAACCGCGATCTCGATCCAGGCTCTGTGTCCCGGGTGTCTGCTCGTCCTGAATTCGGTCTCGATGGGACGACACTGACAAGAACCGGGTCACTTACAGGCGTTGATTCCTACACCAATTACAATGTCGAAGCAGCCTATATGAATGGTCCATTCCTGGTGAAGGGGAATTACATCGTGCGTGACAACAGTGCGCCGACACTCGGCGACCCGAATTTCAATGGGGGAAGTGTCGAAGCAGCGTGGGTTATCACCGGAGAACGTCAACGCTATGGCATGACCAATGGCACATTTGGCGCGATCCGGCCGCGGGGTGATCTCGGCGCCGTGGAAGTGGCCGCCCGCTATAGCTTCCTCGATCTCAATGATGCGCTCGTCACCGGCGGCGAAGAGCAAAACTGGTCGGTCGGGGTCAACTGGTATATCACGCGAAATGTGCGTGTTATGGGCAATTACGTGCACGCCAAAACCACGCCAGGCAGAAATGGATTGCGCGAGTCGGTTGATGCCGTGATGACGCGGTTCCAGATTGCTTTTTAGGTCGCGCACCGTCGGATGGGCTGCGACACTTCGGTTCGCAGCCCTCGGCAAAGGGTGAGAAAAGATGGGCATGTATCCCAAGAGAATTTTTGGCAGTCTCGTGATGTTGGCAACACTTGCTGCTGCGGGAGCAAGTCAGCCGGTCTTCGCGCAGGTGGTTCAGGCGTCAGGGACCGAAGATAATTCCCCGGATGAGCAAAACGATCCCGATTCTGGCTTCTTTGGAGAGGCCGAAATTGGCTTGCGCTATGATTCCGATGTTGCGGTGGACGAACTCGACTTAACAAGCCGAAGCGCCGATGAGGCTTTGCGCCTGCGCGCGCGTCTTGGATACGAGACCGAGATCGGAAGCGAAACAGAACTGAAACTGGCTTACGGCGTGTCACAGATTTGGTACGAGGATTTCAGCAGTTTCGACCTGCAAACGCACACGCTATCGGCAGCGGTATCGCACGATCTTGGCCCTGCGCGCGCTGGTTTGGCGTATCGCTACGTACACGCCCGTCTCGATCGCGATGGCTTTCTGGATATTCATCGCGTGACGCCCTCAATCAGCGGTTTCGTTGCGCCGGGCCTCTATGCGCGCGCCGAATTGTTGTATCGCGAAACCGATTTCCTTGGGCGTGTTGACAGGGATAGCAGTACATACGGCGGCGGATTGGATGTCTATCTGTTCCTTGATGGAACCAATCAGTATTTCTCTGCCGGATACGACTATGCCGATGTCGACGCGACCGATTCCCAATTCGACTATGCGGGGCATACGGCAAGACTTGGCTTCGCCCAGAAATTTCCGTTTGGCTCAGATCGAGGTCAGCTAAAGCTCGGCTGGAGATACCAGTCCAGAGATTATGCAGGCGTGACGCCATCCATTGGGCAAGAGCGGCAGGATGATCGCCATCGACTTCGTGCCGAAGTGGAAATACCGATAGCGCGGCGTCTCAGCCTCTCAAGCCGCTATACTTTTTCCGACTATTCCTCGAACCTTCCTACGGTCGATTATTCGCAAAGCGTAGTCGATCTCACGCTTTCGGCGGAGTTTTAGACATGCTGTCAGGTAAGGGTGCTGTAAGTCTAACGGCAACTTCTCTCCGATTGGCGATGCCGTGTCTTGATTGCGCCGGGATCAGGCCATGAGGTTCTGCCACTCGGCCAGGGCGGCCGAGCGGCAGGTCTTGTAGGTTTGTCTATCGACTAAATGGCGCTGCAGGTTGAAGTGGTTATGGACGTTGGCGTGGACTGAAGCGAACTTCTGGAGCGACTTCATTTGTCGAAATCGCAGCATTGCTCGCTCTCGTCGTCGGAATGGCAAGTGCGGGTGCTGTCAGTCTAATCGCAACTTGTCTCTGACCGGCGCAGTTCTCCCTCACCCAGCGATGGTTCAGGCCATTAGGTTTCGCCACTCAGCCAGTGCGGCTGAGCGGGAGGTCTTGTAGGCTTCCCGCGCAAGTAGTGCCCGGACCAGCGGCGCAATCGTTCTGACCGGCCAGAGCGATGCCGTAGCACTTTTCCTTGGCGGGCTCGCGATCTTGGGCGGATGAAGGCGCTGCGGCGAGCAGGGCGGCGGCGGCCAACGCCGAGGTGGCGGCAGCGATATTGATCGTAGTCTTCATGAGAATATCCATTCAATTTCGGGCGAGTGCTCAGGCGCTCACAGAACCCGGTTCGTAAGGATTGCGCAAAAGTTATAGCACCAGCCCAATGATTGGTGGCTCTAAGGATCTGCGCGCAATTCGCCGACCCTTGCTATTAATGCCAAGAGGTAACGACAGGCGCTTCTTAGAAGTGTGGAGGTTAGCTTGTTCAGCTTTACAGCGATTGGGTGCTGAAGGCTCACACGATCCATCCTGAGAATGTAGCATCTTGGTTGACCGTTGATCGGGCGATGGCTTCCGGGAGCCTTTATTTGATCGGCCTGCCAACTGCGCCGCTCTCAATCTCCTGGCCAAACTCAGCCAAGAATTTTGCTACTACGAGCTTGCATAAGCGGATCATCATTTGCGCCTGTGAGCGGCGGCTGGTGGACCTGCACGACAACCGCGTCAGGAACCGCATGCCTGCCGCTCTCAGAGATTCTGCGGAAAACTTGCCACTAGCTTTTTCATACTCGTTTCATACGAGGCATCATGATCTCATCTAAGTGTTTGAAATCATGGTGGGCGCGGCAAGGATTGAACTTGCGACCCCACGCGTGTGAAGGGTGACACCAGTCACTCTCGTGCGAATGGCCGCTTTGGGGAAGGAACGGATATGGCTGCAATGGCCGAAACTGGGGCGCATTGCAGTCGTAGCACTCAGTGTCCGCCTCTGGGTCGCTTGCTGAATTCCCGCTTCCGGCGCGAGATGGCAGATAGCCGACACCATGCTGGCTGAAGTCGGGATGGAGAGCCGTCGGTCAGGCTGCAACATCAAGGATCGTGATATCGGTCCCATTGAGTAGGTTCGCGATCTTGCCCGACACCCTGTCGACTGCGAGGCGCAGCGCTTCGTCCAGGTGAACGTAGTTCTGGGTCGATCCGCGCGCACCGTGCCCTAGCAGTGCTTTGATGGTCAGCTCCGAGAAACCCATGTCACCTGCAACGCTGCCAAACGTATGGCGCAGCACATGCGGGGTCACACCTTCGATTCCAGCAATCGTGCAGAGTGCGCGGAGCACTTCGGGAACGCCGGAGAACGGCCGATCAACAAAGTCAGAGGCAAAGAAGAGCGGCAGCGTGCGCTTTTTTGGAACGGATTCGAGAACAGCGATTGCGGCTTTGCCAATCGGTCGGATCTGGCCGTCTGTCTTCGTGTCGGGGAAATGCACGATGCCCTTGTCGGTGTTGAGCCAATTGCGCTGCATGCCAATTACTTCGGAGATTCTGTAGCCCGTGAGCAAAAGGACCTGAATGGCGGCCAGACCGGTCGGGTTTTCGCCATTGCGTTCGGCAATCGTGAAAGCCTTGCCCAGCGCACGGATTTCTGCGGCGCTCAATCGCCGGGTGCGCGGCTTGCCAGCGATCTTGCGGACTCCGGCAGCGGGATTGTTTTCGACGATGTCGTACCGCATTGCATGGGCCAGAAGCGCGTGCAGGGTGGAGACAGCTCGACCTGCGACGCCTGGGCCACCGGTTGTCCGCCCACCGCGTCCTCCGTTTTCCTTCGGCTTGGCGGTTCGTCCGGCAACGATATCCATCTGCATCTTTTCGATGTCCGACATCCGGAGCGAGCGGACCTGCCGATTGCCGATGAGCGGCTTGATGTGGGTTTCAATGCGGCTGCGATCCATGGAGAGTGTTGAAGCCTTGATTGGCCGATGCTTGCGGCCGAGCAGCTTGCCGGACTCGGCATTTTCCAGATACCAGTCACACACCTCGCGGATGGTGATCGCGGCGCGCGACTGGGCGCGTTCTTCCGCGGGATCGTTGCCCCCGGCCACCGCGCCAAGTTTCATGATCGCCTGCTTGCGCGCCTGTTCGACGGTCAGGACGCCATAGCGCCCGAGGACGATGCGCCTGCTGCGCCCTTCGTCATTGCGATACTGGAGAACGAAGACCTTAAGGCCGGACGGCATTGCCCGAACACCGAAGCCGCGAAGTTCGTCATCCCAGAGAAATGCCTGTCCCTTGGCGGGGATTGCCATGCTGTCGACGCTTCGCTTTGTGAGCTTGCCCATACCGTTCGTCCTTTCGGACAATTTGCTTACACAAGCAGTTCCGGTTGGCAATGTAAGCACATTGTAAGCGAGCGAAGAGAAAATCTGGCGTAGAGACGGATAGGTCTGGCGCAGAGTGTGCCCAGAAAGATAGTTATATTACAGTATGATATAGGACTTTAGCGTTGTCTGGCGTAGCAACGGCTAAGCTGCTCAGA
>PFFX01000058.1 GCA_002783385.1 Rhodobacterales bacterium CG15_BIG_FIL_POST_REV_8_21_14_020_59_13 | reverse complement strand
TTGACACAGCAGGTCGATGTCAGCGTGGCCGTCCTTCGGACCGGGCGGATCTGCCCGGGCTACTGTGTCGCAAACCCTTGAAAGGCAATGGCCTTCCGGCGGGTTTGCTCCTTGTATCCGCACAGATCCGCACCGGCCATTGCAGCCAGATCAGCAGGTCCTGACCCTAGAAGTCCATGCCACCCATTCCGCCCATGCCACCCATGTCAGGGGCACCGCCGGAGTCTTTCTTCGGCTTTTCGGCCACGGCAGCTTCCGTCGTGATCATCAGGCCTGCGATGGAGGCTGAGTCCTGCAGGGCGTGGCGGACCACTTTGGCCGGGTCGATCACACCGAAGGTCAGCATGTCACCATACTCTTCAGTCTGAGCGTTATAGCCAAAGGTCGCGCTTTCGTTTTCAAGCACCTTGCCGACCACAATCGAGCCTTCAACGCCGGCATTCGTCGCGATCTGGCGGATCGGTGATTGAATGGCACGAGCAATGATGGCAATACCTTGAGTCTGATCCGGGTTGTCGCCCTTCAGGCCCTCAAGCGCCTTGGTGGCCTTCAAGAGAGCGACCCCGCCGCCTGCAACAATGCCTTCCTCGACGGCTGCACGGGTTGCGTTCAACGCATCATCGACACGGTCCTTGCGTTCTTTCACTTCGGACTCGGTGGCACCGCCAACCTTGATGACTGCCACACCGCCGGCGAGTTTCGCCAGACGTTCCTGCAGCTTTTCCTTGTCGTATTCAGACGAGGAATCCTCGACCTGACGGCGGATCTGTCCGACACGGGCTTCGATGTCAGCCTTTTCACCAGCGCCATCAACGATGGTGGTGTCATCCTTGGTGATGGTCACGCGCTTGGAGGTGCCCAGCATGTCCAGAGTGACATTTTCCAGTTTGATGCCGATGTCTTCGGAGATGACTGTACCGCCTGTCAGAACGGCAATGTCTTCCAGCATGGCCTTGCGGCGATCGCCGAAGCCCGGAGCTTTCACCGCCGCAATCTTCAGACCGCCGCGCAGCTTGTTAACGACGAGAGTCGCCAGCGCTTCGCCCTCAACATCTTCAGCGATGATGAGCAGTGGACGTGAAGACTGAACAACCGATTCCAGCACTGGAAGCATGGCTTGCAGCGAGGACAGCTTCTTGTCGAAAAGGAGGATATAGGGATCTTCGAGTTCGGCCTGCATCTTGTCGGCATCGGTAATGAAATAAGGCGAGAGATAGCCGCGGTCGAACTGCATGCCTTCGACGACATCAAGCTCGGTTTCCAGCGACTTGGCTTCTTCAACCGTGATGACACCTTCATTGCCGACCTTTTCCATGGCCTTGGCGATCATGTCACCGATGGCTTTATCGCCATTAGCGGAAATGGTGCCGACCTGGGCAATTTCTTCGGAGCCCTTAATCGGGGTGGAGGCCGATTCAATGTGCGCGACGACCGTCTTGACGGCTTTTTCGATACCGCGCTTGAGGTCCATCGGGTTCATGCCGGCGGCAACCGATTTCATGCCTTCACGGATGATAGCCTGGGCCAGGACGGTCGCGGTGGTCGTACCGTCACCAGCGGCGTCATTGGTCTTGGACGCAACTTCGCGGACCATCTGGGCGCCCATATTTTCGAACTTGTCTGTCAGCTCGATTTCCTTGGCGACAGAAACGCCGTCCTTCGTGGAGCGCGGTGCGCCGAAAGACTTTTCGATCACGACATTGCGGCCTTTCGGACCGAGCGTGACTTTCACAGCGTTGGCTAGCATATCGACGCCCTTGAGCATCTTTTCGCGGGCTTCAACGCCAAACTTGACTTCTTTAGCAGCCATTTTCCAATTCCGTTTCTTGATCTGGTTGTTCTTGAGAGAGTGGGGGAGTCCGGCGGGGCGTTAGCCCATCACACCGAGGATGTCCGACTCCTTCATGATGATCAGTTCGTCACCTTCCAGGGTGACTTCCGTACCTGACCATTTGCCGAACAGAATGCGGTCACCGACCTTGACGTCCAGCGGACGGACCGAGCCATCGTCTTTGATGGCACCGCCACCGATTGCGACGATTTCGCCTTCCTGCGGCTTTTCCTTCGCCGTGTCCGGGATGATGATCCCGCCCTTGGTCTTGGATTCTTCTTCCACGCGTTTCACGAGCACACGATCGTGCAGCGGACGAAATGACATATTCATACCCCTGTTAAATTTCCGCAGCCATTTTGGCACTCACTGGCACCGACTGCTAACGAGAGCGCAGATAGGCATAAGACCGGGCAGCGTCAAGGGGCGCATCCTGCGAATTATGATGCGGGTGCCGGTTTCATGTTCATCTGTGGTTCACCCCCGAAATTTTCAACTGCCTCTCGTATTTCTGCCATGATCGGCGTATAGTGATGCAAGCTAACCAATCTGGAGTTTCCGATGATTTTCCGTACAATATTCGTTTCCGCAGCAGCGCTTTCCCTAGCGGCAGCCTGCACGACGACCGACCCCTATACAGGCGAGACCCGGGCGAACAACACGGGCCGCGGCGCGCTGATCGGCGCGGGCCTAGGGGCTGCACTCGGCTATCTGACCAATACCAGTGATTCTTCGGAGGGCCGGACCAATGCGCTGATCGGGGCCGGTATCGGCGCTCTGGCCGGTGCGGGCATCGGAAATTATATGGACCGCCAAGAAGCCGCGATGCGCGAGCAGCTGCGCGATTCCGGCGTCGGCGTGCGCCGCGAGGGCAATGATCTTCTGCTGATCATGCCTGGCGATGTGACCTTCTCGACCAACTCAAGCGATATCGAACCGCGCTTCTACACAGCGCTGAACGATGTGGCGGATGTCCTGAACACCTATCCCGCGACCTATGTCGATGTGATCGGGCACGCGGATTCGACCGGCGATGCTTCTTATAACCAGCAATTGTCGGAACGCCGGGCCCAGTCGGTCGCCGGCTATCTGATCTCGCAACGTGTGCTGCGTGACCGCTTCTATGTGGCCGGGCTTGGCGAGACTTCGCCGATTGCGTCCAATGCTACGCCATCGGGCCGGGCGCAGAATCGCCGGGTTGAAATCCGCATACGTCCGCACGTGCAAAGCTAAACCGGCCGGACATTCGTTAACGGTCTGACAATACGGTGCGATCCAACGTAGACTTGAGCCTGTCATATTGATTCGCTCGAGATTGCTTTGGATCGCCCATGCCCCGCGCCAGCGATATTCTTATCGTCCTGACCTACGCCATGATTGCCGTGGTGTCGGCCTTGGCGTTTGAACGTCTCGGGCTGATGTCGTCCAGCTTTGCCTGGTTGATGGGGGCAGGCGTGTTCCTGATCGCAGGGCAGGCTCATTCTGCGGCCGCCCGTTCAATCGAGCGGCGGGAGATGATCGCCGCAATCGACGCGCTGAAAGCCGCCAATCTCGACCTCGCTGAAGAAATGGCCGAAGCGCAGTCCCGACTGGACACAATCGCGGACACGATCCGTGCGGAAGCCCATCAGCGGGAAGAGACACTGACGAATGAAGTGCGCGTCCTGGAGGATCTGGTGCGGCGGATGGGGGCCGGCGGCATTAGGCAAGACGCCTCGGCCAGCATCAGCACGGCCAGTCAGAGCCCGGTCGATATCGATATCGTCCGGGATGCCCTGGCCGCCAACCGGGTCGATCTTTACCTGCAGCCCATCGTCTCATTACCGCAACGCAAGACCTATTTCTATGAGAGTTTTTCCCGGTTGAGGGACCGCGCTGGCAATATCATCGCGCCTGCCGCCTTTATCCGCGCCGCAGAAGACGCAGGTCTGATGGCGGAAGTGGACAATCTGCTTCTCTTCCGCTGTGTCCAAATCGTGCGCCGCCTGACGCAATCGGATCGCCGGATCGGTATTTTCTGCAATGTTTCTCTGCGGTCTCTGGCGGATGAAGACTTTTTCCCGAACTTCCTCGACTATATGCGCCGGAATTCCGATCTCGCGAGCTCGCTCATATTCGAGGTTTCACAAGCGGCTTTCGAAGCGCGAACGCCGGGCGCCGCCCGGAATATGGGCCGGTTGGCTGATTTCGGCTTCCGCTTCTCGGTTGACCAGATGACTGACCTCAATAGTGACTTCTCCGAAATGCAGCGGGCGGGCGTCAGGTTTGCAAAAGTAGAGGGACAGCGTCTGGTCACAGCCATCCGCAATGAGGAGCCGATTGGCGGCCTCGAAGCCGGTGCCATACAGGCCGAGGACATTCCCAGCCTGTTTGCGAAATACGGAATGGACCTGATTGCAGACAAGGTTGAGCAGGAGCAGACTGTCGTCGAATTACTGGATATCGATACCGGCTTTGCGCAAGGTCATCTGTTTGGCGAGCCGCGTCCGGTCCGCGATGATATCCTCGATGAAACCACGACCCAGCCAATCCGCCGCTCGGCGTGAAACGGTTTGCATCGCAAGCTGATCCCGCTAGGTAGGGCGGTATGAAATCCGCACCTCATTTCAAAGAGATCGCCGACCGCTATTCGGCCATATTCTGTGATGTCTGGGGAGTCATCCGGGATGGACATTCGATACTGCCTGACGCCATCCAGGCACTGCAAAATGTACGTAAACGCGGCCTTCCGGTAATACTGGTCTCGAACTCGCCGCGCCCCGCCCATGATGTTTTGCGCCAGCTTTCCTTAATGGGCGCGCCTGCCAATGCCTGGGATGGCATCGTGACGTCTGGAGATGCGACACGGATTGCGCTGGAAGAATATGCGCCCGGTCCCTTCTTCAAGATCGGTCCACCGGGCGGTGATGATTTGCTCTATTCGGGACTGGAGATTGCGTTCAGCGATGCCGGGGATGCGCTGGCCATTGTCTGCACGGGGCTTACAAGAGCGCTGGGCGAAACACCTGATGATTACCGGTCGCTTTTACAATCGCTGGCCGACCGGCAGCTGCCGATGATCTGCGCCAATCCGGATATTGTCGTCCAGGTCGGCGACGAACTTGTCTGGTGCGCGGGGGCGCTGGCGCGACTCTATCGCGAGCTCGGCGGCAAGAGCGTCATAGCGGGCAAGCCGCACAAACCCATCTATGATCTTGCTTATCAAGTGCTGCGGGAAACAGGTTGGCAGGGTGAGCCTTCGAGCGTGTTGGCCATCGGGGACGGACCGGAGACAGATCTCGCTGGTGCTGCGCGCATCGGTGTCGAGTCCCTTTTCATCGGAGACGGCATTCTGGGTGGCGATGTCGACGCGTCTGATGCCGATGCCGTCCGTCATTTACTGTCACAATACCAGGTCACAGCGACATGGTTTTCTCCGCGTCTGATCTGGTGAGTGGTCTGGACAGGGCGGCAGGGTTGCCGTCTAAAGATGCTGAATTCAATGGAGCCCCGTAAATGATGCAAAAGGCCCCCATTCCACTGGAAGATTTCTGCGTTGGCCAGTCTGCAGAGATCACACGCCTTGTTGATGATGAGACTGTGCGTGCCTTTGCGGATGTTTCCGGCGATCACAATCCACTTCATCTGGATGAAGAATTTGCGCGGCGCACGCCTTATCGCGGACGGATTGCGCATGGTGCACTTATTGCGTCCTATCTGTCCGCATTGCTCGGCAATGTGCTACCGGGACCAGGGTCGATTTTTGTCAGCATGGATATTGGTTTCCGGTCTCCGGTCCGGATTGGCGATACGGTACGGTCGCGTGGGGAAATCACTTCTATCAATTTGAATACCCGAATGCTCGAGCTGGCTTGTTCCTGTATGGTGGGGGAGACCGTGGTGATGACGGCGCGGGCGTCCGTCATGGTCCGGACCCGCAAACGCAAATCGGCGGAATAGCGCCGCATCATGCAGATTGTCGTAGGCCCACCACAATCCGACCTGCCGCCCTGTGTTCTGGCGCTGGGCAACTTTGACGGTGTGCACAAGGGACATATGGAAGTCCTGAATACGGCGCTTGCAAAAGCCAGGGACGCCGGTTGGGTACCTGCTGTTGCCATTTTCGATCCGCATCCCCGGCGCTTTTTTCAGCCTGACTCAGCGCCTTTCCGCCTGATGGACGATATTCAGCAAGCGGATGCCCTGCGCGATCTGGGGTTCGAGCGGCTTCACGTTCTGCCTTTCAACACCGCCATGTCCAACATGATGCCCCGGGAGTTTGCGGACATTGTGCTCAGCGGGTGGGCAAATGTCCGGCATGTTTTTGTGGGAGTGGATTTCGAATTCGGCAAAGGGCGCAGTGGTAATGTTTCGATACTTGCGGGCATTGGTGAGCAGATCGGTTTTGGCGTGACCGGTGTGACACTGAAAGCCGACGCCTCGGAGAAAATATCCTCCAGCCGAATCCGCAATGACCTTGAGTCCGGAGATATTGCCTCAGCCGCGAAGCTATTGGGCCGTCCTTGGTCCATCCGGGGCGAAGTCGAGCAGGGTGATCAACGCGGCCGGACAATCGGGTTCCCGACCGCGAATATCAGCCTCGGCGATTATTGCCGTCCCAGATTCGGAGTATATGCGGTCCGTATCCATGTCGCCGGTCAATGGCATGACGGAGTTGCCAATGTGGGTCTCCGCCCAACTGTTGGCGGAACCACCGAGCGCCTGGAAGTTCATATTTTCGATTTCGCGCAAGACATTTATGGCGAGATGGCCCTTGTTGAATTTGCCGCCTTCCTGCGGCCTGAGCAAAAGTTCAATGGACTCGACGCGCTAAAGGCGCAAATTGCGGAAGATGCAAAGGCAGCGCGCGCGGCGTTGGCTAGAACGGCCTGAGCCCTCTTGCCAGAGGCTAAGGTCATTGGACTGACAAGTGGACAAGATATGTTTCAGCGGCGGACATCCCGGGTGATCCCGATTGCCGGTTTCGGCCTTGCCGTGATTGTGATTGCACTCGACCAGGCAAGCAAGTACTGGATGCTTTACGGGCTTGATCTGATCAATCAAATGCCCGGTGACCGGATCGAGGTGTTTTCCTTTTTCCATCTGACAATGGTCTGGAACCGGGGGATCAGTTTCGGATTGCTACAGGCGCAGGCCTTTTGGCAGAGCCTGCTATTGATCCTGTTTTCTCTGGCGGTTTCCGGTCTTTTGTCGAGCTGGATGCTGAAAGGGACGCGCTGGCTTCAGGTCACGTCCTATGCGCTGATTATCGGCGGCGCACTGGGTAATGCGATAGATCGCGGGATTTATGGTGCGGTGGCGGATTTCCTGGATTTTTCAAGCTTGCCACTGCCCTTTGGATATGAATTCGCTTGGGTGTTCAATGTGGCGGATGTCGCCATCAATATCGGCGTCCTCGCATTACTGATCGACCTGCTGGTCAATGATCGTGGATCAAGGTGAGGGCCGGGCTGGCGAAAAGCCCCGTCTTTGGTTAGATAACAGCCGACAGATTTTTCGGGAGTAATTTTATGCGTCAGCGTCTTATCACGCTCGCCGTTCTGGCCACCACGGTTGCGGTGACAGGATGTGCTGGTGGCCAGGCTGCCGAGCCGGATGAATTCCGTGTTGTCACGATCGCACCGCTGACCGTGCCGCCTGAATACAATTTGCGTCCGCCGCGTCCCGGTGAACCGCGTCCGGAGGAAATCTATCCGGATCAGGCCGCCCGCGCGGCGCTGTTTGGTGCCCAGGGCGACTATCAAGGCACGGACGGTGAAGCGCTGCTGGTGGCACGCGCTGGAGGCGGTGAGGCTGACCCTTTCATTCGGGCCATTATTGATGGAGAAACGGCCGCCGTCGTCCGCAAGTCCACAGCGTTCAGCAACCAGATTCTTTTCTGGCGCGAAGGCACGGAAGGCATTGGCAACAATGCCGTGTCCATTGATGCCGAAACTGAGGCCGAGCGCCTGCGGTCGATTGAAAGTGTTACCGGTGGCGGGACGGTTGAAATCGAGCGTGATCGCGGCAGTCTGGGCAAAATTCCCGGCCTTTAGCCGGTACCCCTCCTGATTCAAGGCGGCGCAGCTTCGGCTCGCCGCCTTTTTCATTGCTGTGGAGATTTTGATGACGCAACTCTTAGCGATTTTCGTGACGGTCTTTTTGTCGCCGAACTGGGGGACAAGACCCAGCTGGCAACAGTCTTGTTTGCGTCCGAGCGCCAAACTCCGCCCCTGTTTGTATTTCTGGCGGCTTCCGCAGCACTGGTGGCGTCAACGGCGCTGGCGGTCGTGCTCGGAACAGCGGCTGAACGGTGGCTGGCTTTCCTGCCGCTGAAATTGCTGGCGGGAATTGGCTTCATTCTGGTTGGCGTCTGGACGATTTTTGACCATATCCGAACCGCCGCGGCCGCTTGACCCCTGGCCCCGCCTCCCGGAGGCTGCGTCCATGACCCCGATCCGAAGACTCAGCCCCGAGACTGTCAACCGCATCGCCGCAGGCGAAGTTGTCGAACGCCCGGCCAGCGTCGTGAAAGAGCTGATCGAGAATGCACTGGATGCCGGTGCCCGCCAGATTGATATCCATGCGGAAAAAGGTGGCCTTGCGCGGCTCACCGTGACCGATGATGGCGAGGGTATGGATGAAGACCGGCTGGCACTGTGTGTCGAACGTCATGCCACTTCCAAGCTTCCCGTTGGACAGAACGGGGAAGATGATCTTCTGAACATTGTGACAATGGGCTTTCGCGGTGAGGCGCTGCCGTCCATCGGATCCATTGCAAGGCTCTCCATCACCACGCAGGCGCGTGGCACGATGGCGGCCTATTCGCTGAGCGTTGAAGGAGGCCAGCAGAGTGAAATCAGGCCCGCCCCGACGCTGGGCTCCGGCGGGACACGGATTGATGTCCGGGACGTTTTCTACGCTACGCCTGCGCGCCTGAAATTCATGAAATCGGAGCGTGCTGAGGCCAATGCGATTGCCGATGTCGTGCGGCGGCTAGCCCTTTCGCGGCCTGATGCGGGGTTCACGCTGACCCTTGATGGCCGCTCGCGTCTGGATTTGCCGGCTGAAAACGGGGACGAGGCGCGGCGCCTCCGCCTGTCGGCTATTCTGGGCAAGGATTTTGGCGAGAACGCGCTGGAGATTGATCAGGAGCGCGAAGGGGTCCGGATTACGGGACTGGCTTCGCTGCCGACTTTCAATCGCGGCTCGGCACAACATCAATATCTGTTCGTGAATGGCCGGCCCGTGCGTGACAAATTACTGGGTGGTGCCGTCCGCGGTGCCTATCAGGATTTTCTGGCGCGCGACCGGCACCCGGTTGTCGCGCTGTTTGTCTATCTCGAAGGCGGGCTGGTGGATGTGAATGTACATCCGGCGAAAGCGGAAGTGCGGTTTCGGGATCCGGGTCTGGTGCGTGGCCTGATCGTCGGGTCCCTGCGGCATGCGCTGGCCGGGGCAGGACACCGCGCCTCCACGACGGTTGCCGGATATGCGCTGGGCCGGGCGCGACCGGATGGCTCTGTACATCAGACACCTCACACCTTGATGGCGCCATGGGGCAGTGCGCGGCCGCCGGAAAACACATCTTTGGTGCGAGATCGTTCCGCTCGTGTAGAGGCGGATTTTGTCCAGCCGGGTGGGGTTTATGAGACATCACAGGAGGCATATTCGGCATCAGACTTGCCGCTGGGTGTGGCCCGCGCGCAGCTACATGAGACCTATGTCGTGGCGCAGACGCAGGATGGCATGGTGATTGTGGATCAGCATGCCGCGCATGAGCGCTTGGTCTATGAGCGGATGAAAAAGATGCTGGCGGAAACCGGCGTCGCAAAACAGGCCCTGCTTGTACCTGAAATTGTCGATCTCGATGCAGCGGAAGCCGAGCGGGTTCTGTCACGTACGGACGAGCTTGCCGAGCTGGGTCTGGTTGTTGATGGTTTTGGGGCCAATTCGATTGTTGTGCGCGAAGTTCCAGCCTTGCTGGGGAAGCTTGATGTGCAGGGTCTGATTCGGGATCTGGCGGACGAGCTTTCCGAGTATGACGCTACCTTGTCGCTCAAGGAAAAGCTGGAAGAGGTCGTCAGCACGATGGCCTGTCACGGCTCGGTGCGGTCTGGCCGCCGTCTGACGGGGGAAGAGATGAATGCGCTCTTGCGCGAGATGGAAGCGACTCCGCATTCCGGCCAGTGCAATCATGGCCGCCCGACCTATGTCGAACTGAAACTGGCGGATATCGAGCGGCTATTCGGGAGACGGTGATTAGGGTCAGGACCTGCTGATCTGGCTGCAATGGCCGGCGCGGATCTGGGCGGATACAAGGAGCAAA
>PFFX01000157.1:9847-10134 GCA_002783385.1 Rhodobacterales bacterium CG15_BIG_FIL_POST_REV_8_21_14_020_59_13 | reverse complement strand
GGACGAGGTGACGACGAAGGTGGTGGGCGATCACATCGAACTCCACTTTAGAGGCAACTTCCTCGGCTCCGTCAAGGGCAATGCCTTCGCCAACGTTGATGGCATCATCGAGTACTCCAACGGGATCATCTCCGACGACCTCAAGACGATCACGTACCACGCATGGAGCACCGAGGTCAACAGGGAGTACGACGTCGTCCTCACCCTCGTCGAGTAGCCACACGGCTGGCTCGGCAACTGCCCGGTACGCAACGACTGCGACCGGGTGTTTTTTGTTGAAGAATATT
>PFFX01000157.1:0-9606 GCA_002783385.1 Rhodobacterales bacterium CG15_BIG_FIL_POST_REV_8_21_14_020_59_13 | reverse complement strand
TTTACGCCGCTGTGTCCGAAGCCTTGGATGATTTCGACGAAATCGAAGATGATCGCAGCGAGGAACCGCCTCTACGGATCGCGGTGATCGGACGCCCGAATGCTGGCAAATCCACGCTCATCAACGCGTTGATCGGTGAGGACCGGCTGATTACAGGCCCGGAAGCCGGGGTCACGCGTGATGCCATCGCCGTCGACTGGTTCTGGGACGGCCGCCGCGTGCGGCTGCACGACACGGCAGGCCTGCGCAAGAAAGGCAAGGTCACCGACCGGCTGGAACGGATGAGCGCCGCAGACACGCTGCGCGCCATCAAGTTCGCCGAAATCGTGTTGCTTCTGGTGGATGCCGAACACCCGTTTGAAAAGCAGGATCTCACCCTGGCCGACCTCGTCCTGCGTGAGGGCCGGGGACTGGTCATGGTGCTGGCGAAATGGGACCTCGTCTCCAACCGTCATGCCGCCCTGAAAGAGCTGCAATACGAATTCGAGCGCCTTCTGCCGCAGGCCAGAGGCGCGCCTCTGGTGCCGGTCTCGGCACTCAAGATGAAGGGGCTGGATGATCTGATGCCGGCGGTCACCCGCCTGCACAAGAACTGGTCAGCCAAGATCAAGACCCGCGACCTCAATGACTGGCTGCAGGAAATGACGGCGCGCCATCCGCCGCCAGCCGTCAATGGCCGCCGCATCAAGCCGCGCTATCTTTCGCAGACCAAATCCCGTCCGCCGACCTTCGTCCTGATGTGTTCGCGCGCCGCCGATCTGCCGGAAAGCTACAAGCGCTACCTGGTCAATGGCATCCGCGAAGCCTTCGACATGCCCGGCGTGCCGATCCGCCTGATCGTGAAAGCCGGTAAAAACCCCTATACCGACGGTGACCGCGGCGGCAGCGGGAATTAGCTCTGTGGTGTGAAGGGTAAGCGGGTGAGCGGCACCCGCGATCAGCTAGTAAATTGCGTCATCCTCCGGCCGCGCTTGCGCGGGTCCGGGGGATCTCGTCATCCATTGAGATCACCCGAATAAATCGTGTGATGACGCTTTTATTGGAGTGTCTAAGGACAGCCCGGTCACCCCTCCTCGGGGAAACTGATCCATTCGCGATGACGGGTCGTGTCCGGCGAGACCAGTGACAGCACCAGCGGCACCAGCGCCTCGGGCGGGGGCAGGGCATCGCGGTCCTCGCTTGGGAAAGCCTTCTTGCGCATGGCAGTGCGCATCGGCCCTGGATTGACCAGATTGATCCTCAGGCTGGAGCTATTGTGCTCATCGGCCCAGGACATCACCAGCGCGTCCAGCGCCGCCTTGCTGGCCGCATAGGGCGCCCAGTAGGCGCGGCTGGATTTTGCTGCGCCAGACGTCAGGAAAACCGCGCGTCCGGCCTCTGCTTTCAACAATAGCGGCTCGAAAGCCCGGATCAGGCGGGCGGGCGCAATCACATTCACCCCCATCACCTCGTTCCAGGTCTTGGCCGTCACCTGATAGGCCGGTGTGAGCTCGCCCAGCTGACCCGCAGCGGCAACCAGAATGTCGAGCCGGCCCCACCGTTCGGCGATGATTTCGGAGAGTTTCTCGATGCCTTCGGAATCAAGTTGATCCAGCGGCACCAGCGTGCATTGACCGCCGTCTGCCTTGATCTCGTCATCCAGTTCTTCCAGCCCGCCCTGTGTCCGCGCCGTGGCGATAACGTGTGCGCCTTCGCGGGCAAGGCCAAGCGCAATGGCACGGCCAATGCCGCGGGAAGCGCCAGTGACCAGCGCGATGGTGTCTTTCAGCATCGGATTACTCATGCATCGACCAGCAGGGAAAGCTGCCGGTCCTTGTCGGAAGCCGCGCGCTCATGATCGAGCAGGCGGGTCGGGTACTGGCCAGTGAAATAGTGATCGGCCATTTGCGGAAACGCATCATTGCGCGGTTCGCCGAGCACAGCCTGGTAAAGTCCGTTGATCGACAGAAAGCCGAGGCTGTCGGCTTTCAGCGCCCTCGCCATTTCATCGCAGGCCATCGAGGACGCCATCAGCTCGTCGGTGCGGGGCATGTCGATGCCGTAGAAATCAGGGCACACAATCGGCGGGCAGGCGGAACGGAAATGCACTTCCCTGGCACCGGCTTCGCGCATCATGTCGACAATCTTGCGTGAGGTGGTACCGCGCACAATGGAATCATCGACCAGCAAGACGCGCTTGCCCTTGATCACTGAAGGATTGGCGGAGTGCTTGCGGCGCACCCCGAGGTCACGCTTGGCCTGGGTCGGCTGGATGAAGGTCCGGCCTACATAGTGGCCGCGAATAATCCCCATCTCATACGGCACGCCTGCGGCCTGTGCATAGCCGAGCGCCGCGGGCACGCCACTGTCGGGCACAGGGATGACCACATCGACATCGGCTGGTGCATCGCGGAACAGCTGGCGGCCCATTTCCTTGCGCGCTTCATAGACGCTGATACCGGAAATCGCGGAATCCGGGCGTGCAAAATAAATGTATTCAAACGCGCAGGGGCGTGGCTTCTGCACCGGCGCGAAGCGCTCGGATTTGATTCCGTCCTCGCTGACGATGATGGCTTCGCCCGGTTCTATGTCGCGCACATATTTCGCTCCGATCACATCCAGTGCGCAGGTTTCAGACGCCAGAATGACTGCCCCGTCGAGATCCCCCAGCACAAGCGGGCGGATACCGAACGGATCCCGCGCTGCGATCAGCTTGCCATTGACGATGGCGACCAGGGCAAAGGCGCCTTCAATCTGTTTCAGCGCCGACAGGAAGCGTTTTGACTCGCTGGTCCGGTTGGACCGCGCCGCAATTTGCAGAATGACTTCGGTGTCGCTGGTTGACTGGAAAATGGCTCCCGTCGCCACCAGCTCGTCCCGCAAGGTCCGGGAATTGGTCAGATTGCCATTATGCGCAACCGCAATACCGCCGCCACGCACATCGGCATAGAGCGGCTGGATATTGCGGATGATGGTCGCGCCTTGCGTGGAATAGCGGACATGACCAATACCGGTCGATCCGGGCAGGCGGTGATGGGTCTCGCCATCAGCAAAATTGTCTCCGACCAGCCCCATATGGCGTTCGGCATAAACCCGCGCGCCGTCATGGGTGACGATGCCGCAGCTTTCCTGTCCACGGTGTTGCAGGGCATGCAGGCCGAGCGCGATCAGCAGCGCTGAATCGGCGGCACCATAAACGGCGAAGACGCCGCATTCTTCCCTCAAATGATCCGTCGCGGGATCATAAGACAGGGGGGGAGCCGGAAATCTCATCCGTCATCGTCCTCGCTGGCAGTGCCGATTAATTCATCAAGCCGGTTGCGGTCGCGCTCGTCATAGGCTCTTTCGGCCGGCGTTTCTGCAGGCGATATAGGCTCAGTTCGCCCGATATGCGAATCCCCAGGCGCAAGAGATTGCAGCAGCCGGGCCGACGTATTGACCAGCGGATAGAGCCGCGCCCCGGTCAGCTGACTGGGCGGTTGCCCCTGATTGGCGAGGCTGGAGATGATCAGGAAGAAGCCGAGTGCCAGAAGCGCGCGGAACATCCCGAAGAAAAACCCGAGGGTCCGGTCAACAAAGCCGACATCATCGCCGCGCTTCACATTGGCCCGCATCGGCGCGGTCAGGAAGCTGACCGCCATGAAGACCAGTGTGAATATGATGGCCAGGGTCACAAGATTGGCCACCCAGCCGGAGGGCACGAAATCATCGGTCAGCGTCACGAAAAGCGGACGGCTCCACAGAGCGGCGATCGCGGCGACAATGGCGGCCGTCATGGACAGGGCTTCGCTGACAAAACCGCGCACCAGCGCATGATAGGCTGAAGCCCCGATGAAGAGGAGGATGGCACCGTCAACCGGAGTGAGGCCGCCCATCCGCTAAACCTCCAATTGCCAGGCGCTGATGGTGGCGACGAGATCCGCCACGCCGCCCATCCCGTGAACGGTCACAGGAGGGTTGCCCTCGCTGGCGGCCAGCGGCGCAAGGGCTTGTGAAAAGCCGAGTTTCGCTGCTTCTTTCAAACGCGCCTCGCTACGACCGACTGCCCGAATATCACCCGAAAGGCTCATTTCGCCAAAGACCACCGCATCAGCGGGCAAAGGCGCGTTGAGCGCAGAAGAGATGATCGCCGCCGCGACAGCCATATCGGCTGCCGGTTCGCCGATTTTCAGGCCACCTGCGACGTTCAGATAAACGTCACGGCCACCAAAGGAAAGCCCGCATCGCGCCTCCAGCACGGCCAGCACCATGGAGAGACGCCCTGAATCCCAGCCCACCACCGTCCGGCGCGGCGTGCCCAGTGGCGAAGCCGCGACCAGCGCCTGGATTTCCGTCAGCACCGGGCGTGTGCCTTCCATACCGGCAAAGACGGCGGCACCCGGCGTCTCGTTGCCACGGTCATTGAGGAATAGGGCTGAGGGGTTTTCGACTTCGCGGAGCCCGGCTTCGCCCATCTCGAACACACCAATCTCGTCAGTCGGGCCAAAGCGGTTCTTCACCGCGCGGAGAATGCGGAATTGGTGATTGCGCTCACCTTCAAAATAGAGAACCGCATCGACCATGTGCTCGACCACTCGCGGCCCGGCAATCTGACCATCCTTGGTGACATGGCCGACCAGCACGATCCCACAGCCGGATTTCTTGGCAAAACGGACCAGCTCCTGCGCACAGGCACGCACCTGGGCGACCGTGCCGGGGGCCGCTGCCAATTGGTCCGTCCACAAGGTCTGGATGGAATCGATAATGGCAATTTGCGGCTTTTCGGCTTTCAGCCCGTCGAGAATGTTTTCAAGATTGGTTTCTGCCGCCAGCGCCACCGGCGTATCGGCCAGACCCAGACGGCGGGCGCGCCTCCGGACCTGATCAATGGCTTCTTCGCCCGAAACATAGACGGTGCTGGTCCCATTTTTTGCAAGATTGGCAACCGCCTGAAGCAAAAGCGTCGATTTTCCAATGCCCGGATCCCCGCCGACCAGCAGCGCCGAGCCCGGCACGATGCCGCCCCCGGCAACGCGGTCAAATTCGGCTATGCCGCTTTCATGGCGGGGTAATTCGCGGCCATCCCCGTCCAGGGTGACAAATTCCAGACGGCTGCGGCGGCTGGTCTTCTTCGTTTTGGCAGCATTGCCCATGGGCGCGGGCGCGGCTTCCTCGATCAGCGTGTTCCACGAGCCGCAATCATCGCAACGGCCTGCCCATTTTGCATGAACAGACCCGCAGCTTTGACAGACATACTGGTTATCGGCACGCGCCATAACGAATCATCTCTTTCGAACGCAGGTCAGTGTCCGGGCCGTGCTCTTTCTTCGCAAGGTCCTGACCCTAGTGTGACAGGCCTTCATACCGGTCGTCGGTGAGACGGTCGGAGAATTTCGTCCGCGCGCCATCAAAGGCCAGCTCGATTGTTCCGATGGGGCCGTGACGCTGCTTGCCGATAATGACTTCGGCATTGCGTTCGATTTGGCGGAATTCCTCTTCCCAAGTGAGGTATTCCGGTGTGCCTTCGGCCGGTTTCTCACGTTCCTTGTAGTAGGCTTCACGATAAACAAACATCACCACATCCGCATCCTGCTCGATGGAGCCGGATTCCCGCAAATCCGCCAGTTGCGGCTTCTTGTCCTCGCGCTGTTCCACCTGCCGCGAGAGCTGGGAGAGGGCGATTACAGGAACCGACAATTCCTTGGCCAGCGCCTTTAGCGCCTGAGTGACTTCGGAGACTTCCTGCACCCGGCCCTGACTGGCCTTGCTGGCCGAAGCGGTGACCAGCTGAAGATAGTCAACGACAACGACATCCAGACCGTGCAGGCGTTTCAGGCGGCGGGCCCGGGCGCACAAAGCCCCGATGGACAGGCCGCCCGTATCGTCGATGTAGAAAGGAAGGCTCTGGATATCGAGCACCGCATCGCGGATTTCTTCATACTGTGCCGGGTCGATATCGCCGCGCCGGATCTGATAGCCCGGAATGCCGGTATAGTCCGCGATCAGACGCGTTGCGAGCTGTTCCGCGCTCATTTCCAGCGAGAAGAAGCCGACAACGCCGCCGCTTTCAGTTTTCTTCGAACCATCAGGCAGGGCCTGGTACTGATAGGCGCGCGCAATGGAGAAGGCGATATTGGTCGCCAGCGCCGTCTTGCCCATGGAGGGCCGGCCGGCGAGAATCACCAAGTCCGAGGAGTGCAGCCCGCCCAGCTTCATATCCATGGCTTTGAGGCCTGAGGAAATACCCGATAGCCCGCCTTCACGTTCATAGGCCGCCGCCGCCATCTCGACGGATTCAGTCAACGCATCCTTGAAGCTGATAAATCCGCGTTGATTGCCCCCGCTCTCAGCGAGTTCGAACAGCTTGCGCTCGGCGCTCTCGATGAGATGGCGCGCATGGGTTTCCGGCGTGGCTTCGGTGGCCTCGTGGGATAACTCGGCGCTGACCCGGATCAGGGCCCGGCGCAGTGCCAGATCATAGATCAGTTGGGCATATTCAACGGCGGCAACAGAGTCCGCTGCACTCTCCAGCAACAGCGCCAGATAGGACGCGCCGCCGATTTCCTTCAGACCGCCATCGCGTTCAAAATCTGTTTTGAGAACAATGGCATCAGCCAGTGCACCACGCTGGATACGATCCGAGATGGCCTGGAAAATCCGGCCATGGACCGGATCGTAGAAATGATCGGCGCGCAACCAGTCACTGACCCTGTGCAGCACTTCATTGTCATACATGAGCGCACCCAGAAAGGCCTGTTCCGCTTCGATATTATGCGGGGCAGCATCGGCTCCGGTGTCGTCCGGATGGGGGAGATCATGTATTGCCATGGCTCCGGTCTTAACGAAGTCTCAAGGCGCGTCTACTGATGAAAATTCATTGACATTAGGGTTTTTCAGATCGCCAACAAGAAATTGCCAATCTGTGGATAACTCGAGTCGCCGATCAAGAAAAAAGGCGGGCCATGATGACCCGCCTTTATTCCGTTCAAGGATGAAACCCACGGCTTACGCCTTGTAGTCTTCCTCGTCAGCTTCAGCCTCGGCTTCCGCCTCGGCTTCAGCATTTTCTTCCGCCGCGATCAGATCTTCCGGTTCGGCCCCGGCCTCAAACAGTTCGGTGGCCTGGGCTTCGGCGACGGCACGATCTTCATCTGCCTGGGACTGGATGACATCCTCACCCTTGGCCTGACGCTCGGCTTCGTCCGTGGTGCGGGCGATATTGATGGTCACCGTAATCGTCACTTCCGGGTGCAGCTTGATATCAATATCGTGCAGACCCAGCGATTTGATCGGATCGTTGAGGACGACCATGGAACGACCGACCTTGACCTTGTCCGTGGTCACTGCATCAGCGATATCACGCGTGGTCACAGAGCCGTAAAGATGGCCGGTTTCGCCTGCCTGACGGATCATGATGAAAGTTTCACCATCCACGCCATCGGCGGATTTGGCGGCTTCGTCACGGCGTTCGGCATTGCGCTTTTCGAGGATTTCGCGTTGCGCTTCAAAGCGCTTGCGATTGGCTTCGGTGGCGCGCAGGGCACGCTCCTGAGGCAGCAGGTAATTGCGGGCATAACCCGGCTTTACCGCCACTTCCTCACCCATGTCGCCCAGATTGTCGACGCGTTCAAGAAGGATAACTTGCATGGTCTCTCTCCTTAATCGACTGCGTAGGGCAGGATGGCCATCTGGCGGGCGCGCTTGATAGCACGGGCCAGTTCGCGTTGCTTCTTGGCCGAAACAGCGGTGATGCGGGCCGGGACAATCTTGCCCTTTTCCGACATGTAGCGCTGCAGCAGCTTGGGATCCTTATAGTCGATCGCCGGCGCATGCTCGCCTGAGAACGGACAGACTTTCCGGCGGCGCTGGAACGGGCGGCGGGCCGGAATATTAGAAATATTCAGATCAGACATTTGCGTGTCTCCCTCAGCCTAGTGGCGCTGTTCACGGCGGCGCCGGTCGTCTTTTTTGGACAGGATGGCGGATTGCTCTTCCGTGTGCGCATCGACCTTCACCGTCATGTGGCGGATGATGTCGTCGGACAGGCGCTGACGGCGGTCAAGTTCATTCAGAACGTCGGGCCCGGCATCAATGTCCAGCAGGCCGTAATGGCCCTTACGGTGCTTGTGCACGCGGTAGGCGAGGTTACGAAGACCCCAGTATTCGGTCTTGCCGACCTTGCCGCCTTTTTCCTCAATGAGGGTTTTGAGCTCTTCGGTCAGAGACTCAATCTGCGCCGGAGAAATATCCGGACGCGCAATAAAAACATGCTCGTAAAGAGCCATGTGGGCACTCCCTTCTCTCATGAATGCGGCGCGGATCAACCGAAGGGTCGGGATGATCTGCGGTGGCTCCTTTTCCCATACGCCCTGTGCGTACTTTACAGCAGAAGAAAGGACCGCATTCGTTCGAAGGCGCGCGTATAGGGGAAAGCGCAGGGCAGGGCAAGTGCGGAAGGCTATTCAGCGCAGACTGTCCGGTATCCGGCTCTCATGAAGGATCGCCCGGATCAGGACACGATCAACTTCGACCGTGTAATAGGTAACATGATGGCCAACGATCAGCTTGCGCATTTCCTCGCCTTCAATCAGCGCCACAGATGAGGATTAGGACCATACCATGGCTGTTTCGTTGCGTTGGAGCAGGTCGTCACATATTTATCAGCCTGATAGGCGCCCCGGTTATGAATCGTAAAGCGGCCGATTTCCTTGATATCGGCAAGGGCGCGTTGCCAATACCCCACGCTCGGCATCTAGCTTGGCTTGTTCAAGCATCTCGTATACCTCGGCGTTAACCAGTTCCATGGGGATCGTCCGCCCCGCATCAATGTCGTGCTGGCTCTCGTCGAGAATGGCCTTCAGCTCGCGCATCTTCTGCGTCTCAATGGCCAGATAGTCGGCCTTGGAAACAATATAGGATGACGCGCGCCCGTGCTTTTCGATCCGTACGGGTCCGCGCTGGCATCATCCAGCAATTGCCCGAACTTGTTTTTTGCTTCAGTGGCGGAATAGTCTTCATGACTTTGTCCAATTTAGCTAATTCAGCTAATTCAGCTGAAACGCCCATGGCGATCAATCAATTCTGTTTCTGTCACCGCCTCACACCACCGCCCGACGATATGCCACGTGCCGCCGCGCTCCACGCAGCGCTCGGGCGGATTCTGCCACCAGGCGAGGGCCATGATCACGAAGATGCCGGCCAAGAAAAAGATCGCGGCAAACAAAAACCGTCGGGCGAGGGAGGGGCGCGGCCGCATCATTGAGGTCTCTTAACTGTAATCCATCTGCACGCCCGGCTTGTCCAAGCAGGACTTATCAGTTGATAGCCCATCAGTAAGCAAGCCGGCTAGATCAAGAAAAACCGGCGGTAAAAAAATCCATCTTGAAGCCAGAACCTTAGCCGGCTTGTCCTTCACAGTTCTCAAATTCCGGACCCAAAATGCCTTACACAATTCGCTATCTGGATGACATCAACGTCTTTGAAATGCGCACCCATGGCCGAATGACGGTGGAGGAGATTGCCGCTTACATTCCCGAATGCATGGCCCGCCCGGAATGGAATGTGGAGACGCAGATTCTCGGCATTGCCAGCACCGACGCTGATTTCAGCAACATTACGATCAAGGGCTATAAAGAGGTCCTGATCCCG
>PFFX01000050.1 GCA_002783385.1 Rhodobacterales bacterium CG15_BIG_FIL_POST_REV_8_21_14_020_59_13 | reverse complement strand
CCTTCCTGGCCGTCTTCACAGCCAATGGTGAAAGCCCGGCCATTGAGCGTGACGGAGACCTTACCCATTATCCGCCTCCACCGTAGCTTCGGCTGCATTGGCGGCAGCGCGCAATTCCCTGATTGCCTCGCCCAGGGCTCTGGAGGCGTCATCTGCAGCCTCGGCCATTGCGGCTTCGCTGGCGCGGGCCTTGTCGAGTTCTTCGGCGAGACGGGCCCGGTCTGCATCGCTGTCGCCACTTTCACGCGCGCAGGCCTGCAGGCGGTGAAGCCGGTTTTCAACCTGGCTGAGGGCGCGGTCAAGCCGCGCTATGGCCTGCGCCATTGGATCGGTGGAGTTAGACATGTCTCACTAAAATCAGCCGGAATGGCGAAAACTTCAAGTATGACTCGAAGTTGGCACTGTCAGAGGAGAGAGGGCGGGCCTTTTGCTTTCAATTCGGCGAGGATTTTTTTGACATCATGGGCTCTGGATCTTGGGGCCACAAAGACGGCATCACCCGTTGCCACGACGATCAAATCGTCCACCCCCAACGCTGTCAGCGTTACGCCTTCACCCCGTAAATAGCTGTTTTTACAGTCTATCGCCTCGATATCACCCGTAAAGATATTGCCGTCTATATCGGCTTCCAACGCATCCGCCAGTGACGGCCAGTTGCCGACATCCGACCAGACAAAGCGCGTGGGGACCACGGCGGCATGAGCGGTGCGTTCCATCACAGCAATGTCCAGCGGAAGTGACGGGCTGAGCGAAAAAGCGGCAGCATCAATGCGGCCATCGGTGCCCAGTGATTCCTTCACCGCGCTCAGAATTTCCGGTTCGAAACGCGCCAGTTCGGCCAGCAGAATATCGGCGCGGAACAAAAACAGCCCGGCATTCCACAGCCGGTCGCCGCTTTCAAGATAGGCTTTCGCGGTGACTTCGTCGGGCTTTTCCTCAAACGCGGCGACCGTATACCCTTCGCCCAGAGGCGCGCCCTGCCGGATATAACCGTAGCCGGTTTCCGGACGCGTGGGCGGAATGCCGAAAACGACGATCTTACCTTCCGTTGCCAGCGGGGCAGCGGCAGCGATGGTCTCACGGAATTTGCTGACCGGCGCAATGTGGTGATCAGATGGCACCAGCAAAACCAGAGCTTCCGGCCCGTCCTGCTTCTGTGCGAGCAACGCGGCAATCGCGGCAGCGGGTGCTGTGTTCCGGCCCATCGGCTCGAACGCCATGTCTGCCGCAGTGATACCGACGCTTTTCAATCCGGCACGCACGGGCGTTTCAATCGCTTCACCGGCGATGATGAGCGGTGCTGAAAAGCTGATCCCTTCGCCTTGCCCGGCACAGCGCAGCAGCGTGTCTTCAAACAAGGTCCGGTCGGACAATAGCCGATGAAAGGGTTTGGGCCTGTCCTTGCGCGACAAGGGCCAGAGGCGCTCGCCAGCACCGCCACACAAAATGGCCGGGCGGATGTGAATCATTTTATTGTTCGCAATTCTGCCTTGCCCTGTTGATTGAGAATACGGCCGGTTTCCACCGCAGCAACCATCAGGTGATACAATGTCGAAGCGGTGATGTTTGTTACCGCCGGGTTACCGGCGGCATCATAGGCATCGATCCAGCAGCCACTCGGGGCGGGCTTCAGGAATTTCGTGAGCAATTGATGCAAGGCGTCCTGCGCATTGTCCCATTCGCCCGATCTGCCCCTTTGCGCCTGGACCAGAGCGGCTTTCAGGTGCTCGGTCTGTTGCCAGGTCCGTGCCGAGCCATCAACCAAAACACCGTCATCGCGCACCGCAGCAACGATCAGTCCGGTGGCCGGCGAGCTCCCATATGTTTTGGCGAAGGTATAGAGGCTGGAGGCTTCGGGTCCGGTCTCATTGCCGGAGAGCGCGGTATAGCGATCCAGAAGCCAGACCCATTCAAACTGATGCCCGGGTTCTGTCTTGCGGCCGTCCGCCCCCGCGAGCGGTGACCAATCGGCCCTGAAGTCTTCGAGAAGCGCGCCTGTCGGACACAGCCAGTGATTGCGCATCAGCTTCAGGATGTTGCCGGCGCGGGCGAGATGTTCCTGTCCGCCAAAGGCCTGATGCAGGGCAAGGCTGGCTTCAAACATGTGCATGTGCGGGTTCTGACGGCGCGGCTGGCGGTCCGGCTCTGCTTCGCGCCAGCCACCAGAGGTGTGGCCCAGCGTTTCATCAATAAAGGCGAGTGTATCCCCGGCCAGTGTCTTGATCTGTGCATCTCCGCTGATGCGATAGGCGTGCGCCAGAGCGAGGAGAGCGAAAGCCTGTTCGTAAAGATCGCAGGTTTTGTCTGCGACAGATCCGTCGGGATTGAGCTTCATCACCCATCCCCCGGCACCGCCCATCCGCCAGGCTTTGCCGACCAGATAGTCAAGCCCGTTCAGCGCCAGCGCCTTGCCGTCAAACCAGTCCAATACATGGGCGTGGGCATAGACATAGATCTGCCGTGCCTGTGTGCGCACACGTCGGACAGCGTCCAGATCCGGGGTTGAGTCGAGATTAAGGCGTTCATGGAAGCCGCCGCGCTGGTCATCCCAGCCGGTTTTTGCCCAGACCGGTAGAGCGGCATTCCGCATCCAGCCGGAAAACTGTGCAGCGCTTTTGATCAATGCCATTGGTGTGGCCATCTGCTTTCCTGACAGGTCGTCCGCACCCCCGGACAAGGCTCCAATTCAAGCGAGATAACATTACTATACATAATGCTTATACGCCCGCTCACCTACCGATTCACCTCGGCCTAAAGTATCCATTTTGATCAACTCGAACGTGTCGCATAATCCGGTGGTGATCTCAAACGCTCTATTGGCTGTTTCACAGTCCGTTCAAGCCCTCACAATGCCAGATGGCTGTAGGATTGATTGGCAAAGCGGTTTTGAGGAGCAGATGGCTGCTCAAGCTTCCCTCGTAACCAGAAGTATGTCATCAGGCTAAAGTTCAAAATACTCCCGGTACCAGTCAACGAAATGCGGGATACCAACCTCGAGGTCAATCCGCGGCTGGTAATCATAGTCCTTCGAAATTTTCGTCAAATCGGCACTGGTACGATAAACATCCCCCGGCTGCATCGGGAAGTTCTGACAGATCGCTGGTTTAGCACAGGCCTTAGCGATCAAATCAATGAATTCCTGGAGGCGGCGGGGCCGTGAGCCTCCGATATTATAAATACGGTGCCCATCTCTAATTTTTTTATCTTCAATTATTTTCACAGTTGTCTCAATGACATCGTCTATATAGGTGAAGTCTCTTTCAAGGTCACCATTGTTAAATACTTTTATCGGTTTCGATTCAAGTATGGCTTTGGTGAAAAGCCAATAGGCCATGTCCGGACGCCCCCAAGGCCCATAAACCGTAAAGAAGCGCAGCCCGGTCTGTGGTATTTTGTAGAGGCTGGAATAGCTTTCGCTCATCAGCTCGTCCGCCCGTTTTGTTGCCGCGTAGAGTGATGCCGGCTTGTCAGCCCGGGCATTTTCTGAAAACGGCACATCTGTATCATTGCCATAAACCGAACTGGACGACGCATATACAAGATGCTGCACCGATGCAGAGCTGCGAACCGCCTCAAGTATTGACAAATGCCCTTTGAGGTTTGACTCAATATATGAAAACGGATTTTCGATAGAAAAACGGACTCCTGCCTGCGCCGCTAAATGCAATACGCGCATTGGTTTGTAATTATCAAATAATTTATTTATTTTAATATGATCTGAGATATCGACTTTCTCAAATTCAAAACTATTTGATTTGCCAATATTTTCTAGTCTATCATTTTTGAGTTTTGAATCGTAGTAATCATTCAAATTATCAATGGCTAAAACCGAATGGCCGGATTTCAGAAGCGCCTTGACAGCGTGCGAACCGATAAAGCCGGCTGCGCCGGTCACAATAATTCGCATATGTTCCGGCATTATTGTTCCCCGCACTCGACAGGCTCGAGCATCTCAATACGTATCCGGTCGAGCTGAATGGCACCGCTTTCACCCAATGCCGCAGGCCAGACACCAAAGAAAGCATATTCAGCATCGCATTGTGGGGGCGTCATTGTCAGAATGATCGGCTCATTCGCCTCCGGTATGTCCCGTAATTGCCAACCATTCTGGCCAATGCCCCGCTGGAAAGCCCCGACATGGACCTGGTCCGCTCCGCTTGACGGTGCGGTCTCAACATAGAAGGAGACGCGAAGGACATGGCCCTGAACCACATCCAGTTCGCGGCTGGTCAAAGGGACAAAGCCACCAGCCGACGGGGTTATGTTGGGGTCCCCCAATTGATTATCAGCCTTAACGATGACGGATTGTGTGCCATGCGTCCCGATCATGACAGACGATATGATCCCGGGTCCGGTGACCAATGTCTGCAAGCGGTCAAACCCGGCCTCGATACCGTTATCGATGATATCCTGAACTCTTTGGGATTGCTGTTGCCCCGCCATCATGAGCGGCAAGAAAATCATGGCTGCGATCGACAACGCGCAAACGGAATAGAAAACAGGGTCATTCAATCGGAGGAGCACAATATCAATCCTGTAAAGCCACGGGGACCAGTCCCTTTTCACTGATTTCAAAACCAGTAAAAAGGCTCTTGTTTGCTGCATTTTCGAACCGCGAAGCCGGTTCCCATCCCCGCCTTACCCGCTTTCGCGGGCACAAGCCGCAGCGACAGGCTTTTCGCTGAAGACGCTCTAGCAATGAGAATTCTCTTTTATGGCCATCGCCACGATATTGATCGCTTCCCCGCTGGCCTTTTCAGGACCCTCGGCCATCACCCGGATGACCGGTTCTGTGCCCGAGGCCCGGACCAGAATCCGGCCATTTTTCCCAAGATGTAATTCTGCCTCCGCGATAGCCTTTAATACCGGTGCGGATGCCAATATGGTCCTGCCATTGGCGACGGCCAAATTCTCAAGCCGTTGCGGCGCGGGCTCAAACACCCTGCAACTCTCACTGACCGGGCGGTCCTTGCGCTTCAGGATCGCGAGTAATTGAAGCGCCGCGATCAATCCATCTCCTGTTGTCGCAAAATCGCTCAACACGATATGCCCGGATTGTTCGCCGCCAATATTAGCATCCATTTCCCGCATTTTTTCGACGACATAGCGATCCCCGACATCGGTGCGCTCAAGTCCTAGCCCCTTGGACTGCAAATAGCGCTCCAGCATCAGGTTGGACATCACCGTGGCCACAACGCTTTTCCCGCGAAGCCGTCCCGCTGCAAACCATTCCGAAGCGATCAGCGCAAGCAATTGATCGCCATCAACGATCTGACCGCGCTCATCGATAACAATCAACCGGTCCGCATCCCCGTCGAAGGCGATTCCGATATCAGCTCGCGTTTCCAAGACTTTTTCCGCCAGAGAGGCCGGGTCCGTGGCGCCGCATTCGCGGTTTATGTTGAAACCATCGGGGTCGGTGTGAATATCAACCACCTCGGCCCCCAATTCCCATAATGCAGCCGGACCAACCTTATAAGCTGCTCCATTGGCGCAATCTATGGCGATCCGGAGCCCTGAAAGCGTCATGTCCCTTGGAAAGGTCGCTTTCGCAATTTCGACATAACGCGCTTGTGCATCATCGATCCGCTTTGCCCTCCCCAGCAGATCGGGCTTTGCGAGCTTAATATCGGCGTGCTTTTGCATGAGCCCTTCGATTTGCATCTCGGCCTGGTCGGAGAGCTTGAATCCATCGGGACCAAAAAGCTTTATACCATTGTCATGATAGGGATTGTGAGAGGCCGTAATCATCACACCCAGATCCGCCCGCAATGATCGCGTCAGCTGGGCTACAGCCGGTGTCGGGATGGGGCCGAACTGGAAGACATCCATTCCCACAGCCGTGAAGCCGGAGACCAGAGCGGTTTCAATCATATAGCCTGAAAGACGTGTATCCTTACCGATCACGACAGAATGACGGTGATTGCCGCGGCGTTTGAAATATTGACCAGCGGCCATCCCCAGCTGCATGGCCAGCATCGGTGTCATGGGCGGGGTATTGACCCTTCCACGAATGCCGTCGGTTCCAAAATACTGTTTCCTGTTCTTCATGACGTGTTTCCCCGATGAGCATCCATGTGTCAGGCAACCAAACGGTAGCAAGGTTTTATCTGCTCACCTATGCCAAATGCCAGCACCCGGCCGGGACCTGCCGTGTTGACTTAGCCCGCCGGGCATCACAGTAAGCGGCGGTCTGATTGATCACGAGGTCAGGTTGATCAGAAACGGGTGCATCCGGGGGTATGATTATGGCGGCCCAATCGCTGGTGGATATCGTAATTGTAAATTACAATGGTGGCGAATTTATCGAAGAGTGTATCTCAGCCGTAAAAAATCAGACCCTTACTGCGTTTCATGTCTATTTGATCGATAATAATTCAACGGACGGATCGGCGACTCTTCTGACTCCCGGCGATGACCGTTTCACCATTATCTACAACAAGAAGAATGTCGGCTTTGCGGCAGCTTGCAACCAAGGGGCTGCATTGGGCCATGCGCCGTGGATCGCCATGCTGAACCCGGATACGGTGCCGGAGCGTGACTGGCTGGAACAGGCCCTTCAATGTGGTGAAAACCATCAGGCAGAAATGGTCGGATGTACACAGCTGTCAAAACTGAATCCCGAAGAACTGGACGGCGTCGGCGATGCGTACTCGCCTTTTGGTCTGGCCTGGCGGGGCGGGTTTGGCTGGCCGGCCGAAAAGGCGCCGGACCATGACGGTTATGTCTTCGGTCCCTGTGCCGCGGCCGCCCTGTACCGGCGCGATGCCTATATGAATGCTGGCGGATTTGATGAAAGCTATTTTTGTTATGTTGAAGACGTGGACCTTGCCTTCCGGCTGAGACTCTTCGGGGCGGTGTGTGTGCATTCCAGTCAAGCCGTCCTTTTCCATGTCGGCTCCGGAATCTCCGGACGGAGATCTGATTTTACCATCTATCACGGTACACGGAACCGGGTCTGGACGTGGTTCAAAAATGCGCCGCCGCTGATGCTATGGCTGGCATCTCCTCTGGTGGTGATCACCAATCTCGCTTTTCTGTTGCGCAGTGTTTTTCATGGCAAATTCACATGCACCGCCCGTGCTTTGGGTGACGCCTTGCGCGGACTTCCAGCTGTGTTTGAAGCGCGCCGCAAAATTCAAAAAAAGCGGATGGTTGGCTCACGCGGCTTGGCACGGGCGATGACCTGGTCTCCCGTCAAACTGCTCGCCCGCGCACCGGATGTCAGGCCTTTGCGCCGCGAAGAACTGTAAAACCGCGCGCCTTTTGAATTCCCATGCATCTCCAGAAAGGATATGGGGCCCGACCTGCCGGCGTCAGGGGGCTTACTGTTGCCTGTATCACCGTGATCATTCTGGACGCAGGAGTATATTATAAGTAATGAATGGAGTGAAACCGGCGGGGTTTGCAAGTGTGGACACGGTTACGAACATGCTTGATTCTCCATGCCCTTAACTTCAATTTTTGTAAAAATGAAAACCGTTATTTTGAAATTTGCTTCCAGCATCATACCGGTGATGTCCAGAGTTCATAACGAAAGCTGCGGCACAGTCGCTGCAAGGCAAACAATATGCATAAACCCGTAAGTTTTGCGGCCGCCATTCCAATTGGGACCTGGCATGATTTTCTGCCTCAGGCACTGGAAAGTCTGGCCATGCAGACACCGCCGCTGACTGTGGCGTTCCTCGATGCCTCCGGTGATCCGCGGGTAGCCGAAGCTGCACGATCCAGCGGGATCGAGTTTGCATACTGGCGCACAGGGCCAGACCATGGTCAGTCTGCAGCCATTGCAGAAGGCTGGGGTCATACCGAATCGGATTTTGTATTCTGGCTCAACGCTGACGACCGCTTGGCACCTCACGCTCTGGATTTTGTGCGTACCGCACTTGATACGGATCCGGACCTTGATGTTGTCTATGGCCTGACCGATTTCATCGACATTTCCGGCGAAGTCATCGAAACACATGATCAGGTTGACAGGATTTCACCGTTGATACTGCGTTCCAATATCATATCCCAACCCTCTTGTTTTGTCCGGCGCTCGGCAATGACAACGGTGGGCGGGGTCGATCCGGATCTGCAATTTGTGATGGATTGGGATTTATGGGTTCGCCTTTACAAGGCGGGGGCCAGGTTCGAAATGCTGCCACAGACGCTTTCATCAGCTTATATGGGGGATGGGACCAAAACACATCAGGTTTCCATGCGCCGGCTGCAGGAAGTGTTCCGGTTGGTGAACCGTAATAAGGGCGTCTGGTCGGCGACAAAATCCACACTTTCGCTGGCAGCTGAGACCCTCTCCCGACGGAAGCTGGTGGCGTGAGCAAGCCACTGACTTTCAGCATCGTCACCCCCAATTATAACGGGGCGGATTTCCTTCGCGAAACGATCGAATCCGTATTGGGGCAGAGTTATCCGGCCCTTCAATATGTGATAGCCGACGGTGCCAGCACCGATGGTTCGCGGCTGATATTCGAACATTACCGCAATGATCTGGCCGCTCTTATCAGCGCGCCCGACAAGGGTCACGCTGATGCCATCAATAAGGGGTTTGCCCTGACTGATGGCGAAATCATGGGCTGGATCAACTCCGATGATGTCCTTCATCCCGGGTGCCTGTCTCAAGTGGCACACATTTTCGGGACCCATCCCGAAGTCGAATGGATTACAGGCCGCCCGAGCACCATGAATGTGCGCAGCGAAATGGAATATGCCGGTCCCGTCAGGCCTTGGTCACGCCTGCGCTTCCTGGCGGGCGACCATTTCTGGATCCAGCAGGAGTCCACGTTCTGGCGGCGGAGTCTCTGGGAGCGCGCTGGCGGCGGGCTTGATACTAGCTTCGACGTCGCCAATGATTTCGAATTGTGGGCGCGGTTTTTCCGCCATACGCCGCTTTACACTGTGGACCGCATGCTCGGCTGTTTCCGGGTGCGGCCCGGACAGCGGTCAGTTGTGTCCATGGCCCGTTACAAGAAGGAAGTGCGGGCCGTTCTCAAGCGGGAACTTGACATTCTCGATCCCGAATTCCGCCATGCCTTCCGCGCGCTGATCCCGGACAGGCCCCGAGAGCTGACCGATGCAGAACGTGACAGGCTGGACGTCCAGCTGCGAACCCTGGATCCCCCAATCATCCGCATGGCAAATGTGCGGCGGCGCACCTCGTCTCTTGCGCAAGGCGGTGGGTCCCGCTTCAGCACCGTATCAAGAACGCCAGAGCCGGTGACCGACCTTTCCGGTCTCAAGGGCAGGCACATAGGCGAACGCTGCATTATTCTTGGCAATGGCCCCTCTCTGAACGAGACGGACCTGTCGCTCCTGAAAAGCGAGACGGTCTTCGCCTGTAACGCCATTCACCTGCTTTTCGACCGGCTTGACTGGCGGCCATCCTATTATACCTGCGTCGATTCCCAGGTGCTGCCCGACCGGGCGCCCGACATCGAGGCCATGTTGGCTGCTGAGCCAGAGATGACCGCCTTTTTTCCTGCCGAGGTGCAGGTCCATGGTGGTGACCGCCGCCGTCTGAAAGGGCGTGACCTGATTGCTGATGGCCCCAACCGGTATTTCTTCAACGAAGAGCCCGGAACGATAGATGATTTGCCGGAGTCGATGTTTTCGCTCGACGCCTCTGTACGCGTAATCCAGCCGCACACGGTTGCGGTCACCATGATGCAGCTGGCCGCCTATATGGGTTTTTCAGAGCTGGTGCTGGTGGGTATCGACATGCGCTATGCGGTTCCGGACACGGTGCAACGGGAAGGCGGTGCTGATATAGAGGACGTTCGCCTCACCTCGCTAGAGGACGATGATCCCAATCATTTCGATCCGCGCTATTTCGGAGCCGGCCGGAAATGGCATACGCCCAATACCGCCCTCATGCGCGAGCATTTCGAGCTGGCACGCCAGGCGCTGGAAAAGAAGGGCGTCACGGTTCGCAATGCCACAGCCGGAGGGGATCTTGACGTCTTCGAGCGGATCAGCCTGGCACAGGCCGTCAGCCAGCCGGCCGCGCCGTTGACTGATGTGGCCGTTGCCAGCGAACAGCCCGAAGAGGGCGGCAGAGGCGCTTTACCCGAGAGCGGAATGGCACGGCGCCTGGCGGCCTGGGCTCCGAGCCTGAAAGCCAATCTCGGCTTCGTGGCCGGAAGCGCCGGAATAATGGCGATCCTGGCACTGGCAGCCATCCTGCTGCCCGGCTGGCGGGTGTGGATCATCATGGCGGGACTGTTCGGTTTCTGCCTTGCGTTTAGCGTGGTCGTGGCGCTCAAAT
>PFFX01000103.1 GCA_002783385.1 Rhodobacterales bacterium CG15_BIG_FIL_POST_REV_8_21_14_020_59_13 | reverse complement strand
CCGAAGCCCCTGATGTACGCATCAACTTCTCCGGCGGCTCCTTCAGCGAGATCAATTTCTCGGCCCTGTCCAATGCCGACACCACACTGATCGTCAATGATCCGAACGGCACCTGGTGGTGTGATGACGATAGCGGCAATGGTCTCAACCCGCTCATTTCGCTGACGCCGGTCAGCGGCCAGTACGACATCTGGGTCGGCACATACGGACGCAACACGGCGCCGGCCACACTGGCTGTTTCCGAACTGCCCTATGGCAGCGCACCGGTAACAACCCCGCCGCCAGCCCGCCCGTCCGGCCCGGATTATTCGCTTGCGCCGGCTTATGGCACCTACACACTTCGGTCCGGCTTCACACCCGATCCGTTTGAAGTGCAGGTCGTCGCCGGTGGTGCAAACAGCGCGTCGAGCTGGAGCAATGGCCAGTGCGCCGGATTCGTGGCGGATGCGCCGGATGTCCGCCTTATGTTCCAGGGCGGCTCTTTCCCCGAGCTTTATTTCTCGGTGGGCTCCAATTCGGATACGACGCTGGTCATCAACGATCCCAATGGCAACTGGCATTGTGATGATGACAGCGGCAATGCAGGGCTGAACCCCTTGCTGCGCATGGCACCCATCAGCGGTCAGTATGACATCTGGGTCGGAACCTATGGCTCGTCGACGGCCAATGCTGTGCTGTCGATTTCCGAGCTTTATTCCCGCTAATCCGGACGTATCGCATCAAAGGCGCCGCCGGGGCACACCCGGCGGCGTTTTGTATGGCGCATCCGGCTTCCGGTTACGGACATAAATTATTTTCGCCCGCGTCTGATCACGTATAGGCTATCATCGGACAAGGGGAGTCGGGTATGAGAATTTTGATGATTGGCGGCGGTATTCTGGCCGTATTTGTGCTGGCCATCGGCCTCTATGCCATCGGTGTATTCCAGAGCTGGTATGGACAACCCCGCGGCCCCGGTGAAATCACCGCAGAGGCCGTCCCGCAGAACGCCATCGAAGACCGTATCGCGCGCATCCAGGCTGCTGCGGAAACTCTCGGTGAGAGCCGCGACACGGAGATCCTCTTCGGCGACCTCCATGTTCATTCCACCTTCTCCACCGATGCCTTCGTCTGGGCCTTGCCGCTCTTGCGCGGTGAAGGGGCTAACCCCATCGCCGATGCGTGTGATTTTGCGCGTTATTGTTCAGCGCTGGATTTCTGGGCCGCGACCGATCACGCCGAAGCCCTGACACCGGTGCGCTGGTCACAAATCATCGATACGGTACAGCAATGCGCGGCCCGCTCCGATGCTGATGGCATTCCCGATGTCATCCCCTTCGTCGGCTTCGAATGGACCCAGGTCGGCGCATTGCCCGATAATCATTACGGCCACAAGAATGTCATTTTCCGCACCCTGCATCCCGATGAAATCGCCGCGCGCCCGATCGCCGCTGCAGGCGTGACAGTGCGGGCCCTGCGCGACAATGCGCAAGCCATGCTGCCGCCGCAGATCGCCTTCCTCGACCTTGCCAACCGGCAGACCTATTACGACTTCGGACGCTTCGTTCAGGATGTGCGCGATGTGCCCCTATGCGATGAAGCCACGCCGTCCAGTGACCTGCCCGCAGAGTGTTACGAGATCGCCGCCACTCCGGGTGAGCTGGTGGCGCGGCTGGAAAGTCAGGGGCTTGATCCCCTGATCATTCCCCATGGCTCGGCCTGGGGCTTCTATACGCCGCCCGGCACAAGCTGGGACAAACAGCTGGAGCCGGAAGAACGGCCGGAGATCATGCGCCTGATCGAGATCTATTCCGGGCATGGCAATTCAGAGGAATACCGGACCTGGCGCCGTATCGCCGGGGATCTTGGCAATCCGGTCTGCCCGGAGCCCAGCGCCAATTATCTGCCCTCCTGCTGGCAGGCAGGTGTCATCATCGAACGCCGCTGTCTCACTGAAGGCCTCTCTGATGAAGTGTGTGCCGACCGTGCCTTCGAGGCACGCGTGAACGCTGCCTTTGTTGGCCTCGCGGGCCATCTGACAATTCGTGGTGAAAGCGTCGAGGACTGGCTGGACTCCGGTCAATGTCAGGACTGCTTCATGCCGCCCTTCAATCTCAACCCGATGACCAGCGTGCAATACGGGCTGGCCCTCACGAATTTCAACGATGGTGGCGGGGAATACCGCTTCCGCTGGGGCTTTATCGGTTCATCCGACACGCATACCGCCCGGCCCGGCATCGGCTACAAACCATTTGGCCGTCATTACATGACAGATACCGGCGGTGCAGAGACACAGGATGTGGCTCACCGTTTCCTGCCGCCGGATGAGGACGCCCCGGCCCAATCCTTCCGCATCTCTCGGGAAGACCTGATCAACAATGCCGGTTTCCAGATGACCGAGATGGAGCGGCAGGCCAGCTTCTTTACCGGGGGCGGCCTTGTCGCGGCACATGTCAGCGAACGCTCACGCGATGGCGTCTGGAATGCGCTGGAAAACCGGCAGGTCTATGCCACTTCCGGCCTGCGCCAATTGCTGTGGTTTGATCTGGTTGATGAAAATGGAGAGAGCCTGGCGGGCATGGGGGCGGAGGCAGAGCTTGCTGCCAATCCGGTCTTCCGGGTGCGCGCGGCAGGTTCCCTGCGCCAGAATGAGGGCTGTCCCGACTATTCGGTCCGCGGCCTGACACCGGACCGCCTGCAACAGCTTTGCCGGGGGGAGTGCTATAATCCCGGCAATGAACGCTACCGCATCACCCGCATCGAAGTCGTGCGCATCCGGCCGCAAGTCTTTGAAGGCGAGCCGGTCGACGCTCTGATCGAAGACGTCTGGCGCACCCTGCCCTGCAATGATCTGGGTGAAGGCTGCGAGGTGGAGTTTACCGACCCGGACTTTGCCCCCGGCGGACGCGATGCGCTCTATTATGTCCGTGCCATCCAGGAACCGTCCGGGCAGGTGAATGGTAATAATCTGCGCTGCACTTATGACGGGAATGGTCAATGTATCGAGGTCAATCCCTGCTATGGTGACTACCGAACCGATATGGAAGATGAATGTGTCGCAGATGTCGAACATCGCGCTTGGTCCTCGCCCATTTATCTGACCCATCTGCAACCGCCCGCCATAACAGAGCCGGCCGAATGACCTTGCCGAAATGGGCGCTGGCCATTGGCGCCGTAACGGGCGGAGCCATCGTCCTTCTCAGCGTGCTTTGGACAGACGATGAACCACTTGAAGCCGGTAGCCCGGTGGCCGCCATCGTCAATGGCCAGCCCATCCCGGTAGAGGATATCGAGATTGCCCTGGAAGCGATGGCGCGCGACAGCCGCAATCCCTTGCCTGAAGGCTCCAGCCAGCGCGCCCTTGATCGACTGATTGATGAGGAATTGCTGTTCCAGCGCGCCATTGATCTGGATTTACCGCGCAATGCCTCCACCGTGCGCCGTACCATTGTGATGACAATGATCGACCTGGCACAGTCAAATGCGGATTTTACACCCGATGATGCCGAGCTGCGTGCCCTGTTCGACAATAATCCCGAATTCTTCGCCGCCGAAAACCGCTATCGAATCCGGTGGGAATCGGCCGCATCACCGGTGGCCAGCCGCGCCCGGCCCGCAGCGCATCCGCCCAATCGCATGCTGACGGCAACTGATTTGCGGCGCTATCTGGGTGAGGATTTGATAGCGGCGGTACTCCCGCTGGAAGCGGGCGAAGCCATCGGGCCGGTCGAAAACGGCGGCCGCTATCACTGGATAACCGTTATCGAATTTGCCGCCGCAGGCCGGCCGGAATTTGACGCCCATCGAGACCGCGTTGAAGCGCTATGGCAGGAACGCGCCACGGAAGCCGCTCTGGAAGCCTATATCTCGGAACTGCGCCAGGAAGCTGATATCCGCATCCAGCCCTTCTCCAACGAATGATCCGCCTGCTGGTCAGCCTTGTCCTGTTAATGGGCCTGACCGGTGCTGCCAGCGCGCATGAACGCAGCCGCTCCAACTCGGCTTGGACCGAAACCGAGGCCGGTCTGTCCGGCCTTATCTATCTTGAGGCACGGCAGGCCACGCTTTTTCTGTCACTGGCAGACGAGGGCACAACTCTCGAAACAGCCTATCAACAGCGCCTGGTTGATGGCTTGCGTGTGACCCGTGGAGACACGGTATGCTTACTGGACGCCGCGCCCTCCATCCATCTGCGTGCAGATGGCCGGCTGGAAGGGCGGGTTGACTGGAGCTGTGACGCCCAAGGTCAGATAGAGATCGGCGTCCAGGTGTTTTCACCTCTGTCAGCCAATCATGTTCATTTCATCAGGATGGAGGGAGCGAACGGCGTACAGGAGCGCATTCTCTCCCGCGGCCGGACCACGGCTTATTTCGGCGGCGGCGCGCATGTGGCTCCTGGCGGATGGACCGGCTTCCTGATCCTCGGATTTGAACACATTCTCAGCGGCCCGGATCACGTCGCCTTCGTGCTCGGCCTGATGTTGATCGTCGCCGGCTGGAGGCGCCTGACCCTGGTCACGCTGGGCTTCACGTTCGGCCATTCCGTCACGCTCGCGCTTGCCGTGTTGGGCTGGGTTTCTCCGCCGGGCGCGGCGATTGAATCCCTCATAGGATTTTCCATCCTCTTCATCGCAGCTGAGGCCGCCCTCACGAAATCCACCGAATTCCGGCAAGTGGGCTGGGCTGGCGGCGCGGCCTTACTGACGCTGGCGGTCCTGTCGGCTCTTGCCGGCGGGCTCCTCACCTGGCCGGTCTGGTTGGGACTGATCGTGCTGACGGTCTTTTATTTCCACTGGTTGGGACAAGGCGGACGGATGGAGTTCACCGCCCCGATGCTCAGCGGCGGATTTGGCCTTTTACATGGCGTCGGCTTTGCCGGCATTTTGCTGGAAATAGACATTTCCGGTGACCAGCTTCTGCCCTCTCTGATCAGTTTCAATGCCGGTGTGGAACTGGGTCAGTTGGCGATCGTGATCACGGCACTCGCCGGACTGGCGATCCTGCGCCTGTTTACACCAGGCCGCGCCCTTTTATGGGGGCGATATGCCATGATTGCCGGGCTCGAAGGGGTCGGCACCTTCTGGTTTGTTGGCCGGGCCTTCGGGGCTTAGCCTTCTTCCAGCCAGCGCCCGACCTGCCACAGCCTGTCCTGCCCGAAGGCCGAGTGCTCGCCCACCCGGAAGGACGGCACCCCCCACAGGCCCAGCGCGAACATCTCCTGCCGGTTTGTCTCAACAGACTCGTGCCAGCTTTCATCCACGATGGCATCTTGCGCATAGGTCCAGTCCAGCCCCGCGCGCCCGGCCATGGTTCGTAGACCTTTATCGCTCGCCGCATCGAGCCCCTCGGCCCAGACACCGGTGAAGAAGCTTTGCGCGAAATCCACGCCTTTTCCGTCGGGAATGGCACGGTGAAGGATAGCGAGGCCGCGTTCAACACCCGCCCCCACCGGGTCCGCTATCTTCCCGAAAGGAATGCCCAGACGCTCTGCCTCGCGCTTGCAATCGCGGACGATGTAGAATCGCTTTTCGGACGGGACAGGCAGGGAGCGCATCACCATGGGAAGGATCGGTTTCAGGGTGAGATCGGCCGTCCACAGCCGCGCCAGAGCCGGTGCGCGCATCATGGCAAGATAGCTGTAAGGACTGCGCAGCGAGAAGAACATGTCGAACGATCCACCTGTGGCATGAGTGGGTTCAGCCACGGGCGGGAAGATCAGCGCATCCTCGCTCGCACCCAGACGGCGCTCAAGATGATGCAGCCGGTCAATGCCCCAATACCACTCGCCCTCGAACCAGATCATGCCGCTGCCATAATGACCGTGCTTCTTGCGCCAGCGCGCATTCCGGTCCGGATCGCCAGAGGGCGCGATGGGCTGGTCTGATGCGGTGATGCCATAAGCCGCGCGCAGGCCCGCCGCATCGCGTTCGGCATAGGCCGCCAGCATCTCCGGCTCGGGCGCAGCAGACTTTTCCGGCGGCCCTACGGCGAGGGCCTGCCATTCAAGTCCGTAATGCTTTGCAAATCCTGGCAGCGCATCCGCGAGCAAGTCTGAATAGGGTTCGCCCGGTTCCAGAAACACGAAAAGTGTTTTTGTTTTTCCGCCCAGCACACGTTTGGCACCATGCCACCCTCGCACCGCCGCCCGGATACGCCGGCTGGTCATCACTTGCGGCCCGAAGGAACGAAGACTCACGATGTCGGCACCCGGCACGGGATGAGGAGCTGGCCTTCCAGACCCGCCTTTCGATGCACGGCAATGTCCTGGAATTCCGGTGTCAGACTGATTTCAGCCAGCGTTTTCGGCGACGGATAGGTCATCATCGCTGCCATATCCCAAGTCTCTTCCACCTCCCCGATCAGCAGCGCTTTGACATCGCCGGTAAAATCCAGCGTTCCACCAGCGTCCAGAACCAGCTTCGTCATAGGTACCGCGTAGCGGAAATAGGCTTCGCGCCCGGATAGGTCCGCATCGCGGCCATCAGGATAGGCGGCGGTCTTGCGGAATCTGAGCAGGTTCAGCATTGAGACCGGCCCCTCCCCTAATGCCATAAAGGCGTTCAGCTGGGCTTCGTCCGGTTCAATGGCGTTTTTCATGTCAATCCCTTCCTTTGTCTGCAGGAGGCCGGATCATTGCTGCGCCGTCAACCGGTTTGGCGGATCAGGCTTGAACCTCGTCCAGACCCCGCGCCAGAATAGACGCCAGCGCAGCCATACCGGCCATGACCAGGAGCACCACCGCCGGCCCCGTATAGGCCGCAAGCACACTGAACAATCCGCCCGCCAGCAAAACAAAACCCACAACCGTATTGGAGAGTGCCGTATAGGCAGCGCGCGTCTCCGCCGTAGCCATATCGGTGAGATGCGTCGAGCGGCCAAGCCGCACGCCTTGATAGGCGATCATCACCACGAAGATCGTGACCGGCAAGGCGTAGAGAGGGTGAAGCCAGCCGACGGTGGCAAGAATAGCGCTAACCGCCAGCCCCACCCCTCCGGCAAGTCCCGACAAGGCGAGAACGATCCGGCTCGACCGGTCCGAGAACCGTCCCCAGACATACGAGCTGAGCAGTCCGGCCAGCGCCGAGGCCAGAACCAGCATCCCCACCGGTAAAACATCTTCGGCCACGGCCGCGGCAGCGATCATGAAGGGAGGCGCCAGTGCTGTTGCTGTGAGCAGAGACCGCACCAGTATGAACCGGCGCAATTGGGCATCACGCTTCAGCCAGACCAGATTTTCCATCGCCGCTGCAATGGCGGATTTTCCGCCTTGCGTTGCGCCTTTGGCCTCGCGGAGCGTTGCGAATAGGAGGGCGGACACAATCCAGGCCGCCCCGGCCAGCACGATGGCAGACACGACCAGTTCAAATCTTTGAAACAGGCCAGAGGCCAAAAGGCCAGCGAAGACTATGACAACGCCTGCGGAGATGGATCCGGCTAGCCCGGTAGCCGTTCCACGCCGGGATTTATCGATCGTCTTTCCCAACACGTCCTTGTAACAGACCGAGCACACGCTTCGCGCTAACGCCAGCACGGTCAACGCAAACAGGATGGCCAGTCCGGCAGCCTGTCCGCGAAGGGTAAGCGCTGCGAGGGCAATCGCCAGCGCCGACAGGCCCTGAACAGCCGCCCCGGCTGACCAGGCCCATTTTCGACGCGGCAGCCGGCGAAGCGCGCCTGCGGTGAAGAGTTGCGGCAAAAGTGCGCCAGCCTCGCGGATCGGGACCAGCAGGCCGACAAGAGCAGAGGGGGCTCCGAGCGTCAGCATCAGCCAGCTCAGCACCAGTTTGGGATCAATCAACCCGTCCGCCATCTTGGACAGCGATAGCGAACCGACATGGCGGAAGAAATTTCCTGATTCCTCGCGGCAGGCGCTGTCCGGAATATCACGGCAGGCCCGCCCTTCATCATCCATCACCACGGCTTCAAATGCCGGACGCAGCCAGTCATGTTCCCGTTGTTCTCTCATGATCAGGGCAGTTAGCCTCCCGCAGCATTCGGGGCAAGTTAGTTGCGGTCATGTCCGCAATCAGGAGCAAAGAGACTGCGGCAATATTTCCCAGAGAGAAGACTGGCATTGGTCAGATAACCGGCTAGTTTCCGGCTGGGTTACGATTGGAGCGAATGTGATGCGCTGGATAATTTTGATGGCAGCCACCGGCATGCTGACGGCCTGCGGTGAGAGCGGCAGTTCTGAAACTGTCGGTGAACCAGTAACACCGGCACCGGCCTCCAATACCGCACCGGACACACCGATACCGGCGCCAGCCCCGGTAGCGCCACCTGTAGCCGTCGAAACCGTCGATTTGTCCTATTTGCCAATGCCCTATTCCGAAGCCGATTACGATGCAGGCCGCCGGTTATTCCGGCGCTGCAGCTCTTGCCATACGGTCGCTGAAGGTGGCGGCAATCGCGTCGGCCCGAACCTTTATGGCGTGTTCGGACGTGAGGCCGGTTCTGTCGGGAATTTCAACTATTCTTCTGCGCTTGAAACCGCCGGCTTTGTCTGGACCGCGGAACAGCTCGACGGCTGGCTCGCCAATCCCCGTGAATTCCTGCCAGGCAATCGCATGTCTTTCGTAGGCCTGCGTGAGGAAACCGACCGGCGCAATGTCATCGCCTATGTCCTGCATGAAAGCGGCTATTCGCCCGGTAATTAGAAAGCGCGCCACCAGCTGGCGGTAATTCCGGACTCATCAATGGCATTACGGCCGGAAATCGTTGTAAAGGCTCCCAGTATCAACCGGCCCTGGCCAAAATTGCGGCCCGTCGAGACTTGAATCTTGTGCTGCGCATATTCGCGCCCGTTCCGGGCAAGATCGGCATCTGCGGCAATGTAAAAGGATTGTGCCATCAACAGGTAATCATCAAGGATGCGCCAGCCCAGCGTCGCATCAAAGCGCGTCTCCGCCGGATAGTCGTCCACGCGCCATGTGCGGGCGAGCTGCAAGTCGAGAAAACCGTTTGAGCTTAATGACCGCCCAGCCAGCGCCCGGAATTCCACACCATTGGCGCCATCCCCCAGCGGACGGTCGGCAACATTCTCGCCCCCGCCCGGAATGACGGCTGCCACCTGAACCGAAGTCGTCCAGCGGCCAAAGCCGAACAGATGCGACTGCAGACCAGCGCGGCTCGCGGCGAGCCCCTCAGCGGTATCAGTGATGCCGTTATTGTCCTGGCTGACGCGCTGTCCGGCCAGTTGCAGAATGACGGTCAGGCGGTCCGTCAAACCATATTCGGTATAGAAGGACGATTCAAATTTCGAGAAATACAAGCCCGACTGACGCTCACCATTGTGGTCCAGGCTGCTGCTGGCTTCTGACAGCAACAGGCCGGTAATCATGATGCCTTGACCTTTGCCTTGCACCCATGCGCCACCGGAAGCCGGTGCGGTAATCAGTAAGGCGCAGAGGAGTGTTACTGATCGTAGCCTGGCGATTCCCGGTCGATACGCGCGCGCAAGGCTGCCCAGGCGATTTCGAGGAAGAATTCGTTGAGCACGCCCTCTTCGCCTTGCTTGTAGACCTTGTCTTGCATGTCCTTGCCCCAGTGGATCAGCTCCCCGCCACCTTGCGCCATGGTCTGTATCTTACACGCACGCTCAAGGAGATAAATACGTAAATACGCCTGGAACGGGTGGGCGCCGGTCGACAACGTTCCATGGTTGCGCAGGATCATGGTGTGTTTTTCACCCAGATCGGCAACCAGACGGGCCTTCTCCGCCTCAACCAGTGCCAGGCCTTCATAGTCGTGATAGGCAACATCCGACATGATGTTCATCGCCAGTTGCGAGATTGGCAGCAGACCGTCTTTTTGCGCCGCAACGGCCACACCGCAATCCGTATGCAGGTGCATGGCGACGGTCACATCCTGACGCGCAGCATGAATGGCCGAGTGAATGGTGAAGCCCGCAGGATTAATCCCGTAGGCCGAGGGCGGCAGGACATTTCCGTCCAGATCGACCTTCACCAGATTTGACGCCGTAACGTCTTCATAGAGCAGGCCGAACGGATTGAGCAGGAAGTGTTCCTCCGGGCCGGGTACGCGCATGGAAATATGGGTAAAAAACAAATCATCCCAGCCATGCATGTGAACGAGGCGGTAAAGCGCAGCAAGGTCACAGCGAGCCTTCCATTCTTCTTCGCCAACAATATCTCTGACGCTCTGTTTTGATTGATCGTCCATGAAGGCCTCCCGTAAATTCATGCACAGGATTGATCGACACAGAGCCCGCGTCAATTGCAGCCCTGCCTTCAGGATTTAACACCGGATAAACCAGAACTGGAATCCATTGCAGAATCAGGCTTTTATATAAAAAGGAAAGCAGGCGGCGTTATGAGCGATATTGCATCAGCCCTGACACATCTGGCGCGCATACGCGATCCGCAAAGCCGCGCAGCATTGGCATT
>PFFX01000040.1 GCA_002783385.1 Rhodobacterales bacterium CG15_BIG_FIL_POST_REV_8_21_14_020_59_13 | reverse complement strand
GGCATACGGTGATGAAGGCGGCAAGATCACGCAAGCTCATGCCTGCGAACCAGAGCGTGATTTCTCCACCCGGAAGCAGTTTGATGGTGAGGATTTTTTGGGCTGGCGAGGAGAAGACCGGAGCATGATGTTGACCATCATGCGAGGATTTCGACGAAGCCGGCGCGGAAAAGACCGCCAAGCCGGAAGGAGGCAATAGCTTGATTAACCATAGTAAACCGCCTTTGTTTTACCTTGGTCTTTCGCGCCCCGGACAGCGTTGCACAAAGCTCACGGTGTTCACACCGCATCGCTTTACCCTCCTTACCGGACCACGAAATACCGGCGGTCAAACAATGCCGGGGTGAACAAATCCCGCTCTAACCGCGTCACACCGGTCACCAAGTGACAGAATGTTTCTAAATCAGCGGCGGGGGCCGGTTTCGCCATCAACCGTCCAGCCGGACGGGCCACGCTTGGCCACCAGAACAGTGATGCCATCATCTTCGGCTTGCTGATTGCGCCCGCGGACTTTGCGCCATAACCACCAAGCTCCTCCGGCCAGCATGGCAGCACCAATCACCACCAGAGCCGCAGCGGCGAATATGGCCGCGAACATCAAAACCAGACCGGCAAAGGCGACAGCGAGGACGGCGGCTATCAGGGCCCGCAGCCAGTTTCCGGCCGTGTGCGGAAATCGGAATATCTGTGTCTGGGTCATGTTCGCCTCTTTTCGGCATATATCACGCATCGACTGATGCATTAACGTCTTGCTTACAATTTCGGGGCCAATGCGGCTCAGGTCAATGACCCGGACCAATTTATTCAGCGGGATTCTGCGGCCCTTTCGTCCCTCACTGCGGCATAGGCAGCATTAATCGCTGCCATTTTGTCCACAGCAAGGCGTTGCAATTCTGCCGGAACACCACGCGCCATCAAGGCGTCGGGATGGTTTCGGGCAGCCATGCGGCGATAGGCCCGCTTCAATTCTTCGTCATCGGCATCCGGATTGACGTCCAGAATGACATAGGGGTCACTGATTTCAACCAGTCCGTGCGACATGCGAATGCGCCGGAATTCCCGCGGCGTGAACCCGAAAATCTCCGCTACGGTTTCCAGATAGGTGAGCTCATCCTCAGTCACCACAGCATCTGCCTTGGCGATGTGGAACAGTCCGTCGAGCACATCTTCAAGCACGGCCGGGTGCTGGCGGAAACGGCGCGCCAACCGCCGCGCATATCCGTCAAATCCCAGCGTGGTTTCCTTGGCGAGATTAAAGACCCGCGCTAAAACCTCGGCTCCGTCCGGCGGAGCGCGGAAGACCTGCTGGAATGCGGCGATCTCATTGCGCGTTACCACGCCATCGGCCTTTGCCATCTTGGCTCCCAGACCAATCAGGGCGATGGCAAAATCCGCATCATCGACACGGTGACCGGGACCGCAATCCTCCCCTTCGCAATCGAAGGGGGCGGGCTCGCCGGTAATGAAGTCCGTCAGCTTGCGCCAGAAGCCCATGAGTTTAGTCTCCATCCTTCCATTTAACGCTGCCGGCCGGGGAATAGAAGGCGTGTCAGACACCTGGGAATTCTGGATTGATCGCGGCGGCACGTTCACGGATGTGATCGCGCGCCAGCCCGACGGCCGCTTGCGAGCCATGAAGCTGTTATCCGAGAGCCCGGATTACTCCGATGCCGCCTCCGAAGGTGTCCGCCGGATGCTCGGCCTTTCTCCCGGTGAGACGATCCCGGCGAAGCAGATCAACGCCGTCAAAATGGGTACGACCGTTGCCACCAATGCCCTGTTGGAACGCAAGGGGGCCGCGACCTGCTTTGTGGTCACGGAAGGCTTTGAGGACTTGCTGGTCATCGGCGATCAGACCCGCCCGGATATTTTCGCCATGGCGATTAACCGGCCTTCCCCCCTGCATAGCCACATTGTTACCAGTTCTGCCCGGATGGATGCAGATGGAAAGGAAATCCGGCCTGTTGATTGCGGGGCAATTCGGGCCGCGCTTACCGTCGCGAAGCAAGCGGGTGCCCGCACCTGCGCAATCGCCCTGATGCACGCCTATGCAAATATTTCACATGAGAAACATATTGCCGCTCTGGCGGTAGAGGCCGGATTTGAAACGATCATCTGTTCCAGTGAGGCCAGTCCTCTGGTCAAAATTGTGCCACGCGCCTCAACGGCTGTGCTTGATGCCTATCTGACGCCGGTTCTGCGCGATTATGCGGGCCGGGTTGCGGCTCGCCTAGACGGGGTGCCACTGTATTTCATGCAATCCTCCGGCGGGCTGACCTCATCGGATCAGTTTGCTGCGCGCGATGCGGTGCTGTCCGGGCCGGCCGGCGGTGTTGCCGGAATGGCGAAGACGGCGAAAGCCTCGGGATATCCGCGCGTCATCGGCTTTGACATGGGCGGCACCTCCACCGATGTCTCCCGTTATGATGGCGATCAATATGCCCGCGTCGGCGAAGCGAATATCGCAGGTCAACGGCTGCGCGCGCCCATGCTGGCGGTGCATACTGTCGCCGCCGGCGGCGGTTCTGTTTTGAGCTTTGATGGTGAACGCGCCCGCGTCGGACCTGACAGTGCGGGAGCCATGCCCGGACCGGCAGGTTATGGACGGGGCGGCCCCCCGGCGGTAACTGATGCCAATATCGTTCTCGGACGAATCCAGGCTGATCATTTTCCGAAAACATTCGGCACAGATGGCCGGTCGGCTCTTGATGCCGATGCCAGCCGGAAGGCTCTCGACGGATTGGCGCGGGACACCGGGCTTGGATCAGCCGAGGCTGCTGCCGAAGGCTTCCTCGCCGTGGCGGTGGAAAACATGGCGCAGGCGATCAAGCAGATCTCCATAGGCGAAGGCGTGGATCCTGCCTGTTATGCGCTTTCAGCTTTTGGCGGCGCAGGCGGGCAGCATGCCTGCAAAGTCGCCGAAGCCATCGGTATGAGGACCGTGCTGATCCATCCTTATGCCGGGCTTTTGTCCGCTTTGGGGATCGGCTTGGCTGAGCTTCGCGAAAGCCGGGAAGCGGCGGTGGAGGGCGCGTTTGATACCGTCTATGAGGCCGCTTGCATGACGGCCGGCGAGCTGGGCAGAGCGGCCCGGTCCGCCCTTCTGGATCAGGGCGCAGAGGCTGACACGGTCCGCGTCAAAAGCAGTCTGCGCTTGCGTGTGGCGGGCTCTGATACTGCCATTTCAGTGTCTATATCTGACATCGATACCGTACGGGCAGATTTTCGCGCAGCACATGAACGCCTTTTCGGTTTTGTGCCAGAGGGCAATCTAACGATTGAATCAGCCGCCGCAGAAGCCGAGACCGAGCCGCCGGGCGCGCGTGGCTGGATGATTGATCTGCCGGATAGGCGCAAGGCTTATACGCCCATGGAAACGCTCCGGGTTTATCATCAGGGAGGCTGGCACAACTGGCCAGTTTACCGGTTGGGTGCGATGGGCGCAGAGGCAGAGTTGAGGGGACCCGCCCTCATTGTCGAGCCCAACTCTACCATCGTTACCGATCCTGGCTGGCGGGCAAAACGCCTGACCGATGGCATGCTGGTGCTGGAGTTTGAAGGCGCTGAAAAGACCGGAAACGAAGATACAACTCTCGATCCTGTCCGGCTGGAGCTTTTTAATAAACGTTTCATGTCGGTGGCAGAACAGATGGGCGTCACTCTGGAGCGCACTGCGCACTCAGTGAACATGAAGGAGCGGCTGGATTTTTCCTGCGCCGTCTTTGATGCCGATGGCGGGCTCGTCGCGAACGCCCCGCACATGCCTGTGCATCTTGGCTCCATGTCAGCGAGTGTAAAAGCGGCAGCTAACGCCCATCCCGATCTCAGCCCCGGTGATGCCGTTGCGGTGAATGCGCCCTATGAAGGCGGTACGCATTTGCCGGACATTACGGTCGTGGTGCCAGTGCATGACGAGAACACCGGCGGACGGCTCTTCTATGTCGCCGCACGGGGTCATCATGCCGATGTTGGCGGTATTGCGCCCGGTTCGATGCCACCCTTTTCAACCTCTATCGAGGAAGAAGGCATTTCATTTGCTAACGAACTAATTATGCACAAAGGTCAATTCCTGACTCATACAGTCCGTAAAACGCTGTTGTCAGGGAGGTGGCCAGCGCGAAATCCGGACCAGAATATTGCCGACCTCAAAGCCCAGCTGGCGGCCTGTGCCAAGGGGACCGCAGAGTTGAAGCGCATGGTGGCGGATCACGGCCGGGCCGTCGTTGCAGCCTATATGGGGCATGTGCAGGACAATGCCGAACGCGCCGTGCGCCGTGTCATCGATGCGCTGGAAGACGGAGCGGCGGCCATCCGGATGGATAATGGCGCTCAAATCCAGGCCGCCATCCGGGTCGACAAGGCGGCACGATCGGCGGTTATTGATTTTTCTGGTACGAGCCCACAGCTCCCCAATAACTTTAACGCACCGTCCAGCGTCGCGCGGGCCGCGGTGCTCTATGTTTTCCGCTGTCTGGTCGGCGATCAGATCCCGCTCAATGAGGGCTGTCTGAAGCCTCTGGAGCTGATCATCCCGGAAGGCTGTCTGTTGAATCCGAAATATCCCGCAGCGGTGGTGGCCGGAAATGTCGAGACCAGCCAGATGGTTGTCGATGCCCTCTTCGCCGCGACGGGGAGGATGGCCGCGGCTCAGGGGACGATGAATAATCTGACTTTCGGCAATGCCCGGCACCAGTATTACGAAACGATTTGTGGTGGCTCGGGTGCCGGCATTGACCCGGAGGGTGAGGGGTTTGCCGGAACTGACGCCATTCACACGCACATGACCAATTCGCGCATGACCGATCCGGAAGTGCTGGAACGGCGCTATCCAGTGCGGGTGATTCACCATCGCATACGTCAGGACTCGGGTGGAGACGGGCAATATTCAGGAGGCGGCGGATCGGTCCGTTGTCTGGAATTCCTCGAAGTCATGGATGTTGCCCTGCTCTCCTCACACCGGCACCAGGCACCCGCGGGCCTGTCAGGAGGCTCCGATGCACTGTGCGGTGCGCAGCGTGTCATCCGGGCGAGTGGCGTTACCGAGGAACTGGACGGCCTGTTCTCCATCCGGGTGCAACCCGGCGACCGCATAGAAATAGAAACGCCTGGCGGCGGCGGGTTCGGCAAAGCCTCTTAGGGCGAAAGATGCCAGCTTCCAGCTCGAACCCCTTATTATTAAACATGTTTAATCCGGCAATCTGATCAGAGCGGCGTTGCGTAAAGCGTTTTGTCTGACGTGAAAGCGTCGAGGCAGGGGTCTGTTTGCCCCGTCCCCCCGAACTCAGGAGTGCAACACAATGCGTAATCTTCTTCTTACTGCTGCTGCAGCCGCCGTGCTGGCCGCGCCCGCCTTTGCCGGTGATCAGAGCGCCGCCAAGATCGACCACCATGCCTCCATGCAGGGTGACATTGTCGAAACCGCAATCAATGCCGGTTCTTTCACGACACTGGTCGCTGCCGTGCAAGCCGCCGGGCTTGTGGAAACATTGCGGGGCGAAGGCCCGTTCACCGTCTTTGCGCCAACCGATGAGGCGTTTGCCGCGCTTGGTGAAGACACGATCAATTCACTGCTGCTGCCGGAAAATCGGGATCAACTGGTCTCCATCCTCACCTATCACGTTGTACCGGGCGAATATTTTGCGAGCGATCTCGCCGGACAATCCCTGTCCGTTGCGTCCGTCCAGGGCGATACGATCGACATTGATGCCACCGGCAATGCCGTCATGATTGACGGGGCCACTGTGGTTTCTGCCGATGTCGATGCATCCAATGGCGTCATTCACGTCATCAATCAGGTGATCATGCCAACTGGATAAGAGGCTGATCACATCGAATACAGAGCGTGGCCGTCCCTTCCCTGTCCTTCAGGCCCGCTCTGGATCACCGCCCGCAGACGCGCCCCGTCTGCGGGCGGTCCCTTTTGGCTAGAGGATTTCGTCCTCATCAAAGAGCGGGTGGCCTTCAAAGGCTTGCTCCAGCCCGGTATGGCCGTCTTCGGTCAGCGGTTTGACGATTTCTGCTATGTGAAACAGCGCATCCCCCTCATTCATAACCGGCAACATGGTACGTCCAATAATGATGCCGGTCAGAGGTGAATGCACTTCAACCTCTAGATCACCCAACGGATCGGACAAGGCTGCAATCACTTCGCCCTCTTCTATCCATGCGCCGATCGTCTTGAAAGCGCGCAGCATGCCCCCCATTGGGGCCCGAACCCATTCCGATGACTGGCTCACGTCAGGGGTCAATGGCGTGCGGATTCCTTTCGCCTGGCGGATCATTCCGATCTGCCGCAAAACCCGCAGAATGCCGGTGACCCCGATGCGCAGAGCGGTTTCGTCAAACCGCAGGGCTTCACCACACTCATAGACCAGGACATCCTTGCCGAGCTCCCTTGCGGCATGCCGCAAGGACCCGTCGCGCAAATTCGAAACCATGATGACAGGTGGCGCAAAGGCCCTGGCCAATTCCATCGCCTGCTTTGACCCGCCATCAATCCGGATCTGGGGCAGGTTCACGCGGTGTTCGGCAGCAGAATGAAGATCAATGCCGATCTCACAGCGCGCGACAATCTCGGTCATGAAGAGTTTGGCCAGGCGTGCGGCGAGAGAGCCCTTGGCAGCGCCGGGAAAAGACCGGTTGAGATCGCGCCGGTCAGGCAGATAGCGGGTGTGATTGATAAATCCGAATGTATTGACGATAGGAACGCAGATCAGCGTACCGCACAAGGAATTGAGTTGTTTGGTCCGGACCAGACGGCGGATGATTTCAACGCCGATAATTTCGTCACCATGAATCGCCCCGGAAACAAATACAGTCGGCCCCGGCTTCCTGCCATGAATGATCATAACGGTCATGGTGACGGGTGTATGGTCGGACAGGACGGCAACCGGCAATTCTATTTTTGCGCGGGTACCCGGCGCTATTGTGTGCCCGGCAAATTCAAACGGCGGCTGACTCACCCCGTCCCTTTCGTTTTGGTCTTGCCAGGTTTGGCGGTTTTTTCAATCAGATCAATGATCTGAGCTGCTATATCCAAACCCGTCGCGCCCTCTATGCCTTCCAGTCCGGGAGAGGAATTGACTTCCATCACCACCGGGCCGTGATTGGAACGCAGCAGGTCCACACCGCAGACATGCAAGCCCATGATCTTGGCTGCGCGCACTGCTGTAGCCCGTTCCTCGGGCGTGATCTTGATCTTCGAGGCCCCGCCGCCGCGGTGCAGGTTGGAGCGGAACTCCCCTTCGCCACCCTGGCGTTTCATGGCGGCAACGACCTTGCCGCCGACTACGATGGTGCGGATATCGGCCCCACCGGCTTCCTTGATGAATTCCTGCACCAGAATATTAACCTTGGCCCCGCGGAACGCCTCGATCACGGATTTTGCGGACCGCCGTGTTTCAGCCAGAACCACACCAACCCCCTGAGTGCCTTCCAGAAGCTTTATGACGACGGGTTCGCCGCCCACCATGTCAAGCAAATCATCTAGCTGGCGGGTATCATGTGCGAAGGCTGTGACCGGCAGGCCAATGCCTTCACGGGACAGCAATTGTAATGACCGCAGCTTGTCGCGGGAGCGGTTGATGGCCACCGACTCGGCCAGCGTCCAGGCGCCGGTCATTTCAAACTGACGGACAACAGCGCTGCCATAAGCGGTGATCGAGGTGCCGATGCGGGGAATGACCGCATCATAAGTGGGCAACTGCTCGCCACGGTAATGCAGCGCAGGACGGTGGGATGTGATGTTCATATAGATGCGCAATGTGTCGAGCACATCGATTTCATGCCCGCGCTCTTCCGCTGCCTCGACAAGGCGGCGATGCGAATAGAGGTCCGGATTCCGGCATAGAAGGGCTATACGCATGACGTTTCCAATTATGGCTTCTGTTAAGTAATGGCGAGCATAAAAAGGCTACCGGCCGCAAAGATAAGAGGCTGACGGATCAATCAGGGTTCGTCCGCTCAGCGCTGTACGTCCCAGTAGCATACGAAAGCCCATCTCGTCACGCCGGGAGAGTGTAAGATCGATCGGCCAAGTGCGGCTGCCCAGCTTCAACCGTGTCCGGATCAGAAAGCGTTTGGTGATCTGACCATTGGACGACCGGATCAGGCGTTCATCCATGACTGGGGCGTCGCAGTAAATGCGCTTTGTGTTGTTTTTCTGTAGCGGGTGCAATTCGAACCGCACCCATTTCGCACCGTCTTTATCAAATGCCATGATATCCCAAGCATGAACCGCCGATGTGCGGGCGCCAGTATCGATCTTGGCCTTGATACGGGCCTCTTCAAAATCCGGCAGCACGATCCATTCGCGCCAGCCAATCGTGAACTGGGATTTGCGGGGGGGTGAAATGACCTAATCCCCCAGCCAGCCTTGGAAAGTGACGCCGGCGAAAATGACATCGCCGATTTTCATATCGCCTGTAAGTGCCGAAGACGAGCTGGCATCCCCATTCATCATCTGCCGAATCTGATCGGTCTGCCACTGACCTTCGAACCGGACTTCTCCCAGAAGCTCATGCTGGCCGACAAACGCCATGCCTTCATCGGAGATGCGGAAAACATCGGGCAAAACCTGATAGGTGACCTCATAATAGGTGTTGCCAAGTTCCCCCACGCCGGCCGGGCTGGATATGTCTTCAAAACGTAAACCTATGGGTGGCCAGGAATCGGCCTCGCCTTTCATGTAAGCTTCCACTTCCCAGTCCATGGCCAGTGAAATGCTGGCCAGCTGGATAGGCCCGATGCTGACATCGTCATACGGCAGGAAATAGCCGAACAATTCTTCTGACACGGAATAGGACTGCCCGGTCAGACCAGCCGCGATGGGTGATATGTCGACATTCGTCTGCATAGAGCCCGGCGCAGGTTGCGCGTCACTCGCTGCCATATCGCAGGCAGAAAGAGCGATTATCGATATGAGACCTATTCCAATTGCCCTGAACATCTGATTCCCCATCATGATTGCCGGAATAGTAAGCCAGACTGCCAAAGGACGCCATTGCTTCCAGAGTGGAAAAACGGGGCTTTCGGTGATCGGCCTATTGCAGAATGCTATCCAACCCATATTGGCGGCAAAGGAGACCTGTCATGACACAAATCAGACCGCTTGTGCATCTTGAACCCGGAATGGCCGCCAGCGATGGTGCCGGCGTGAAGCTGAATCGCTTGCTCGGCACGCCGCGCCTGCCGCAAATCGATCCCTTCCTGATGCTGGACAATTTCCATTCTGATAATCCGGATGATTATCTCGCCGGATTTCCGGCCCACCCGCATCGCGGCTTTGAGACCGTGACCTACATGTTTGCCGGCCGTATGCGCCATAAAGACAACAAGGGTCATGAAGGCGTGATCGAGCAAGGCGGCGTGCAATGGATGACGGCCGCCGGAGGCATTGTGCATTCGGAAATGCCGGAACAGGAGGACGGGCTGATGTCCGGCTTCCAGTTGTGGATCAACCTGCCGCGTGTGGAGAAAATGAAGCCCGCAGGCTATCAGGAATACCGCGCCAACCAGATCCCCACCGATACACGTGACGGCGCGGTGGCGAAAATCGTTGCCGGAACGACGGCGACGGGCGTGGAAGGACCGGTGAAAAACATCACCGTCCAGCCCTTCTTCGCCGAGATCCATCTTGAACCGGGTGCGGTCTATGAAGAGCCGCTTCCTGCAGATCATTCGGCAATCGTCGCGGTCCATGACGGATCCATCCTGTTGCCGCGGACCGGCAGCGAGGCACCGATGGCCGTCAATCGCGGCGAGCTGGGCGTGCTGGGCGAAGGCAGCCTGACGCGGCTGCAAGCGGGCCCGAATGGCGCGCGCCTGTTGCTGATCGCAGCGAAACCCTTGCGGGAACCCGTCGCCCGCGGCGGACCTTTCGTGATGAATACGGAAGGCGAAGTCCGCCAGGCGATGCTCGATTATCAGACGGGGCGGTTCTAGGGTCAGGACCTGTTAATCTGGCTGCAATGGCCGGAGCGGATTTGTCCGGATACAAGGAGCAAACCCGCCGGAAGGCCAATGTCTTTCAAGGGGTTGCGACACAGTAGCCCGGGCAGATCCGCCCGGTCCGAAGGACGGCCATGCTGACATCGACCTGCTGTGTCAAAGCCCTCGACCGGGGGATTGGCCCCGCGCTTCGGGCGTTTCCTCGCATCTCTTGTCATCGCAGCCGCCATTTCAGTCAAATTAACAGGTCCTGACCCTAGGCTGCGTCCTTTTTGGCCTCTGTCTTCGGATCATATCCGAGGATGGGGGCCAGTGCCTTTTCGGCCTGCTTCAGCGTCCAGCCCTTGCGCCGCGCATAATCGGCGACCTGGTCCTCGCCGATACGGCCGACCACAAAATATTCGCTGTCCGGATGGGCGAGATAGAGGCCGGAGACCGATGATGGCGGCGTCATGGCGA
>PFFX01000061.1:639-10739 GCA_002783385.1 Rhodobacterales bacterium CG15_BIG_FIL_POST_REV_8_21_14_020_59_13 | reverse complement strand
CGATAGGTGACGTTACAATTGAGGTTCAGCTTTGCAATGGCCGCACCCATCACCTCCCAATTGGCAAAATGCCCGGAGATCAGGATATAGGGTTGTCCCTTGCGCTCCAGGTCCAGAACAATCTCTTCGCCGACAATTATAGCGCGTTCATCATAAACTTCGGGGCGGAAATGGCGCATATTTGGGTTTTCCCCGACCAGACGGCCGAAATTATCCCACATGCGGTCCAGAAGCCGGTCGATTTCCGGCTTTGAGGCATCAGGAAAACAGCGCTGCATATTGATGCGTGCGACGTTGTGGACCGGAGTGAGAGGTCCGATCCGGCGCAAGGCTGCGCTGCCAAATGCTGAAGCGCCTTCCAGCCCCATGGACTGGAAGGTCAGCTGAAAGCTGTCCCAGGCCAGAGCTTCCGTCCGCCAACCGATTCTTTGAAGCAAACCCTCGCTCATATCCGGGGTTTAGCGCCGCGCAGCGGCGACGTCCAATGCCTGTTCAAGCAAAGCGGCCGCTCTCGCGGGCTCTTCAAATACCGCGCGGACCGGCCAGGCCCTTATGCCCTCGCGGTCTATGGCTGGTATCCGGACGATATCCTTTTCGGTCGTCATCAGATGTGCTCCGGCAGCCTCCGCCAGTGTCCTTAATTGCCTCAAATCATTGCGGGTGAAATCATGATGGTCGGGATAGGCTTTGGTTCCGGCGATCCGTCCACCGGCTTTTGCCAATGCCTTGAAGAATTTTTCCGGACGGCCAATACCGGCGAATGCAAACACAGGCGTGTCCGGCGGCGGTGAAACAGGCTCGAGCCAAGCTTTCAGAACCGGTGATTCGAGCTCGGTCAGACTGAGACGGTCATAATCGGGTTCATACTCAGGGTGCGGCATCATCAAGACAATGGCGTCGGTCCGCGCAAAGCCGTCAGCTATATTCTCCCGCAAGGGTCCGGCCGGAAAGACGCGCCCGTTTCCGCAGCCTGTTTCGGCATCAATCACGACGATGGACATATCCTTGCAAATCTGCGGGTTCTGGTGGCCATCATCCATAACAATGACCTCTGCCCGATGAAGGATGGCCGCTTCTGCCCCGGCGATGCGGTTCCGGCTGATCCAGACGGGGGCAGAGCGCGCCAGAATCAGGGGCTCATCTCCGACATCTTTTGACGTATGCCGTCCAAGATCGACGCAGAGCGGGCCTTTGACCGATCCGCCATAGCCTCGGCTAAGAGCCTGTGCATTGGTGCCAGCTTCCCTCAACATTTCCAGTAAGGCCATGGCAACCGGGGTCTTGCCGGTGCCGCCCAGTGTCAGATTACCAACACAAATCACTGCGGCATTGACCTTTACAGGCACCGTTTTGCGGATACGCGCCGCAACTTGCGCGGCATAGAGTGGTGCCAATGGCTTAAGGAGCATAGATACAAGCTGATCGAGCAGCGTTGCAGGCTCATGATACCAGAAATGCGGCGGTTTCATTGTGGCTCTTCAGGCATGAGCGAAAGAATGGCCGCTAGCGTTTCGTCCATCGCGCTGCCTGTCAATTGCAGTAAAGCGTATTGGGCACCCGCTTTACGGCTTTCAGTCGAGGCGCAGAGTGCTGCTGCGATCTCTTCAGGCGATCCGGCAATCACTACGCCACTGTGTTCCCTGTAGGCCGCAAAGACATCATCAAAGCTCGCCGTATAAGGCCCAGAGATGATGGGGCATCCTGCCCGTGTTGCCTCAACCGGATTATGTCCGCCAATGCCCTCAATCAGGCTGCCGCCAATGAAGGCCTGATCGGCGAGCGCATACCAGAGCGGCATTTCTCCAAGCGTGTCTGCGAGCCAGACCTGAGTAGCAGGCTCAGGAAACTTGTCTTGTGACCGCCGTGCGAAAGTGAAGCCCGCTGCGTTCATGAGACTAGCGATGTCTCCGCCCCGTTCCGGGTGCCGGGGTGCCAGGATCAGCAGGGCCTCCGGACGGGTTTCCAGATAGCGGCGGTGCGCGGCGATCAGAATGTCATCTTCGCCGGCATGCGTGCTTGCGGCCAGCCAGACAGGGCGTTCTCCCAGCCGGGATCGGATGGTGTTGAGTTGCACATCGGCCGGGCTGAGAGCGGCGATCTGGAGTTTGAGATTGCCCACCTGTGGCACGGGGGTGTCTGTGAGTTTGCTTAGGCCTGCAGCGGTGCGGGCATCGGCTGCGCCGATCCAACTGAACGCCGAGAGTAATCGCCGGGCCGCCGCCTTGCGTTTATGCCAATTGGTCAGAGACGCCTGATTCATGCGCGCATTTATGAGCGCGGACGGAATGTTGCGCTGCTGCATCTCCAGCAGAAGATTGGGCCAGAGTTCGGATTCTACAAATATGGCGGCATCCGGGGACCAGTGATCCAGAAAACGCCGGACCGGGCCGAGCCGGTCGATCGGGACATATTGATGACGGGCGCGATCAGGCAATTTTTCTCCCATCAAGCGGGCGGATGTGGCCGTGCCGGTTGTGACCAGAAACTGCCAGTCTGTAGTCGCCGACAGACGCTGTACAAGTTCCAGAAGGATCAGGGATTCGCCGACACTGGCTCCATGTAGCCAGAGCAATTTTCCAGGTGGGCGGTGGTGTTCTGAACGGCCAAACCGCTCGTTCAGACGCGTGGCGTCCTCTTTGCCCCGCCGGGCACGGTTACGAAGAATCCAGCCAGATAACGGTGCCGTCAGCCAGACCAGGGCGCGATAAAGCTGCAATGAGAGCGGCAGGCTCACACGCTTTGCGCCGCCTTACGCGCAGGCCGGGGTTCAGCAGGCTCGATGACCGGACCGCCGACCGCCTCATCCGCTTCCTGATTGGCGTCGTTCAGACGGCGTTCGAGCTCCAGCCGCAAAGCCTCCATGTCTTCATCATTGGCGTCGGCCGGCACAAATAAAGGCTCTTTCCAGATCACCACGCCTTTACCGAACGGATAGGGCAGTACAAAGCGGTCCCAAGAGTTGAACGTCTTCCTGTTGGTGACCGCCCAGGAAAAAATCATGATCGGCTTGCCGGTGATTCTGGCCAGTTGGATGACGCCCATGCTGGCGCGCTGGCGCGGTCCACGTGGCCCATCGACTGTCAGCCCCATACAGGCCTTGTTCTCGATGGCGCGCTGCATGTCCCGGAAGGCTGTCATGCCGCCTTTCTGCTTGGTCTTGCGGGAATTCCGTGATGATCCCCGAACCACCCCAATACCGAGATTCCGGGCAAAGCGGGCAATGACATCGCCTTCCCGGGATAACGAAATCAGCATGGTGGGACTCTGGGGCGCTTTTCGATCCCAGCCCATAAAGCTCAATCCGATCCGTGAATGCCAGAAGGCAGCGATCATACCTTCGCCCGTGTCTATGCAGACATCGAGATGTTCCCGGCCCCGCCGGTCCCAGCGTTTGGTGGCCGCACAAAACTGCATGTATTTCGCGAGTATCCACGAAATGCCCTGCTGGAATGCGGTGGAGGATGTGAGCGATCGCAACATTTGCGTCTTTGCTTGCTTTGATTAGGGTCAAGACCTGTTAATTTGGCTGCAATGGCCGGAGCGGATCTGTGCGGATAGAAGGAGCAAACTCGCAGGAAGGCCAATGCCTTTCAAGAGTTTGCGACACAGTAGCCCGTGCAGATCACCCGGTCCGGAGAACGGCCACGCTGACATCACCTGCTGTGTCAAAGCCCTCGACCGGAGGGAATGACCCCGCGCTTCGGACTTTCCCTCGCATCTCTCGTCATCCCGGCCGCCATTACATCCGAATTAACAGGCCCTGACCCTAGCGCAGGCGTCAAGCGTTCGTCGCGGTTGCCGCCTGCAGCGTGGCCCCGTAAACGGATGTCTATGAGCTACGATTTGACGAATCCTGAAGATCGCAAACGCGCATGGAACCACTATCTCTGGGGGGACCATGGCGTATTGCGTCTTCGCTTTCACAACATGCATCCGGTTGGCACACAGGGTATGTGGCGCGCCAACCAGCCCTCGCCCAATCGCCTTGCATGGCTGAAGGATCATGGCTTCAAGACGATTCTCAATCTGCGCGGCACACAGCCCGGCCTGTCCTATTACGATCTGGAACATGAAGCCTGTGACCGACTTGGCCTGGCCATTCATGATCTGCCCTGGGGGTCGCGCGAAGCCCCTTATGTGGAGCGTATCGAACACTTGATCGAGGTGTTCGATTCTATCGAATATCCGGCTTTGATGCATTGCAAATCGGGCGCGGACCGCGCCGGTATTGTTGCCGCCATGTATATGCTTTTGAAAGAAAAAGCACCTTTTGAGGAGGCAATCGATCATCTGTCTTTCAAATATCTGCATGTAAAGCAGGGCAAGACAGGGATGCTGGATTACTTTTTCGAGCAATATCGTCTGGCGAACGAGGCCGGTCCTATAGACTTCCTCGAATGGGTGTGCACCCGTTACGACCGCCAAGCCGTTCATGATGACTTCATGGCAAGTTGGTGGGGCCGTCTTTTGACGGAAAAAATCCTGCGTCGCGAGTAATCAATTGGCAAACTGGAGCTTGCAGAGGCGTGCATATATTCCGCCCTGAGCGATCAGTTCGTCGTGCCTGCCGGTTTCGGCAATTCGTCCATTGTCCATGACATAGATACGATCCGCCTCGCGAACGGTGGCCAGACGGTGCGCGATCACTATCGTTGTGCGGCCTTCCGACAGCCGTTTCAGAGCACCTTGAACCCTTGCTTCGGCTTCGGCGTCCAGCGCGCTTGTGGCCTCGTCGAGGAGCAATATCGGTGCATCGGCGAGGATGGCGCGTGCAATGGCGATCCGTTGACGCTGTCCGCCGGACAACTGACTGCCTCGTGGGCCCACCGATGCATCGTAGCCATCGGGCATCTCCATAATGAAGTCATGGGCGTCGGCCGCTCTTGCGGCGGCTTCGATGTCGGCCCGGCTGGCATCCATACGACCGAAAGCGATGTTGGCCGCGATTGTATCGTTGAACAGAACCACATCCTGGCTTACAAGCGCGACAGCATCCCGGACCGAACGGATCGTGGCCTTGCTTATGTCCTGATTATCGATCAGCACAGCACCACTGGTCGGATCATACAGGCGGGGGATAAGATTGAGCAGGGTTGTCTTGCCAGATCCGGATGCGCCGACAATGGCCGTGGTTTTTTCAGAGTCGGCAATAATATCGACATTACTCAATGCTGTCAGATCGCCACCGTATGAGAAACTGACATTTTCGAACTCCACTCGCGCCCGCTTGAGGTTCAGAGGTTTGGCAGCGGCCTGCTCTACCACGTCATCGGTCTCATCGGTTACATCATAGATACGCTGAAGAACGGCGACGCCCTCCTGTATGGCCGCGCCCAACGTGCCGACAGCGCGAACCGCCGGGGCCATGACACCGATAGCCGTGATGAAGCCCATAAGGTCTGCGATGGTGATGGCATCGTGAGATATTCGCCATCCCGCAAAACCCAATACGCCAGCAAAGGCCACGCCGCCGACGACTTCGAGGATCGGATCGACCCGTGCTTTGGACGAGGCGAGCGACAATGCCAGGCGAAACCGTTGCAGGAAGGCAAATCGTGATCGATCAATTTCATGGTATTCCAGGCCGTAAGCCTTCACCATACGAGCTCCGGAAAAGGTCTCTTCCAGAAAACTGGTGACTTCGCCCATCTGGCTTTGCGCCTCACTGGACGTCTTACGCAACATGTTACCGATACGGATGACGGGAAGGGCCGCCAATGGATAGACGACCAGAATGAGCAAGGCGAGCATCCAGTCGAAGTAGAGCATGGCAATCACAGCGCCAAGAATGGTCAGCGTATCGCGCAGCAGATTGTTGACAGCGCGAACCAGCAAGTCGCGAAGGATTGTTATGTCATTGGTGAAACGCGAAACGATGGCTCCTACAGGTTCCGCAATTATTCGAGCATAATCCGCTCGAACGAGTCGAACAAAAAGCGATTCCTGTAAGTCCTGCATGATGCGCAGGGCCAAACGATTGCTCTGCACGGTTTGCAGATAGAGCGAGACCGCACGAATCGACGTGATGGATATGATCACGACCGGCGCGAGCCAGACAACGCGCATGTCCTCGCGCTCGAGCATGCCAAACACCCAGCGGACCATGAAGGCGTAGCTCGTCGCCGCCGCCGCCGTTGTGGCCGAGAGAATGACGGCAATCGCGACCAGCCGCCAACGCGGCGCGATCCGGTCTTTCCAGAAGCGGATGATCAGCGGCCTGACCGGCGACGGATCCGGGCCGCCGGAAGGGGGAGGCACGCTAGTTCGCGCGCCCGTCATTTCGCGGGTCCAGCAGGCGGTGAGCATGAATAATGAAATACCGCATATGCGCATTATCCACGGTGCGTTGCGCGGCTGATTTCCACGCACTACGGGCGTCGTCATAATTTGCGAAAGCGCCGACGAAATCGACCTTGGACAAGTCCTTGAACTGGTTTGCGTCCGGTCCGAGGTCTGTCAGTTCACCACCGATAACCAGATGCAGCAGTTGCTCGTCGCTCATATACTTACCTTCCTGTTCAAGCGCCGCCGATGGAAAGATTGTCCACCAGCAGGCTGGGTGAATTAGCCGAAGACCAGAACTTCAAATCATTGGCCGGAACGAGCCGCGCAAAAATCTCTTTCAGATTGCCAGCGACAGTGATCTCGCTGACCGGATGGGCAATTTCGCCGGAAAGAATTGCGAAGCCGGAAACGCCGACTGACCAGTCGCCCGTATTCTGGTTCTGGGAGGGGCTGAACATTTCGGTGATCAGCAGACCGTCAGAGATGGCCGCGATCATGTCTTCGCGCGATTGTCCGCCTGGTTCGATGTGCAGATTGGTGGTTGAGACCCCCGGCGATCCACCGAGCGACCGCGTCGCATAGCCATTGGGCTCAAGTTCGAGCTGACGGGCCGACGGTGAGTTCAGGAGCCAGGTCGTCAACACGCCGTTTTCGATAATGTTGCGTTTTCTGTTTGCCAGCCCTTCACCATCGACAGGCCGTGAGCCCAGACCCCAAGGCCGGTGGGGATCATCGATAATGTTGATGTGTTCACCGAAGACGGGCTCGCCCATTCTGTCTCTCAGGAAAGACACACCGCGGGCGATGGATGGGCCGGAGATGGCACCTTCCAGTGATCCCAAAAACCGTGCTGCGACGCGGCGGTCGAAAATGACCGGCCGGTTTCCGGAGGACATCTGTTCGGCCCCAAGGCGGCTGACCGTTCGTTTCCCGGCTTCAGTCCCGATCTCGGCAAAGCTTCGCAGATCTGCGAGGCGGCGCGCGCTGGTCATGGAATAGTCGCGTTCCATGCCATTATCGCCAGCTGCGATAACGCTGACGCCATAACCGCTATTTGACCGGCGGGCCGTATGCGATACACCATTGGTGGAAACCGATGCTGACGCCGTCTCGCCGGTGCTGGCGAATGCGGTTTCGGTCATCGTTATGCCGGGAATGGCGCGGGCGGCGGATTCGACTTCGCGGGCGAGGCGTGACAGGTCTTCGCTGGTCCATCCAGGCGCTTCGTAGAGATCAAGTTCGGGGATCGCTTTGGCAAGGAGATTGGGCTCAACAAGTCCGCACCAGGGATCTTCCGGAGCCAGTTTCGCCATTGCAAGGGCGCGTTCAACGGCCAGTGATATGCCTTCATCAGACAGGTCGGAAAAGCTGACGCCGGCCTGACGCTTGCCGAAAAACACGCGCAGACCGGCATCCTTGCTTTCTGAGCCCTCAACAGATTCCAGCTTGCCGTCGCGAACCGCGACCTCGGTCGCGCGTGACTGGGTGACGGCGGATTCGGCGGCATCCGCGCCCAGCTTACAGGCGCGTTGCATCAGCTCCCCGGCGATGGCGAGAAGCTGATCTGTGTCGGGGGGGGCGGTCGGTGTGGTCATGACCCTCACCTAGCCTGTGACACCCTGCCGGGGCAATGCTTCGTTCAGCTGATAGCTTTCCAGATCAGCAGTCCGGCCATCGCTACATAGATCAACAGTGTCATGGCTGCACCGAATATGCGGCCCGGGCCGGTCGTCTGACCAGACAGGAAGGCATAGGCATGAGACGCACGGGCCAGCGTGAACAGCAGGCCGAGCACGTGTATCACCAGCGTCCCCGTTCCTGTCATGGCCAGAATCGTGAGCCCGATCAGCGCGCCGGGAATCCATTCGGCAGCATTGCCGTGCGCGCGGATCAGCGCGTTCATCTGGCTATCGCCGCCATCACCGAGGCTGATCTTCTTCTTGTTGCGGTTCAGCCCGATGGGCAGGGATAACAGGCCGAGAATCAGAAGATTGAGTCCGGCATAAAGGGCGACAACCTGCATTGCGGTCATATCGGCGACTTTCTACTGGCGGCCCTCGCGGGCACATTGGGTGGAGGCATTCGCCATGAACATGGCGGCGGCGGCAGTTTCTTCCATGTTCATGCGTACGCGCAATTCCATGGCGGCCTGTGTTTCCTCATTCAGCGTCGCGATCAGGAAGTCACGGCTGTTCGCACTCAGACCCTCATCGGCCTTTTCGGCGAGGCAGTCGCACATGGACCGAGACAGGTTCGAGGCGCTCAGGCAGGCCGCAACAAATTCGTCATCGGTATTGCCTGAGGGTGTGCCGGTTTCTGTGGTCCTGTCATCCGTGCCGCCGGCATTGCTGTCTGTGGCAGAACCGCCATTGCTTTCAATCGCGCTTTCATCGGGTGAATCGTTCGTGTCGGGGCTGTCATTATTGCAGGCAGCCAGTGCGAGTGCGGCCAGAATGGCGAGTGGGGTTAGCTTGTTCATTTGAACCTCCTGTCCCGGGGTGGCTTAAGTATGGCCCGGACAGGCGCAGCCGGTAAAGCCTAATCGCGTTCCGGCAGGCTCGCGGCTCTCTGCAATGCATCGGCCAGCACGGCAGGTTCGACCGCGCCCGGCACAGCAAACTGCCCCTCGAAGATAAAGCTGGGAACACCGGTGACGCCCAATTGGCGGAAGAAATCGCCTTCCTGACGGACATCCTCCTTGTCGCGATCTGTTGAAAGCAGATCGGTGATGATGGCCCCCTCGAGCCCGGCTTCCACCGCAATATCAGTCAGAACGCCGCTGTCGCCGATATCCTTGCCATCGCGGAAGAAGGCTGCGAACAGGCCTTCGGCAACGGCATCGGCTTTTTTTGCACTCTGGCCGCGCGCCCAGCGGATCAGGCGATGGGCGTTGATTGTGTTCGGGCGATGGATGATGGCATCAAAGCGGAAATCAATACCTGCGCCGGGGCCGGCGGCTTCCAGATGGGTACGCATGGCTTTCCAGCGTTCGGCGTTTTCGCCCGAAAATTTGCCCTTCATATAATCGCGGTAAGGCGCGCCCTCGTCGGGGATGGATGGATCAAGTTCGTAGGGACGCCATGTCACCTCGGTCTTGATGTCCGGCGCGAGTTTTTTGGCGGCGAGCCAGTTGCGCCATCCCAGCCAGCACCACGGGCAGACGAAATCGGCGACAAGATCAATCCGGACGGGCGCAGACATTCATTGAGCGCTTTCTGTGACAGACGCTTCGGTAAAGTATGTATCCAAATTGCCATTCTGCCGGTTCAGGTCAACCGGTTTACGCCCTGATGCCGATGAGACGCCGTCTTATCCGGTCGGTTACCGCGACAGGATCCGGCAGGCGGCCAGGTCGCCGGTGACGTTTACGACGGTGCGCGACATATCGAGCAACCGGTCGACGCCGATGACGAAGACCAGCCCGGCCGCCGGAATGCCGAAGCTGGCCAGCATGCCCGAGAGGATGGCGATGGAGACGCCCGGCGCGCCGGGTGCGCCGATCGAGGCGGCAACGAGGCTGAGCACGATCAGGGAGACTTCCGGCGGGGAAAGCTGGACCCCGGCGACCTGCGCCACGAAAATCACCGCGATGGCCTGATAGAGGGCGGTGCCGGCCATGTTCATGGTCGCGGCCAGCGGGATGATGAAGCTGGCGGTGTCTCCCGGCGTATCGAGCCGGTTGCGTGCGGTTTCCATCGACAGTGGCATGACGGCGGCAGACGAGGAGGTCGAAAATGCCAGGAGCTGCACCGGAAAGACCGCCTTCAGGAAGGTGACCGGTCCCATCCGGCCCAACACCATGACCAGAACCACAT
>PFFX01000061.1:417-596 GCA_002783385.1 Rhodobacterales bacterium CG15_BIG_FIL_POST_REV_8_21_14_020_59_13 | reverse complement strand
CAAAACCGGCCTTTTATCAGAAATAGGGGCGCAGGAGCTGATAGACGATTTTGTGATAAAGCTGAGGCTCATCAGGCAGCTGCGCTCAAAGGCCTATGCCCAAATATTTGCCGGCGACCCCACCTGGATAACAGAAAGCATAGGCGGGGTAGGTATAGACGGAAGGCACAAGGTGACCA
>PFFX01000061.1:0-292 GCA_002783385.1 Rhodobacterales bacterium CG15_BIG_FIL_POST_REV_8_21_14_020_59_13 | reverse complement strand
GGCATCTGCATAAACCTGCCTCGCCGGAAGGGTTGGCAGAGTTGATCGGGAAGTGGATGCCGCTGCAGCAAGACAAGCCTCGCGCGGAGAAGAAAGTTTACGGCGCAGACGAGTTGCGCGCGGCAATCGCCAATGGCGAACTGGTCAATTATTACCAGCCCAAGGTGTGGACGGCCACCGGTCGTGTGATGGGGGTGGAGACGCTGGTGCGTTGGCGCCATCCGGTGGACGGCATGGTGTTTCCCGACCAGTTCATCGGTGTGGCCGAAGCGCATGGCCTGATCGACGACTT
>PFFX01000089.1:1812-10727 GCA_002783385.1 Rhodobacterales bacterium CG15_BIG_FIL_POST_REV_8_21_14_020_59_13 | reverse complement strand
ACAGACCGTTCGACCTGCTCCGGTGAGGCTTCCAGATTGATGCCCAGAGCGGCCAAGACTTCCGATGAGCCAGAGCGCGATGACGCGGCGCGATTGCCATGTTTGGCAACTTTGGCCCCGGCACCTGCCGCCACAATCGCAGCTGCGGTTGAAATATTATACGTGCCTTTGGCATCGCCGCCTGTACCGCAGGTATCAATCGCTCCCTCCGGCGCGGTGATGCCCTTCATGCGCTTGCGCAACGCTTGGGCCCCGATGGCCAGGTCCTCCGGTGTCTCGCCGACGGCCGCAAGACCGATCAGGAAACCGCCGATTTCGGCTTCTCCGGCCTCGCCTTCCATCAACAGGTCAAACGCGCCAGCGATATCACCGGCAGCGGGGTGTTCCCCGCGGGAGAGCGATTGAAGGCAGTTGTGAAGGGCGCTCATCGGGCGATCTCCTTTACCGGCAGGCCCGCCAGCGTCATGAAATTGGCCAGCACGTCATGACCATGAAGCGAGGCAATGGATTCAGGATGAAACTGGACGCCGTGCAAGGGCCGCGATTGATGCCGCATCGCCATGATTTCACCGTCCGCCGTGCGGGCATTGACGATCATCGCGCTATCGCCCGGCAGATCGCCCACGGCCAGCGAATGATAGCGTGCAACGCCAAACGGGCTGGGCAAGCCGGCAAAGACACCGCTGCCGTCATGGCTGATGTCGCTGGTCTTGCCATGCATGATGGTCTTGGCCTGAACCGTGCGTCCGCCGAACACCTCGCCCATGCACTGATGCCCCAGACAGACCCCCAGAACGGGCAAATCATCCGGTGCCGCGGTCAGGATATCCAGACAGATGCCGGCGGTTTCAGGACGCCCCGGCCCGGGCGACAGGCAGATGGCGGCTGGCTTCAAAGCCAGCGCTTCGGCCGCCGTCATCACATCATTGCGGATGACATGCGTCTCTGCACCCAATTCCTCGAAATAATGCACGAGGTTGAAGGTGAAGCTGTCATAATTGTCGATAATCAACAGCATGTTGCGTGGTCCCGTTGGCTGGGCGGTAATCTAGGCGCGGACCACGCAGGCGCAACGCTGCAATGCCGTTGTCAGTGGTAAACGGGGCATTAACCGAACCGGTGTGTGCATTCTGTCATGACCCATCGCTCCATTCACCCGGCGGCACCTCTGGTATCGGGCCTGATTGCGGCACTGGCCTTCCTGGCTGGCGCAGCTGCGTTCGAGATTGGCCGCGCTTCCGCACAAACCGATTCACCGCCGGCGGAATCATGGACGGCCAGCCCGGAACCTGCCGCACCGGCCATATCTGCTCCTGTATTGCCGGTTGCAGGGACAGTACCAGACCTCCGACCCGTCGTCGCGCTGGTGATGGATGATGCCGGTATCGACCCGCAATTGACTCGCCGTGTCATGACCCTAGGCATTCCTCTGACCCTCTCATTTTTGCCTTACGCCGATCAAACCCCCGAACTGGCGATGATGGCAGCCGGGCAGGGCCATACCATTTTCCTGCACATGCCGATGGAACCTTTCGGACTGGAAGATCCTGGGCCGGGGGCGCTCAATCGCTATCTGTCGCCGGAAGAAACAGCCCGCCGCGTCAATGCGGCTCTGGCGCAGGTGCCGGGGGCGATCGGCCTCAACAATCACATGGGCAGCGCTTTTACAGCCGATCTGTCTGCAATGCGGGCCGCGCTCGCGCCGCTGGCCGGGCGGGATCTGATGTTTCTGGATTCCCTGACTTCAGGACAAAGCCGGGCAGGCCAGGCCGCACATGATCTGGGACTGACCACGCTGAGGCGGGACATTTTCATTGATCATGACGCCGGAGAAATTGACACCATGCTGGATGCGCTCGTCGAGGAGGCTCATCGCAGGGGGCAAGCCATCGCCATTGGCCATCCACGCCCGGGCACACTTGATGGGCTGGAGCGCTGGTTGGCGACCGATGCAGCCCGCTCGGTTCGCTTTGTCACGATCAGCGAATATGTAGAGCTGATGCAGCAACCCGGTCAGCACACCTCAGTCTCAGACGAAACGATGGGCCTGTTCGGCGGCGCGGAATAGCGCCCGCGCCTTGTTGATGCATTCCTGACGCTCGGCCTCGGGATCGGAATCCAGTACAATCCCGGCCCCGGCCTGCACATGCATCTGACCGTCCTTGATCAGCGCGGTGCGCAAGGCAATCGCCATATCCATATTGCCATCAAAGCTGAAATAGCCGGCCGCTCCGGCATAATAGCCGCGCCGGTGCGGCTCGATGCTGTCGAGGATTTGCATCGCCCGCACCTTGGGCGCGCCGGACACCGTGCCGGCCGGAAATCCGGCAAAAAGCGCGGATATGGCATCTTCTCCGTCAGCCAGCTCGCCTTCGACATTCGAGACGATATGCATGACATGACTGTAGCGTTCGACGATTTCCCGCTCGGTGATGCGGATTGTCCCGGGCCGGGCAACACGGCCAACATCATTGCGGCCAAGATCCAGCAACATCATGTGCTCAGCCCGCTCCTTCGGATCGGACAGAAGATCGGCTTCATGTGCATTGTCTTCAGCGGGATTGGCGCCGCGTGGCCGCGTCCCTGCAATCGGCCGCACCGTGACCACGCCATCGCGCAACCGCACGAGGATTTCCGGACTGGAGCCGGTCACGGCATAGCCGTCAAACTGGAAGTGAAAGAGAAAAGGCGAGGGGTTTGACCGCCGCAAGGCACGATACAGCGCGAAGGCTGGCAGGCTGAAGGGCGTGGAAAAGCGCTGACTCAGAACGCCTTGGAATATATCCCCCGCCCGGATGTGATTCTTCACGAGGTCCACGCTGGCCCGATAGGCTTCAGCGTCGAAGGTTGAAACCGGATCAATCATTTCCGGCTCTGCCGCCCCGGCTGCGGGAAGGGGGGCATCCAACTCGCTCAGCAGCAATTCCAGTGCCTTGCCTGCCTCCGCAGCGGAGCCGCCAGCGGGCAGGCGGCCATACGCCGTAATTTCCTGCTTCAAGGCATCAAAGACAATCACTGTTCGCGGGCGGATAAGGCGCGCTTCCGGAATACCGGCCGGATCGGCGGACTGATGATCCGGCAGGGGTTCGATCGCACGGATGAGATCATAACCGATATATCCGTATAGCCCGGACGCAATCGACGGAATGCTGTCCAGTTCGGGCAGGTGTGAGGCCTCGACCAGCCGCCGCAAGGACGCAACCGGATCACTGCCGTCTGGCGTGGGGTCATCGCTGGCCGCCTCTTGCAGAAAGGGCCGGCCTTTCTCGACCGTCCAGATCAGATCCGGATCAAATCCGATAGCGGAGAACCGGCCGCGAAACGAGCCTCCCTCGACAGATTCCAGCAGGAATGCGTTGTTGCGATCCTTGGCCAGCCTCAGGAAAGCGGCGACAGGAGTCGTTAAATCATCAATCCGGGTAACCGAAACCAGTTCAGTACCAGCAATGGAAACCCTGCCAGTCACCGGATTGCGTTGGGATCAACCACGCCCAAGGCTTGGTCGCGCAGCCGGACATCGATTTCCGAACCATCATAATCGAACTCGCGATAAAGCGCGGTCACGAGGCTGGAATCTATGTCGCGGCGATAGCCTTGATCCAGAAACTCCTGAACCTGGGTGACGAACTCGGGCTGCACGTCGCCATCCCGGGCGTCATTCACACGCAATACCATATGTGAGCGGCCAGAGCCGGAGCGGGTTGCCTCGATGTCACCGATGTCCATCGTGAAGGCGAGCCCTACGACTTCGCGGCTGAAATTATCCGCCGTTTCACCACGGCGGAGGCTGGCCTGCTCGATACGGAAATCCGGATTGGCCGAAGCGATGGCAGAAAATGACTGACCGCTGTCAACAAGCCCGGCAACTTCTGTTGCCAGTTCTTCCAACCGCGAATCGATCTCCTGCAGCCGCCAGACCGTTTCCGCATCGTCACGGGCTTCGTCAAGCGGGCGCACCCGGGCGCCTTCCACAACATCCACGCGGACAGCGTAAAAATTGCCATCGCCATACTCGGTCAATTCCCCGTCAATAAGGGGCGTGCTTGAAAAGACGGCCGACAGGATTTCCTGCTCGGCGAAGAAGCTGAAGGCAAAACGCCCGTCTTCATCGCGGCCCTGATTGTCAATCGGTTGATAGATTTCATAGGGGATGGCGGCGGCAATCGCAGCTTCCTCTATATTGAAACCACTGCCCCTCGCTTCCTCATATTCGCCCAGATCGTCATAGAGGGCGTCTTCGGCTGCAGCCCGGGCCAGCTGGTCCCGAATTTCGGCTCTGCGATCTTCGAGCGCCGGTATGTCATCTTCCTGCGCAGACTCGACCAAAATGGCAAACCAGCTTCCAAACCGTGTTTCAATCGCGATTGTGTCTCCAGCCGCCATTTCAAACAGCGCGTCGCGGACAGTCTCGTCGGGAATCTGATAGGCTTGGCGGTCCTGTTGGCGGGAGGGCGGATTACCTCCCAGATCGCTTGCGATGGCGGACGGAGCTTCATCATTTGCCAGACGCTCGGCAGCCTCACGGGCTGCGGCTTCATTATCAAATGAAATCTGCGTGTAGGTTCGCGATGCCGGCGTCCCGATCGCCCCGGTTTCAAGCTCATATTCGTACTGCTCGACAATCTGTGTTTCATCCACAGTGATAGTGCCAAGATAGTCGTCGATCCGCAGCCGCATCAGGGTGAAACCGCGCCGTGCTGGCGTTGTGAAGAATTGGGGGGTGTTGTCGATGGTCGCTTGCAATTGCTCATCAGTGGGATCCCCCACTTCGCCCGCCGCAGCCGGCGGGATGACAATGGCTTCCAGGTCGCGGGTCTCGGCAAGATAGCGCGTCAGAAGCGTGCGGTAGATGTCCGGCTGGCGAATACCGTCGAACAAACCCTCGGTCAGTTGCCGCAGGACGAGGTCATTCCGGATTTCGTTTTCGAACTGGTTTTCGCGTTGTCCGGAACTCCTGAGAAAATTGGAATATCCAACCCGGTCAAAACTGCCCGTGACAGGGTTCACAAAAGCCTCATACGACAGAATTTCGTTGCGTACGGACTCATCGGAGGCAGAGATGCCCAATTGACGGGCTTGCGAACGGAGCATGGCATCCAGCACCAGCTGGTTGAGAACCTGATCACCAAGTCCGTCTGCGCGGGCCTGTTCTTGTGTATAGCCGGGATTTTCCTGGCGTTGCTGCTGTATGGCGCGTTCGAAGTCGCGCGATAATTCGAATGCCGTGACACGTTCACCGCCCACCACCGTCACAGAATTTCCGGGTGACTGGAAAATGTCGTTAACGCCCCAGAGCGCGAAGCTCACAATCATCAAACCAATGATGACAACAAAAATCGGGGATTTGAGGGCATTACGAACGGCAGTAAGCATAAAGGAGAGCCTGTTATTCTAGCGTGGAGGGCGGAAACTAGCGGCGGCGTTTACAGGCCGCAAGCGCGCCGTCATTGTCCGGCACAATGGAATCGTCAGGCAGGAGGGGTCAATGGCACGCCGTATGCTCATAGCAGGCAATTGGAAAATGAATGGCTTGCGCCAATCCCTGGGAATTATAGAAGAAATTCGTGCCTTTGCCATTGTCAGATCCGATCTCGATATTCTGATCGCTCCCCCCGCAACCTTGATTCCGGCCGCAGTAAAAATTGCAGGCCTGGTGAAGATTGGCGGTCAGGACTGTCATTCCAAGCGGTCCGGAGCGCATACCGGCGATATTTCGGCCGAAATGCTCAAGGATGCCGGGGCCACTTATGTCATCCTCGGCCATTCCGAACGCCGCGCGGGCCATAACGAGAAGAGCGCGATGGTCCGCGCCAAGGCTACCGCCGCGCAATCCGCCGGCTTGATGCCCGTGATTTGCATCGGTGAAAGCGAATCCGAGCGGCGGGCAGGAAAGGCCGAATTGGTTATTGGCCGCCAACTGGAAGAATCCCTGCCGCACGATACCGACTATGTCATCGCCTACGAGCCGATCTGGGCCATTGGCACGGGACTGACCGCCTCACTCGATGATATAGCGGCGATGCATATTTTCATTCGGGACAGGTTGCCCGCCGGAAAGGATGTTAAAATTCTCTATGGCGGCTCGGTAAAGCCGGAAAATGCGGCCGCAATTCTTGCGATTGAAGATGTGGATGGAGCGCTTGTGGGCGGGGCCAGTCTCAAAGCGGACAGCTTTTCTGCGATTATTGACGCAGCACCGATAAGATTCGCCGCATCAAAGTAAGCCGCTATCAATCATTATTTGCGAACCTCTCCTTTCAATTGCCTTTGCGGTTCGGGGTGCAGTTAATGGCAGAAATGGATCTTCAGCGTGCGGCAGTTCTGCTGTTTGACCCTGTGCATGTAAATCTGCGCACAACCCGATATGCCCTCAATGAAATCGGTTTCAAGTCAATCGAAGCCTCCAGTGCGATAGAAGAATTTCAGCGTCAGCTGCGTGAAAACAACTGGGACCTGATTGTTGCAGAGTGTTCGTCGCCAAAGGTTGATGTGTTCAAACTGGTGCGCATGATCCGCCGCGGTGAGGTGACTCCTAATCCCTATGCGGTGATCGCGCTGACATCCTGGACGCGCGATGGCGGCCACGTGCGCAACGCGATCGAGTCTGGCGCTGATGACGTCATTGTCCGCCCTTTCTCTACTCAATTTGCCGAAGACCGGATCCGCACCATGATTCGCGACCGCAAGGCTTTTGTGGTGACGAGCGATTATGTTGGTCCGGACCGGCGCTCGGGTGAGCGTGCCGCCACGGCAAAGGATTCGTTGATCGTGCCCAACACCTTGCAGGCAAAGGCAGACGGCAATGAAGATCAGCTCCGCGAAGCCTATCAGGGCATCCGCGAGGCCAAGAAGCAGATCGAGAGTGAGCGCATACGGCGCCTTGCGATGAGAATCGTCGTGACCGCTGAATTGCAGTTTGATTCAAAAGCCGGTCCGGCAAAGGTTTTCGACCCGGCCGATATGATGCGCACCTCGCGTGAGCTGCGCGATCAGCTCGAGCAAGGCGGACGCTATGAAGCCGTTCAAGTGGCGGAAGCGCTCATTGATCACGTTCGAAATTTCCGCAACCCGGAAGAGCGCAACGTCAAGAATTTCCGCTTGGCCAAAGAGTTGGCAATCGGCACATTTGCAGCTTATGCTGATGGAGAGACGCTGGAAAAAGCCAAGGACGAAATTGCCAGCACGGTAAACGCTCTGCGAAAGCGGCTGTCATCTGCCGCACCGGGGAGTGGCGTTCAGGACTTGCCTGCGCTAAAAGCCGCCTCCATGTAGACGGGGTGTCCCGAAGAAGGCGGCGATTTTGCCATGATGACAGTTCTTTTGATCATTCAGCTTCTGGTTTCGGCCGGGCTGGTCGGTGTGGTTTTGATGCAGCGCTCTGATGGCGGCGCGCTTGGTATTGGCGGCGGAGGTGGCGGTATGATGTCCAGCCGCGGTGCGGCATCCATCCTCACGCGGTCCACAACATTCCTTGGGGCAGCCTTCTTTATTCTCTCCATCGTACTGGCCATTGTGGCGGGGGTTGACGCACAGGGTCAGAGTGTTTTTGACACTGTCGAAGAAGAGGCGCCTGTCCTGGATCTGACCATTGATCAGGAAAACCAAACACCGACTCTGCCTGACGAAGGCTAGACACAACTGACATTTGTACGGAACTGACGGTCAGCGCGCTTTCGCCGCCGCCGAATCTGGGTTATTCAGAATTCCCATGCCGCGATATATCTTCATCACTGGCGGCGTGGTCTCCTCTCTTGGAAAAGGCCTCGCCTCCGCCGCACTGGGTGCGCTCCTTCAAGCGCGTGGATACAAGGTCCGCCTGCGCAAGCTGGATCCCTATCTCAATGTTGATCCCGGAACCATGTCGCCCTACCAGCACGGCGAGGTCTATGTCACCGATGACGGAGCCGAGACCGATCTGGATCTGGGCCATTATGAGCGCTTCACTGGCGTGGCCGCTGCCCAGAGCGATAACATCACCACCGGCCGCATCTATTCGACCATTATAGAACGCGAACGCCGCGGCGATTATCTGGGTGCTACCGTTCAGGTTATTCCGCACGTCACCGATGCCATCAAGGAATTCGTCCTCTCTGATGCTGGCGATGTCGATTTCGTATTGTGCGAGATCGGCGGCACGGTCGGTGATATCGAAGGCCTGCCATTCTTCGAATCCCTGCGCCAGCTGGGTCAGGAGCTCGGACGTGATCAGGCCATTTTCCTGCACGTGACTTTGCTGCCTTACATCAAGGTGGCCGGCGAGATGAAAACCAAGCCGACCCAGCACTCGGTCAAGGAATTAAGGTCCATCGGCATTCAGCCAGACATTCTTTTGTGCCGCTGTGAGCAGCCGCTGGATCCCGGGGATCGCCGCAAGATAGCGCTGTTCTGTAACGTGCCGGAAACCGCGGTCATCGAAGGCCAGGATGCGTTATCGCTCTATGATGTGCCGCTGGAATACCACGCCCAAGGTCTCGATCACGAAGTTCTTAAACGCTTCCGGATCGAGAATGCGCCAGAGCCGGACCTTACACGATGGGAAGCCATTTCGCGGACCATTCACGAACCCGACGGGGAAGTGATGATCGGTGTCGTCGGTAAATATACCGGCTTGCTGGACGCTTATAAGTCTCTCAATGAAGCACTGATGCATGGCGGCATTGCAAACAATGTGAAGGTCAAGCTGAAATGGCTGGATTCCTCACAATTCGAGAGCCCGGACCCCTTCGCGCCGCTTGAAAATGTGCACGGTATTCTGGTGCCGGGCGGCTTTGGTGAACGCGGAGCGGAAGGCAAGATTGCCGCCGTGCGTTTCGCGCGCGAACGTAAAATTCCCTATTTTGGCATCTGTTTCGGCATGCAGCTCGCAGTCATTGAAGCGGCCCGCAATCTGGCCGGTCTTCCGAAAGCCAATTCGT
>PFFX01000089.1:1338-1630 GCA_002783385.1 Rhodobacterales bacterium CG15_BIG_FIL_POST_REV_8_21_14_020_59_13 | reverse complement strand
GAGCGCCACCGTCACCGCTATGAAGTAAATATTGCCTATCGTGATAGGCTGGAAGCTGCCGGTCTGACATTCTCTGGCCTGTCGCCGGATGGCGTTCTGCCAGAAATTGTCGAGCTGGAAGACCATCCTTGGTTCATCGGCGTGCAGTTCCATCCGGAGCTAAAATCACGCCCGTTCGAACCGCACCCGCTGTTTGCCAGCTTCATCAGGGCCGCCGTCGAACAGAGCCGGCTGGTGTAACAATTCGGCCACCGGTAAAAGCGCGGCATTCCCTGCATCATGGGCGGTTGCG
>PFFX01000089.1:0-1319 GCA_002783385.1 Rhodobacterales bacterium CG15_BIG_FIL_POST_REV_8_21_14_020_59_13 | reverse complement strand
ATACGCGCCGGTCTTCGCAGGTATGGGCTTGCGTCATCTGTTCACTTAACGACCGGAGAGACCAATGGCGGTCCCCAAAAGAAAAACCACCCCGTCCAAGCGCGGCATGCGCCGCAGCCACCACAAGCTGGCGAATCCGTCCTATGTCGAAGACAAGGATTCCGGCGAGCTGCGCCGTCCGCACCACATTGACCTGAAGACCGGCATGTATCGCGGCAAGCAGGTTCTGGAACCGAAGGAAGACTAGGTCTTTCCTGTTCCTGTTGGAAGTTTGATGAACGCGTGGGCTTGCGCCCGCGCGTTTCTCTTTTATGAAGCGCCCGGACACTGTCTTTGAACCGGAGCGCTTCCATGACTGCAATCGTCGACATTATTGGCCGTGAAATTCTCGACAGCCGGGGCAATCCCACCGTCGAGGTCGATGTCGTGCTCGAAGATGGCAGCATGGGCCGGGCGGCGGTGCCGTCAGGGGCCTCCACCGGCGCGCATGAAGCCGTCGAGATGCGCGATGGCGGTGACCGCTATAACGGCAAGGGCGTCCGCAAGGCGGTCGAAGCGGTGGAAACCGAAATCTTTGACGCCATTGGCGGCATGGACGCTGAACAGCAGCGCGAGATCGACGACACGCTGATCGCGCTGGATGGCACCGGAAACAAGTGCCGGCTCGGCGCAAATGCGCTGCTCGGCGTGTCTCTGGCAACAGCCAAGGCGGCTGCCAACTCACTCGGTCTGCCGCTCTACCGTTATATCGGCGGCATCAATGCCCGCGTCCTGCCCACACCGATGATGAATATCGTCAATGGCGGCGCTCACGCGGACAATCCGATCGATTTCCAGGAATTCATGATCATGCCAATTGGTGCGCCGAGTTTCTCTGAAGCCCTGCGCCAGGGCGTCGAGATTTTCCACGCACTGAAATCACGCCTCAAAACCCAGGGTCACAATACCAATGTCGGCGATGAAGGCGGGTTTGCCCCCAATCTGAAAAGCGCCGAAGAAGCGCTGGATTTCGTCATGGCCGCCATTGAATCGGCCGGCTTCAAGCCCGGTAGCGAGATCGGTCTGGCGCTCGATGTCGCTTCAACCGAATTCTACAGGGACGGGAAATATGTGCTCGAAGGGGCAGGGGTGACCCATGATGCCGGCGCGTTCGCCGATTATCTGGCGAAGCTGGCCGATCAATATCCCATTCTCTCCATCGAGGACGGCATGGCCGAGGATGACTGGGACGGTTGGGTGGCGCTGACCGAAGCCGTCAGCGGCAAGGCCCAGCTCGTCGGCGACGACCTCTTTGTGACCAATCCGGTGCGCCTCGCCAA
>PFFX01000017.1 GCA_002783385.1 Rhodobacterales bacterium CG15_BIG_FIL_POST_REV_8_21_14_020_59_13 | reverse complement strand
CCCTAGGATCGTCCGGTAACGATTGCTTTCGCAAGGGCCCCGGAGATCCGTCTCCGGGGCTTCTTTCTGCCGGCCTACATCCCGAACAGGGCGCGCACGTCGGCAGGCAGGCGTTTCGGACGCCGCGTCCCGGTATCCATATAGGTCCAGAGGGTCAGGACCCTCGCCGAGGGCTTGTCCGCGCCAGCTTGACGGATATCGACATGGCGCGGGCAACGCACGCCCTTGACCGGATCAATCCAGGTGCGCAGCTCGACCGCATCGCCCAATTTGAGCTCACGGTGATAGTCAATCTCGTGACGCAACACGATCCAGAGCCCGGCCGCCTGCATCTCTGCCGGGGTGACGGCCTGCCAGTGACGCTCCGCCATTTCTGCGGCCCAGCGTAAGTAGACCAGATTATTCACATGACCCATGAAATCGATGTCGTCTTCTGCCACTGTCAGCGTGTGCAGAAAGGCGGTCTCGAATGTGGTGGCCAATGCTGCCATTATTTTTTCGGTGCCGAGATGTGGATCGGATGACCCAAAGCTGCGAGCGCGGCTTCGGCGAAGCCTTCGGTCAGGGTCGGGTGGACATGGACGGTGCCGGCAATATCTTCCAGGCGCGCCCCCATTTCCAAAGCCAGCGCAAATTCACCAGAAAGTTCGGAGACGTGCTTGCCGACGGCATGAATTCCGAGGATGACATGATCAGATTGCCGCGCCGTGATGCGGATAAAGCCGCCATCAGCCCCGCCTTCCATCGACAGGTAGCGGCCATTGGCGGTGAGCGGAAACTTGCCGGTGATGATTGTCTCGCCCTGTTCTTTCGCCTCGTCCGGGGTGAGGCCGGCGCCGACGACTTCCGGCTCGGTAAAGCAGACCGCAGCGATGGCGACGGGGTCGAAAACCGTCCTGTGTCCGGCGATGATCTCGGCCACGCGCTCGCCCTGCGCGGTGGCGCGGTGGGCCAGCAGCGGCTCGCCGGTCAGATCGCCCAGCGCATAGACGCCGCGCATGCCGGTTTCGCAGCGCTCGTTGACGGCAATGAATTTGCCATCAGCCGGGATGCCCATGTTTTCGAGTCCCCAGCCGGTCAGGTTCGGCTTGCGGCCCACGGAAACGAGGATGTTATCCGCTTCGAGGCGTTCGGTTTCACCTTTCGGCGTTTCAAATTCGAGGAAAGTGTTGCCGCCCTCTTCCACCACGCCCTTGGCTTTCGACGAAGTGTGGACGGTGACGCCGTTCTCTTTCAGCCAGCGGGTGATCGGACGGGTCAGCTCCTTGTCATAGACCGGCAGGATGCGGTCCGTCGCCTCGACGAAGGTGACCTCTGATCCCAGCTTGCGGAAGGCGATGCCGAGTTCCAGCCCGATATAGCCGCCGCCAACGACAACCAGTTTCTTCGGCAGTTTTTCCAGATCCAGCGCGCCGGTGGAGCTGATCACCTTGCCACCGAATTTCAGAAAAGGCAGTTCGGCCTCGACCGAACCGGTGGCGAGGACGACATGCTTCGCCGTAATCTTCTGTTTGGAGCCATCTTCCAGCGTGACCGTGCAGGTCTTGGCGTCTTCAAATTCGGCCCAGCCGGAAATGGCTTTCACATTCGCGCCCTTCAGGAGCTGCTCGACGCCGCCCGTCAGCTTTCCGACGATCTCGTCTTTCCAGGCGACGAGGCCCTTCATGTCGAGCTTCGGCCTGGCGGACAGGGAAATGCCCAGCTTTCCGCTTTCCGCATGTCCGGCCATGTCGGCGAACTTGTCAGCTGCGTGGATGAAGGCTTTCGAGGGGATGCAGCCGCGATTGAGGCAGGTGCCGCCCCAGCCATCCCGGTCAACGATGATCGTGTCCAGCCCCAGCTGGCCAGCGCGGATCGCCGCCGGATATCCACCGGGACCACCGCCCACCACCAGTACGTCACAGGTCAGATCGCTCATGCCGAAGCCCTCGTCTTGAAATCTGGTGCCGGTTTAACCGGGCCGGCGTTTTAAAGGAAGGGGCGGCTGTGTGTGGAGCTACCAATACGCGGGTCTTAAATCTGCGACATACTCCGGCTTGTCCGGAGCCCGATGGGGACCAGATCACCCGGATAAACTGGGTGAAGACGTGAGTCCTGAATGGTCATTCCCGACATCCAGCGCTGTCCAAAAAACGGGTTGACGCCCTCTTCCCTCCCCTTCGTGGGAGAGAACTCCCTGCATTTCGCGAAGGCATGGCCGGTATGCAGCCCGAAGCCGCTTTTTCGTCATTTTTGCAACATGATTGCAGAATAGATCGCGCGCGGCCGCAAAAAGGAGTGCGGTGAACATGGCATATGAAATCTTTTTCCCGGAAACGGGAAATATCGTAGAAGTCCGCCTCAATGGCGCACTGACCTTTGAATCCTTCCGCGACATGCACATCGAGCTCTATTACGGAACCAAATGGCGTACGGGCATGAATTTGCTCGCGGTCATCGAAAAAGGAGCCGATCCGACCGCGATTGACAGCAAACAACTCCGCACCGCGTTCCGGGCGGAGGTTGAACGCCTGCGAGAGGTGCGCGGCCCGGATTTCAAGGTCGCCTGGGTGGCCGAGGATGCGCATGTCGAACCGCTACTGCTGCAATGGCAATCCATGCCCTTCGTCAATGGCGTGTATGATATCGAGATTTTCCGTGACAGCGACGAAGCGCGTGCATGGCTTGAGACCTTTGCCGCCGACTGGCCGGAATTCTATTCACCGGCACAATTGGCGCGGCGGGTGTAGAGTTTATCGGCATCTGCCCAGGCGCCGGCCGGGGTCTGGTGCTGGCTGATCCGCGCCCACTCGCCATTTCCGAAATCCTCGAACCAGGCACTCCGGTTTGACCTTATGATACCGTCATCCTCCGAATGAATCGGAGGATGACGGTTAATTATTGCTGCCCGGCAGGCAAGGGGGATAGTGTAAGGCGGTTTCACCTCGCCCTTCGAGGCTCCCCGGATCATATCCGGGGTCGCACCTCAGGGTGAGGTGAAAATGAGAGGATCAGCCTACCTCATGCTGAGGTGCTGGCCGCAGGTCAGCCTCGAACCACACTGAAAGACCCCCCTCCCTGAAGGGAGAGGGGATAATTGCGCGCTACATAAACAACGTCGCCGGGTTTTCGAGATAGGCCTTCACATTCTGGATCAGGACCGCGGCTTCATAGCCATCGACAATCCGGTGATCGAAGCTGGAAGACAGGTTCATCAGCTTGCGCGGCACGACGCGGCCACCGTCATCAAAGCGCGGTAATTCCTGCATCTTGTTGACGCCGATGATGGCGGTTTCCGGCAGGTTGATGACCGGCGTGGTCACCAGTCCGCCGATCGCGCCCAGAGACGTGATCGTGACGGTTGAACCGGACAATTCGTCCTTGGTCGCCTTGCCGTCACGGGCGGCTTTGGCCAGACGGCCCAGCTCGGCGGCGAGTTCCCAGACATCCATCGCTTCGGCGTGTTTGATCGTTGGCACCATCAACCCGTTTGGCGTAGCCGTTGCCACGCCGAGATGGACACCTTCATATTTGGTAAGAACGCCTGCCTCGCTGTCATAATGCGCATTGGCTTGCGGGGTGTCCGGCAGAGCGCGGCACAGAGCGGCCGCAAGGAAGGGAATGATGGTGAGCCTCGGCTGGTCGTCACGCTTGGTGGCGTTGAGATGCGCACGCAAATCCTCCAGCGCCGTCAGGTCGATTTCCTCGACATAGGCGATGTGCGGGATGGTGGTCTTGGCCTTGACCATATTCTCCGCAATCTTGCGGCGCAGGCCGATAATCTTCTGTTCCTGAACGCCGGTGCGCTTGCCGCGGCCGGATCCAGCCCCACCTGTGCGGGCGGCAAGACGGCCACCGGCAGCAATGAAATCATCGAGATCGGTATGCGTGATGCGTCCGGCCGTGCCGGTACCCGGAACAGTGGCGAGATCAATGTCGGCTTCCCTTGCGCGCTGGCGCACAGCGGGGCTGGCCAGAGGCTTTTCGCCGGATGCGCGGGTGGTGGGCGCAACGCCCTTGCCTTTGGAGGCCGCCTTCGGTGGCTCCTCAGGATGAGGGTTTTTTTCTGACTTGGGCTGTTTCTTTACCTCAGCCTGAGGTGCCGGCACTTCTTCAGAGGCGTCCGGCCTCGAAGGCTCATCGGCGGCCTCCGACGGCGCCGGCGCGCCACTGGTGTCGATGAAGAGGATTTCGGTGCCGACCGGGATGACATCGCCGGGCTCGCCGACGATTTTCGTGACCGTGCCATTGACCGCGCACGGCACTTCGACCGTTGCTTTGTCCGTCATCACATCGAGAATCGGCTGGTCTTCCTCAACCGTGTCGCCAACCTTGATGCGCCATTCAACGATCTCGGCCTCGACCACGCCTTCGCCAACATCAGGCAGCTTGTAGCGGTATTCAGACATCAGGCGGCCTCCATCACGGATTTCAGCGCATTGATAAAGCGGTCCTGCCCCGGAAAGTAGGACCATTCATGAGCATGCGGATAGGGCGTATCCCAGCCCGTCACCCGATAGATAGGCGCTTCGAGCGAGTAGAAACAGTCTTCCTGGATCTGCGCGGCGAGCTCGGCAGCAAAGCCGGATGTGCGCGGCGCTTCCTGGCTGACGATGCAGCGTCCGGTTTTCTTCACCGACTTGGTGATGGTCTCGATATCATAGGGAGTGAGGGTTTTCAGATCGATCACCTCGGCATCAATGCCGGATTTCTCCGCCGCCGACAGGGCGACATGGACCAAAGTGCCATAGGCTAGGAGGGTTACGTCATTGCCCTCGCGGACCACTTCGGCCTGATCCAGCGGGACGGTGTAATGGCCTTCTGGCACTTCGCCTTTTGGATGATTGGCCCAGCTTTGCAGTGCGCCATCCGGCTTGCCGTCGAAGGGGCCGTTATACATGCGCTTGGGTTCGAAGAAGACGACAGGGTCATTGTTCTCGATGGCGGCGAGCAGCAATCCCTTGGCGTCATAGGGGTTGGACGGGATGACCACGCGCAGACCGGGGATATGGGTGAAGAAGGCTTCCGGGCTCATGGAGTGGGTCTGGCCACCGCGGATACCGCCCCCCCAAGGCGAGCGGATGACGATGGGCTGGGTATATTGACCGGCGGAGCGATAGCGCAGGCGCGTCATCTCGCTCACGATCTGGTCGATGGCCGGGAAGATATAGTCCGAGAACTGGACTTCCGCGACAGGACGCAGACCGTTTGCCGCCATGCCGATGGCCATGGCGGCAATCGCGGCTTCGTTGATCGGCGTGTCGAAGGAGCGATCGAGACCGTATTTCTTCTGCAGCCCCGCCGTGACCCGGAACACCCCGCCAAAATAGCCGGCATCCTCGCCGAAAGAGACCACATTCGGGTCTTTTTCCATCGCGATGTCGAGCGCCGAATTGAGCGCCTGGATCATGTTCATCTTAGGCATTGCTTAAACCCCCAAGTCCTGGCGCTGGCGGATGAGGCGCCAGTCCTGTTCCTCGAACACGTCCTCGAAAATGGAGGGAATGGGCGACAAGGGGCCGTCATGCAAAGTACCGTGGCTTTCGGCTTCCTTGTAGGATTTCACGACCAGATCGTTCAGCTCTTTTTCCAGCGTTTCATGGCGCTCATCATCCCATTCGCCAAGCCCGATGAGGTGGTTTTTCAGCCGTTCGATCGGGTCGCCCAGAGGCCAGGCTTTGGCTTCCGTTTTCGGACGGTATCCGGAGGGATCATCCGAAGTCGAATGCGCATCGGCGCGATAGGAAAAATATTCGATATAGGTGGGGCCATGCCCCTTGCGGGCGCGCTCGGCGGCCCATTGCATGGCGGCATAGACAGCGAGGAAATCATTGCCGTCGACGCGCAAAGAGGCGATGCCATAGCCCAGCCCCTTCATCGCGAAAGTCGGCGCATCGCCAATCGCCATATTCTGGTGGGTGGAAATCGCAAACTGGTTATTGACCACATTCAGGATCACCGCGGCGTGATAGGTCGAGGCCAGCGTCAGCGCGCCGTGGAAATCACCCTCTGCCGTTGTGCCATCCCCAATCCAGCTTGCGGTGACCTGATCCTCGCCCTTGTAGCGCGCGGCCATGGCCCAGCCGACAGCTTGCGGGAATTGCGTGCCGAGATTGCCTGAAATGGAGAAGAAATTGCCCTCTGCCCAAGTGTAGTGCACTGGAAGCTGACGGCCCTTGAGATTATCACCGCTGTTGGAGATGCAGTGGCACATCATGTCGACGATATCGCGGCCGCGGGCAAAGAGAATGCCCTGCTGGCGATAGGACGGGAACACCATGTCGCTGTCTTTCAGCGCCATCGCACCCGCCACCGCCACGGCTTCCTCGCCTGTCGACTTCATGTAGAAGCTCATCTTGCCCTGGCGCTGGAGCTTCAGCATGCGCTCGTCATAGACGCGGGTCAGCACCATGTGGCGCAGTCCCTCACGCAGGACATCCGGCTTGATCTCCGGATTCCACTCACCCACGGCCTGATGATTGTGGTCGAGGACGCGCACCATGCCCAGCGCCAGATCGATCGTGTCCCTGCCGTCCACATCCACGCCAGGGCGTTTGGCCTGGCCGGCTGCGGGGATTTTCAGATGCGAAAAGTCCGGCTCATCTCCGGGGCGGTATTTCGGTACAGGAACGCGATAGCGCGGTTCATGGGTCGCCATGGGCAGTGCCTCTGATCGAATTGCTCATCCGGTGACAGGCTTGCCACCTTTCGCGCGCGGGCCTTAGCGCGGAAAGCCGGTGTTTGTCCACTCACAGGCGCGCTATCCGAAGGCCTGGTCATGGAAGATATGAGACCCGGCAAGACCGGAGCAGTTTGACCCGGCCCGGATATTTCTGGACAGATTACCGCAAGATTTACAGGCTGCAGACAAGGGGAGGCGCACTCATGGATGGTGTACGCACGCGGGCGCATGGGGAGCCCTTCTTTCTGGCCATGATGCTGGTTCTGGCCGCACTGGTGGTGGCCGGGTTCGGGCCCAGCTTCTATTTTCCGGATGCGGACAGGAGTGTGTTATCGCCTGCTCTGAAAATTCATGGCGTGATTTTCAGCCTCTGGATGCTGCTCCTGACCACCCAGGCCAGCCTGATACCCGCCGGTCGCTATGGTCTTCACAAGGTCATGGGGCTGATGAGCCTGCCGCTGGCGGCGGCGATGATCGTCTTCGGCTTTCTTGCCATCGGTGATGCCTATGCGCGCGGCGTGGATTCCTTCGGCAGTCCGGAACAATTCGTCATTGTGCCATTCATGGATATTGTGGGCTTTGCGGGCATCTATTTCACCGGCCTGCTTTTCCGGGGGCGTCCGGCCACGCACAAGCGGCTGATGCTGCTGGCCACTGTCTATGCGATCCTGCCGGCAACCGCGCGTATCGGAATATTCTACTTCGCGAATGAATTCATTGGTTTGATTTTGCAGATTATATTGTTTCTGGCCGTCATGGCCTATGATCTTGCATCCCGCCGGGCCTTGCATCCCGCAACCCTGACCGTATTCGGTCTGAGCCTGTTGCGGGTCGGTCTGCTGTTCGGTATCGGGCCGAGCGCGGCTTGGGCCGGTCTCGTCCGCTCAGTGCTGGGATAGAAAAACCCCGGACCTTTCGACCCGGGGTTTTGTCAGTCCGTTGTACGGCTGGCGTTAATTCATCCGTTCCAGCGCCACCGCCGTGGCTTCGCCGCCGCCAATGCAGAGCGAGGCGACGCCCTTGGTCTTGCCATGGCTTTCCAGCGCAGCGAGCAGGGTCACCATGATGCGGGCTCCTGAGGCACCGATCGGGTGGCCCAGCGCGCACGCACCACCATTGACGTTGATGATGTCGTGGCTGATTCCGAGCTCTTTCATGGCGATCATCGGCACGACGGCAAAAGCCTCGTTGATTTCCCAGAGATCGACATCGCCGACCGACCATCCGGCCTTGTCCAGAACCTTGCGCATGGCAGGAACAGGCGCAGTGGTGAAATAGGCGGGCTCGTGGGCGTGAGCCGCGGTTGCAACGATCTTCGCCAGCGGTTTCAGACCGCGACGTTCGGCTTCGGATTGCTTCATCAACACCAGCGCCGCTGCACCATCAGAGATCCCCGAGGCGTTGGCGGCGGTTACCGTGCCGTCCTTGCTAAAGGCGGGACGCAGGCTGGGGATTTTATCCGGCATGGCCTTGCGCGGCAATTCATCAGTATCGACCGTGACATCGCCCTTGCGGGTGGAAATCGTTACCGGCGTGATTTCGCGTTTGAAATCTCCCTTCTCGGTCGCTCGCTGCGCACGGGAAAGGGTTTCCAGCGCATAGGCGTCTTGCTGTTCGCGGGTAAACTGGTGTTCCTGCGCGATCATATCGGCATAAACGCCCATGGGCTGTTTTTCATAGGCATCTTCCAGCCCGTCCTGCGCCATGTGGTCCTTGATCGTGTCGTGGCCGTATTTGAATCCGGCACGGTGGTTGGGCAGCATGTGTGGGGCATTGGTCATGGATTCCATCCCGCCCGCGACAATGACGGAGGCATCACCCGAAGCGATCGAGGCGCGGCCCAGAATGGCCGCCTGCATACCCGATCCGCACATCTTGTTGAGCGTGGTGGCTTCCACTGATTTCGGCAGACCGGCCTTGATCGCGGCCTGGCGGGCCGGGGCCTGGCCCTGACCGGCGGGCAGGACATTGCCCATATAGATCATCTCGACATCTTCACCGGCGACACCGGCTTCTTCCAACGCAGCCTTTACGGCAATAGCGCCAAGCTCGTTGGCGGACAAAGGCGCGAGCTCGCCCAGCAGGCCGCCTATCGGGGTGCGGGCCATACCGACGATGACAATGGGATCTTCCTTGGCACTCATGTTCAATCACTCCTGGGTGGAAGCATGAAATGGGAATTCAGGTGTGCATGTGAAAGGCGCGCGGTGCATTTCGTCAAGCCTTGGCGCTGGTGAAATTGCTGCGCTGCACACAAAGCTCAAGCTGCATTATAATCATACCTCTGGAATTTTGCAGCTTTTCCAGGCCACCGGTACCGGTTAAACCCGTACCGGGATCAGGGGAAATTCATGTCCAGACTTAAAGGCCGGCCAAGCCGGCGATCATTCCTGCGCACCGTTGTGGGGGGTGCCGCCCTGTCTGGTGCGGCTTCCATCGTCAATGGCGCCTATGCACAGGGGCGCACATGGAGCGCCAATGAAGTGGCCTGTGCCTCCGGCATTACCGACAGTGATGGCGGAGCTGAAGCCGATCCGGTGGGCAATGGCCGGGGCACCGGCATCACCGATTCAGACAGTGGGAAGCGTGCTGACCAGGCGGGTTACGGTCAGGGCACGGGCGTGACCGATGAGGATAGCGGCGAAAGCGCCGACCGCGCCGGTTATGGCCGCGGTGCCCGGTCCGTCACAGACCGCGACAGCGGCGCACATGCCGATCCGGTGGGACAAGGCCGCGGAACAGAACACCATACCGATACAGATACCGGCTTCAGGTCAGATCCGATTGGCCGAGGTGCCGGCGGAGACCGCAAACGCCCGGCCTCCTACCGGCCCTGCCGCCCCGCCTCTGCTGCGGATAGTGATGAGGGCGATCAATGAGTGACGACTGCGCTTCTGATCCAAGCCTTTCGGAAATCACCGCCCCGGCTGCGGCGCGGCTGGAAGGTATCGACTTTGCCCGCGCCATTGCTTTTCTCGGCATGATGATGGTGAATTTCCATATCTACATCCACAATGCCGACACCGACCCTGCTTGGGCGGTCCAGCTTGCCAGCCTGTTTTCCGGCCGCGCTGCCGCCACCTTCGTCTTTATCGCCGGTGTCGGCACAGCTCTGCTGACGGCACGCTGGCGGCGGACACAGGACATAGCCGATCGCAAAATGGCGCGATTTTCGCTGCTCAAGCGCGGACTCTTCCTGTTTGTCGTGGGTGTCTCCTTCCGCGCCCAATGGCCGTATGACATCCTGCATTTCTACGGTGTCTTTCTGGCGCTGGCGGCGCTGGTCTTCACCCTGCATGGCCGCTGGCTGGTCCTGCTCGCGCTCCTGACTACTTTCGGATTTACTGCGCTCTATCTGGGCATGCCGCCCCTGCTGGACGTGGATTACTGGGAAAGCCCGCGTTTCAACACGCCGCTGGCCGCAGTGCGGGACGTCTTCTTCACCGGGCATCATCCGGTATTTCCATGGTTTGCCTATTTCCTCGCCGGGATGGCGGTGGGCCGGATTGATCTGCACAAATCTGCCAATCACTGGCGGCTGCTGATCGGCGGTGTGGCGCTCGTTCTGTTGGCCAAGGCGATCAAGTTTGCGGCGCTCGATCTCAACTATATCAAGCTGGTACCGGTCGAGGAGTATGGCTATGCCCTGCCCTATATTGCCGATCTGTTTGGCTCGTCCGCCTATCCGCCGACACCCGTCTATGTCATGTTCGGTCTTGGCGTCGGCTTCATCGTCCTGTCCCTGTCACTGATGCTCTGTGCCGCGGCGTGGCGGCGCAAACTTTTCAAGCCGGTGATCTATATTGGACAGATGGCGCTGACGCTATATCTCGGCCACGTCTTCATCGGCGTAACCGGAATTGAATGGTTCCTGCCACGGGAGAGGGAATCCATCTTCTGGCTGTATGGTATCGTTATCGCCTTCTTCATCACATCGCTGGTCTTTGCGACGGTCTGGCGGAGCCATCACAAACGCGGACCGGTGGAATGGGCGATGCGGCGGCTGGTGGACTAGGTCACCGACTCATAATTTCGAAGCCATATTTGTATGGCGGCGAGTTTGA
>PFFX01000018.1:9204-10762 GCA_002783385.1 Rhodobacterales bacterium CG15_BIG_FIL_POST_REV_8_21_14_020_59_13 | reverse complement strand
GAGAGACTTCGTTTCCGGCCAGTCCGAAGAACAATCAAGGCTACCGAATAGCATTACCCCGGAGAACGTTCGGCACATCACCGGAAACTAGGACGTACGATGCCAAGATATGCGGTAGCTCTGCCGGATGGTTCAACGCTACAGTTTGACCTTGAGCATGAAGCTACAAACGAGGCGGTTGCCGAGTTCGTTTCTCGCAAGCTGAGAGACGGGGCAGACCCGAGTGTCCCGGAAGATTGGGTAGAGGACTCAAGTTTCCTGCGCGCCCCTGCCGACTTGGCGGCAAATGTGGCAGCCGAGGGCACGAGGATTGCCGGAGCCTTTGCCGATGCAGCGCAGCCAGACCCGATTGCGCTTTCATCTGAGCCTGATTCTGCACGCAGCCGCTTGCAGTTGTTTGGCCGTGGGCTATCCAAACTGCCGAGCGGTGGCATTCCTGCGCTTGTTGGCAATGTAGTGGAAACTGTTGCTGAAGCGCCAGACCGCGCCAGAGATTTAGTCCAAGGCGCTGAGCGGTATGTAGACAATAAAGTGGACTATATCTTGAACGAAACGCGTTCGCAGGCTGAACGCGATGCTGTGCATAAGCGCCTGACCGGCGAAGATAGCCCGTTGAAGAAGTACGACGAATCACGCGCCGCTGATAGAGCTCGTGAAGATGCGCGCCGAGCGGCTATTGGGGAGCCGTCACTTGAGCAAGAGCGCAGGCAGCAGATTGGGACGAAAGCGCAAGACGTTGCAAACGTAATTTCCGAGGGCATAAAGGAGCACTTGGTTTCTGACGAGGGCAGGGCTGAAGGCCAAGGGTATACGCAAAACGTTGCATCGCAGACAGGGCTTCGGGATACCGTATCGGCGTTTTTTGACGCGCCTATCAGCAATTTGCAAGCCTTGTTGCCAAGCGTTGCTGCATCGGTTGGCGGGCCGCTTGCTTTTGGTCGGTTGGTTGGGGCGGCGAATATAGCGAAGGGTGCGACGGCTATAGAGGCCGGTGCTGCGGCATCGAACGCGGCTGTTGCATCTGGCGTTGCGACACAGGCTTTGCTGGACGCCGACGAAGTTGCTGAAAGCATCATGATGACGCCGGAAAAAGATGCGTCAAACCTTGCCGGTTATGATGAATTGCGCAAGACACTGAATCATGAGCAGGCGCTGGCCGAGCTTGCCACACGCGGCTACATGACCACGCTTACCGGCGTTACCGCATTGACCGGGGCGACTGCCGGCCTGTCGCAGACGTTGGGCCTGAATGTTGTTGAGGATTTGCTGAAAGGGGCAGCGCCGAGCAGAAGAATACTTGGCGCGCTGGCTGGACGGCCTGTTGCGCAGCGATTTGCAAGCGGCGGTGTTAGTGCAGCAGCCGAAGGCGTTGGTGAAGCCGGGGATTCGGGCGGCGAGAAGTTCGCACAGAACATTGGCGAGGTTGCTGCCGGTGCTCGGGAGATTGGCAAGGCCGGGGAAGGGGTTTTAGCTGCCAGTGCCATAGGCACATTCGCGGCATCGCCGCTTGGTTTCGCTGCCGGTGCGCGCAAGCGCCCTGCCACACCTGGCGAGCAGC
>PFFX01000018.1:9044-9186 GCA_002783385.1 Rhodobacterales bacterium CG15_BIG_FIL_POST_REV_8_21_14_020_59_13 | reverse complement strand
CTGCGGCGGCTGCCAAAGTTGCGGCAGAACCAGCGCCTGTAGCGCCAGACGTAGCGCCAGAAGTAGCGACATTGCCTGTTGCTCGGCCTGTTGCGGCTGCGCCGGTACAAGAAGCAGCGCCGGTTGTAGCGCCTACCGTTGA
>PFFX01000018.1:5044-9037 GCA_002783385.1 Rhodobacterales bacterium CG15_BIG_FIL_POST_REV_8_21_14_020_59_13 | reverse complement strand
ATTGCCGAGTTGAGCGTGACCGCCAATAGTGGTGTCATGTCGGCCAAGGCGAAGCAGGCGCTTGCGCGTGAGCACAAGAAGCTGGTCGAGGGGATCAACAAAGGCGCATATGGGATAGACGGGACGCCGAGCAAAGATGCGGCGATTAAGCGCAGGGCTGAAATTACCGTCAAGCTGGAAAAGGCTCGGGCCGCTGAGGCAGCGCAGAACGAGATTGCAAGGTTGGTATCAACCGGTGGGGCGGATGCAGCCATGCGCGCCGACCTAGAGGCATCGGTTACCGGGATGCTGAACAGGGCTACAAAGCCACCACAAGCTCTAGCGCAGCCGGTACAGAATCAGGAGCCTGTAGCCAGTACAGAGTCAACTGCCACCGGTGTGACGGGCACTGCCGCCGGTGGGGAGCAGATACAGCAACAAAGCCCGGTCGAGGATGTGCAGGAAAGTGTGCCGTCTGAAGGGCGTCGATCCATAGTTGACCCGAACATGCAGCCGCGAGATAGAGGGCGCACAGCATCTACGGTTCAACTATTGGGGATGGTAAACAATCTTGACCCACAGCAGCTAAGTCACTCGCGCGATCCTGGTACGGGTGCGCCGATGGTTGAGATGCGGCGAGACATTGGCATTCCAGAGTCGGACATGGGGAGAACCGACATTGTTACTTTCGCCAACGGGCAGAAGGTGGAAGTAAGGTACGCGGTTGTTGAGGCCGATTCTATCGAGGCATCGCACGATGTTTACGGTAACGTTAACCCGGCTTATCAAGACGCTGACTTGCAGGCGCTGAACAACGGTCGAGCCGAAGCGCTGAAAGAGGCCGCAAGGCGCGGAAAACTCGCAGGGTACGTAAAAGGCATTGTTTCCGACGAGGGGCTTCACCGCGTTAGCGCAGCAGCATTCAGCGGTAAATCAGCCCCGATACTGATAAGACTGTTCAAGCCGGTTACTGGCATGTCTAATATTGGAGCGGAGTCAAATGTAAGTCCCGGTCTGGTTATGTCGCCATCGGAGCAGGCGCACAGTGACGCGAGAATACTTCCAGACCTCAGCACGGTAGAGATTGACGAAGCTGGTGGCATATCGGTTGGTAGGAACACGCCATTCTTCAGGGCGTTTTTTGCATCCGTTGGCAAAAACGAGGCCGCTCAGTTGCAGTCAGCCGGTGGCCGGATAAACTCTGTGGGGCTTGGGCGCATTCGCAACGCGTTGTTGGCGCGTGCATACAACAATGATGAGCTTGTTTCGGCATCATCTGAAGGCATCGACGAATCAAGCAAGAACATCATCAACGCGATGGTTCAGGCTGCGCCAGCGATGGCGAAGATCGACAAGGATGGGCCGCTAGGTGCCGTGCCGGAGCAGATAGCACTTGCATTCAATGCAATACGCGAGGCTGGCAGAAACGGCATATCGCCAGACAACGTTGCTGCGCAGGGGGATATGTTAGGTCGTAGCGAAGCTACGCAGTTAGCGATGGAGTTTTTTGCTCAGCACAGGCGGTCATCGAAGCGCATAGCATCGGAGTTAAATGAAATTGCGCGGGTGATTGCCGATAGCCAAATCCAAAATACTACGCAAGATATCTTTGGTGAAGATACAACGCCGGAGGTATCAGAGGTTTTTGAGCGAGCGCGGAAAACCGCGATAGGTGGGAAAGATGAAGCGAGAAGCGACCAGGAAAGCGATGGAAACGCTTTTGAGAGCGGGAATGATAGTGGCGAACAAGCTGGACGTGGACGAGCCACTGCTGACAATGCCACAAGGGCGAACGAAGAAGCCGATACTGACGATAGTCAAAGATCAGCGGAAGAAGAACAGCTAGGTCTGTTTGCCGCTCCGACGAATAAGGAGCGGATCGCCGCTTTGGCGAAGGATAAGGACGCAAAGCGCAACGGGCTTGGCAGGGACTTGGTTCGCCCAGAGCAGGGCGACGGAGATTTGCTTGCCGGGGATCGACCGGAGCAGGCTCGCATTGATGAGCCGCAGGCCAAAAAGAAGAGCGGCGATGTTGTTGAACGCATTCTAGAACGATTTGGCGGCTCTGTTCTTGCGCAATCAATAAAGTCGAACTTCAAGCGGCTTGGCGGCTCGCGCATTATCGGGTTGAAGGCTAAAACGGCGGAAGATATGGCTGCAATCAATGCCGTATACCGCGACCCTGAGATTGAGACTATGCGGTATCAGTTCGTCGCGCCAGATGGCACGGTGGTGCATGAATCCGCAGTGTCCAGCCGCGCAGTCAATTCAGTTAACGTATTCCCGGAAAGCTCGGATAACGATTACGTGGCTAAACTGCTACTAAAGGTTCGTGAAACGCATCCAGGCTCGAAGTTGTGGATGGTACATAACCATCCTTCCGGCGTCCCGAATCCATCCAGAGGCGACACCTTGGCAACTGAAGCCGTGGCACGCTCTCTTGAGCGCAACGGCATACGTGACGGATTTGCCGGGCATATTGTTCTGGATCATGATTCGTATGGGAGCCTAACTGTTACTGGCGGCGTTGCGAGTAGCAGCGTGCAGAAACTACCTTCTGCGGCAGGGAAGGCTGACCCACTACGTGAACCGAGAGGCGAGCACAAGGGAGTTCTAGGACTCAGAATCAGTGAAGTTATTGGGGCCGCCGATGGCAGTATTGGGATTATGGCCGATATATCAAAGATAGCGGATGTTGCTAGGGCTAATGGCGATGACACAGCGGCGTTTATTGTTACTGGTGTGCATGACAATATCACAACGGTGTTCACCGCCCCGCTGAATCAAGCAAACGGCAAGCGCGCTTTGGCCGCACTTGCGCGAGTCGTAAGGATTAGTGGCGGGCTAAAGGTAAGCGTGGTCGCAAGCGATGCAACACTGGATGCAAACAAGGCGGTTATAGAGGGGATCAAAAAAGCCGGAATGCTTAGGGTGGCGGTAGACCATAGTGGCGAGTTGTCATTCGATGGAACTTCTGATCGAGGCAACCGATCACGGTCTGCAAGCCGTGAGACTGTGAACACTGTGGAAAAAGTTCCTGAAGCAAAGCAGGTGCCAAAAGCAACGCCTCGCACCTATGATCTGTTTGCTGAAGATAACCCGGATGACACGCTGGATGTTTTGTCTGACGACGACGAAGGCGGCATATTCGAGCGGGTCAAGGTTGTAAAGAACGCGGCTGTTGGAAAGGCAAAGGACATTATCAAGTGGTACACGACGCATCACTTGGACAAGTACATTGAGTTGAAGCACGCGCAGGAGCGAGTGTCGGCACTGTTGGGCAGGCTAGTCCCAGAGTGGGCTGACGCTTGGCGGCATGAGAACCGAATCCACGGTATTGCAGGTGACCAGCGCGCCGAGGCTGAGCGGAAGTTCCTCAAGCCGATGATTGAGGCGATTACGCGGGTTGGCAAGACAGAGGATGATTTTGGCCGGTTCATGTGGTGGCGGCACGCGCCAGAGCGCGAGAAGTTCATGTCGGAGCGTTATGGCAAGTACGAGTTGCGGCTGTTGGACAAGATCACCGACACATGGTTTGTCGCCAGTAGCGCTGGCACGCGTGAGATTATGGATGAGCGTGCCGAAATAGCGCGTGCAGCGGGGTTTGAGACTGACGTAAAAGAGAACAAGGATATCGAGGATCGCAAGTCAGGTGAATACGCTGGCATATCGCCAGAGGCAGCGAAGAAGGCAATTGACCAGTTGCCAAAAGACGTTCGGGACGCGTTTGAGGAAGCCGCGTTAATTGCCGACACCATGCGCCGATTCACGCTTGACGCGTTGCTTGAGTCTGGGCAGATATCAAAGGAACGTCACGCTGGATTGCTCAAGCAATACAAGCATTACGCTCCGTTGCGCGGGTTGCCTGGGGAGGAAGATGATTCAAGTTCGTCTAACGTTTCTACCGGCAGTGGGTTGCAGGCGCAAAGAGCGCCGCTTGGCAAGCCTGCAACTGGTCGAAAGAGCGAACCAAAGCACGTATTTCAGCACATGGTGCGAGATATGGAAAATGCC
>PFFX01000018.1:0-4920 GCA_002783385.1 Rhodobacterales bacterium CG15_BIG_FIL_POST_REV_8_21_14_020_59_13 | reverse complement strand
TTACGTACAAGTGGAGGCGCAGCACATCTGAAGATCAAGTTGTTTATATGCACGAGGGCAAGCCAGTTGCGATTGAGCTTGCGTCAAAGCAGCTTGCCGATGCAGTTAGAAACGTTGGCGAGGACAAGATTGGCGCGTTGCTCCGCGCAACAGGGACGGTCACTCGGTTCTTGGCCGCCGTGAAAACGTCGTTGTCGCCGTTCTTCCCGATTGTGAACACGCCTAGGGATTTGGAGCTTGGCTTTGCGTATCTGAATGCCAAGCATCCTAAGCTGGTAAAGGTGTTTGGCGCGACATACCTGAAAACGTACAGTGTGCTGTGGAACAGAACGCGTGTTGATCGCAAGGCAAAAGCTGGCGATCCGCTAGTTACCAAGTATGAGCGCGAGTTCAGCGAAAACGGCGGCAGAACATCAACGATATTCGTATCCGACATATCCGGTGTACGCAAAGAGCTTTCGTCAATTGTACGTAAGTACAGTAAAGACCCGAGCCTTAGCGGTGTTAAGCGCGTTATGGCCGCCACGATGAGGGACGTTGAGGCGGTCAATGAGGTCACAGAGGCTTCAACGCGGCTTGCGGCATATATTGCCGCGAGAGAGAACGGCATGTCGATAGTAGAAGCCGTTGATATTGCCAAGAACATCACGGTCAATTTCAACCGGAGCGGATCGTCATCAAAGCACGTTGGCGCACTGTATGTGTTCTGGAATGCAGCAAACCAAGGCGCAGTCACTATTGGTTCGCTAATGAAATCGAAGCGGTTCCGCCGCACCATGTACGGGTTGGCAGCGACGAGCTATGGCATGGCGTTGGCGCAGATGATTGCGATGGGCGATGATGATGATGGCGAATCACTATACGAAAAGCTGGTAGGCAACAATGCGAACAAGCGAGCAATCCCGGTTGTATGGGATCAGGAAGCAGGCAAGCACTTCGACATTCCAATGTTCTATGGGGCGAACATTTTTTCGTACCTCGGGTATCAAGCTGCCCGCGTGACCTACGACACGATGCGTGGACGCCGTGTTGATACTGTAGACCTGGCACTGACAACTGCCGGGTCTGTCATTGACTCGATGAGTCCTATTCAGACGGACGCCGGGTTGCTCGCGGCTATGCCTGAGCCAGTCCGAATCATCTACCAGACGCTTGCAAACGACAATGGGCGTGGTGGTAAATTGGCATACGGCGTTAACCCGTATGAATTGGATCAGACGCACCCACGGTGGCAAGATACGTTGTCCACTGAAAGCCCGATCTACAAGTGGATTGCTCGGGCGCTGAACGAATCGACTACAGTGCGTGATGGCGACTACTACGCGGGCTTGGTGAATCCTACGGGCGAGCAGACCGGGTACTTGATTGAGGAAGTCACAGGTGGCCCAGGGCGGTTTGTTGCGGCATCCGCCAGTCTTGCGCTTGACCTGATGGGCGGCGTTAACCCGGATGGCCCCGAGGACATTCCTTTGTTGGGCGTGTTGTTCAAGGGGCGTGATCCGGGCAAAGAGACTGGCAAAGTTTTCGGGGATCGCAGCAAGGAGTACAACAGTGCCGTTGCCAAGTATGTCAAGGCGGTTGCCAATAACGATACCAAGATGCAAACCAAGTTGCTCGATGAAGAGCCGTGGTTAAAGAATGCCGACAAGAAGGCCGGGACGCGGGCCGGGAAAATACTACAAAGGGGTACTGTGATGGAAACGTTCCGTGATACCAAGTCGCGTATTCGAGACTTGCGCGACGAGCAGAAGGCTATCCGCGACGATGATTCCATGAGTAGGCGTGACGTAGCAATTGAACTACGCCGGATCGACAAGTTGATTGAGGCAGAGCAAAAGAAGTTTGTTGCTGCCATGAACCGCGCACGCGGGTATGATATTGGCGACGGGGCCAAGCCGACGCCAAAACGCCGATAACAACAGGAGATCAGAACATGCGAGATTACCTTTCAGCGTACCGGCCAGCGGCGCAGAACCCGCAGAGTGCTGTGCAATCGGCTCAGCCACGGCAGAACGCGCCGGTAGGAGCGCCTAACGGGTACAGCAGTGGTGATATGAGGCCGACGCCGCCAGCGCCGCCAGCGCCGCCTCCGGCGGTAGCACGGCCAGCTATGCCGGTAGGGGTAACGAATGGCGCTCAGGCGATCATGGCAGCGCGCAAGCAGTCGTCTCTGGCGAACCGGAACCCGGTGATTCAGCCGGTTCCTCAGCAGACGCCGATCCCGGTTGGCGCTGGACAGGGGAATCCAAGTCTTGACAGGTACATGTCGCCGCCTGTGGTTGCCAATCCGCAGGCTCCGCTTCCAAGCGGTGCGATGCCTGGTGACCGGAACGCATCATTGTCGGGTAGGATGCGAGCAATTTACCAGCAAGCGGGACAAAACCAGCAAGCCGCCGTGGCGCAGCCGATCCCACGTAAATCTGTGCCTGTAGTTGTCCAGCCGCAGGTTGCGCCTGTTGCGAATGTGCAGATGCCATCTGGCAACGCGCCAGTTGAGCGGATGCCGCGATCCGTCATCAAAAATCGGCCACCCGGATTAACAGGTGGCGCTCAGGCGATCATGGCGAGGAGAAACAAAGGTGATAGGCGGTATGCGACACCGCCTACCATGTCTCCGGGGCGGAACAATATCTAGCCTTTGGCTGACCCGGTTGTGAACCGGATGAGGTGACCGGGGCGTTCGCCTGTGTCAAGCAGCGGAACGGCATAACGGGACGGGCCTGGCATTGATGGGCCGACATAGGACGTTGCCAGCGACAGATACATACGCGGGCCGCGTGACCGGACGATGACGCCGCCGGATTCGGTTCGGCATAGTTCGATGCCATTGATTATGCCGTCGCGTTCGTCAACGGAAATGACGTAGCGTTGGCCCGTTTCTATCCCGGCGACCTCAGCAGCGGCTCGGCCAATGCGGATGCAGATTTGTTTCAGGCCGTGCCGCTGTTTGTAGATACTGATTGCTGCAAGCTCGCCCATGGGGTAGAAGGGCCGACCGATTTGATCGCTCGCACCAGCATTCACTTTTTTGTACGTCATCACTTATCCTTTCAATCGAATTGCGTTTAACGGAACGCTCCACGCCGGAGCGTATTTGTTGCGCGCTTGCCATAGGTCAAGGCACGACACGAACATGGCGAAACCTCGGTGCATTGCTTTTGGTGTCCATGGGATCGGCACGGTAAGACCTGGTGTAGTCGTGCTGATGAACAGGTTGAAGGCTTTGATTCCTGATTCTTCCCATTCACGGCATGTCCATTCCGCTTTGGCAATGCCGACTCCGACTGCGCAAGCAGCAAGCTGCATGACATGATAGTCATACACGGCAACATCGTCACCAGCGCGAAACTCTTTTGTCTTGAAGTCAACGACAATCTTGTCGTTGCGGCAAACCGCATCGGTAGTTCCTCCGTAACCTAGTGGGTGCGAGAACGATACTTCAGGCTCCCATAGCGCACGCGACAAAGACTCTAGCCACGTTAGTGTGGCGGCTATTTCCTTCGCGTGCTCGATTGATATTGCGTCATCGCGCAACGCTCGTTCCACCGCCTTGTGGATTGTGGTGCCAAGCGCCGCCTTGGCTTTGGTTGCTTCGCGTGAGCGGCTGAATATCCCACGGATGGCGGATGGCTCCAAGTTATCGGGGAGCATCGGAGCCTCAAACAAGGCTTGCTTGATAGCTTCCATAGCCATCCAGTCGGTAAGGCCAGGAGACGCAAGCTCCGATATGATTGTGGTTACCGACGGCGCAAGGTGTGATGTGCGTGCATCGCGCAGCGTTGTATCTCGCTCGGCACCGTTTGCACCTACAATGCGGTGCTTCGCCTGCCCATCTTGCTGATACCAGTGGCTCATAACTTATCCTTCGTCGGTTGCGAGGCCGGCTTCATCTGCCGGTGGTGCTTCACCTGCGTTGTCCAAATAGTCTTTCCGTGATGCCACGGCTTTGCGAATATCAACACGCGCAGTAGGGCTTGATCCGTAGTCTGCCCATGCCTCGCGGCCGATCTTGGTTGCCTGCGTTACCGTCTGCGCAGAGCCGATTGCCGCCATCCATTCTTCAATGGGCTTGCTCGGCTTACTGGCTTTCGCTGATGCTGCTGGTGAGTGAGCGGCAGCCTCGCCGTCATCATCTTCCTGCGAAATACCGGAAATTGCTGACGCGCCATACCTACGCAGATAGGTTGTGGCAGAGCCAATCCCTTGTGCGTCAGACTTTGCGGGGACGCAAGCCGCTTCTGACGCGATCCAGCCGCCGCCTGAGTGGGTGACGATAGTGGTCACGTACACCATCGCGCCATCAAACCCGGTGGACTGGATGATAGCCAGGCCATGCTTGGAGAATGCCGGTCTGATCGTGTTGAGCACCTCGGCAAGGTCGGCGTATCGGCTGTTGAAGTGTAAGTTCGTGCTGCTTTTCTCGGCATTCCCGATCTCGCCCTGTGCAAGAGCGTAGGCGGCAAGAAGCTCCGGTGTTGCGTGCGACATATCTACTTTGGTCATCGTTGTGCCCTCCGTGTGGTGAGCACGTATAGTAGCGTATGCAATGCGCCGTGTCAACGCGCTTGACAACGGATGTCAATGTGCGCTACTATAGCGGCTCAAACAACAGGTGGGGATGGAAATGCGAACAAGGACGCGGGTTTACCTTGTCACGGTGTGCGGAGAGGTATCACTTATCCGGGCCATATCGAAGGCTGAAGCACTGCGATACGCGGTGCGTGGCATGACCGAGGTTCGGATTGCCAGTCAAGACGACATTTTGGATGTGGTTGAGATAGGCGGGTGTGTAGAGTCGGCTCGGCGCTCTGAGGCAAAATGAGAACCGTTCCGCAGGCAAAGCAGGCCGAGGAAGCCGTGCTTGGCGGCTTGATGCTGGCCCCGGACACACTGGATGCGGTGACAGGTGTGTTGACGAAG
>PFFX01000090.1:9123-10822 GCA_002783385.1 Rhodobacterales bacterium CG15_BIG_FIL_POST_REV_8_21_14_020_59_13 | reverse complement strand
CTTTCGGCCTGCCCGGTAATGCCGAGCGGCAGGATGGTGAACAGGGTGATCCACCAGGTGATCAGATAGACGACGAGGCCAGTGACGAAATTCATCCCCTCGCCAGGCAGGATCAATTGAAACAGCCAGGCCAATACCGCAACAGCTATGACCGCGATCTGGAAGATGCGCACCGGGGTCATGCCGGCGCCTGCATCAGCTCGATCAGGACGCCGTGCGTATCCTTGGGATGCACGAAGATAACCGGTACGCCATGGGCTCCGATATAGGGCTCACCTGTGCCCAGAAGGGTTGTGCCCTTGCCGCGCATGGCATCGCGTGCGGCAATGATGTCGGCGACCTCGAAACACAGATGATGCTGGCCGCCCTTGGGATTTTTTTCGAGAAATTTGTTGACCGGGCTCTCCGGTCCGAGCGGTTCCAGCAATTCCAGTTCGGTATTGCCGGTATCGACAAAGCAGACTTTCACACCCAGTTTCGGGAAATCCCTGATCTCTGTCACCTTGTCGAGCCCGTAGAGCGCGGCATACGTAGCGCGCGCCGCGGCGATGTCCGGAATGGCAATGCCGATGTGGTTGAGACGTCCGGCTTTCATTACAACGCTCCTCAGGCGGTGAGCACCATTATATCAACTTGAGGCTTCTTGCCCCAGATGCGGTTAAGCTCGCGGCGCACAGCGCGGCGCACCATTTCCTCGACCTGCGCCTCGTCGCCGCGATCCCGGCGCTTCAGGCGGTCAAAGGCGGATTCAGCGGTGTCCGCGATCAGGTCGAACCAGTGATCCTCGGTCAGCTCGCGGGTTTCCGGCAGACCCGACACGCGCACATCCGGACCGGAGATCAGACCGCCCTGCCCGTCGATCACCATGGCCACTGTGACGTAACCGGCCAGCGCCATCGACCGGCGTTCGCGAATGCCGGTTTCTTCCGCCTCGCTCAGAAGGTTTCCATCTACATAAAGGCGTCCCGACTTGACCTCGTCAACGACGCTCGCCCCGTCTTTGGTGATGCGGATCATATCGCCATTTCGCCCCGGCAAAGCGTGGGGCACCTGCAACGATTTTGCAAAAGCGGCATGTTCGACCAGATGCCGGCGCTCGCCATGCACCGGAATGGCAATGCGTGGTTTGACCCACGCATACATCTGGCGCAGCTCATCGCGGCACGGATGGCCGGAAACGTGAACGTGGCGCTCGCGTTCGGTGATGATATCAACCCCACGCTCCGAGAGCATGTTCTGTAGCTCGAAAATGCTGGCCTCATTGCCCGGAATAACGCGGGACGAAAAGATAACCGTATCGCCGCTTGTCAGTTTAATGCCGCGATGATCGCCGCGTGCGATCCGCGAGAGAGCGGCCCGTGGCTCGCCCTGGCTGCCGGTGCAGAGATAGAGAATTTTCTCCGCCGGAAAGTGGGCAGCGTCATCTTCATCAATGAAAGGCTTTGTGTTTTTCAACAGGCCCACCGCCTTGGCGGCGGCGGACATGCGGAGCATTGACCGCCCGGCCATACAGACGCGGCGTCCATTGGCTTCGGCCGCGACAATCGCCGATTCCATGCGCGCGACGTTGGAGGCAAAGGAGGCAATTGCTACGCGGCCCTTCAACTCACCAACCAGTTCAATCAGACTCTTGCGTACACCGGCCTCCGAGCCAGATTCACCCTTGGTGAAGACATTGGTGCTGTCGCACACCATGGCC
>PFFX01000090.1:8349-9092 GCA_002783385.1 Rhodobacterales bacterium CG15_BIG_FIL_POST_REV_8_21_14_020_59_13 | reverse complement strand
CGCCGATATCAGTTTCCTTGCCGATCTGCGGGTCGGCATCAATCTTCCAGTCGCCGGTATGCAGAATCAGGCCTTCCGGTGTGCGAATGGCAAGGCCATTGGGTTCAGGGATGGAATGGGTCAGCGTGACAAAGCTGATGTCGAAGGGGCCGAGGGTGATTTGTCCGTCCAGCGGCACGACCGTCACGATCGCTTCTTTGTCGAGGCCCTTTTCTTTCAGCCGGTCCACCATCAGCCATGCCGTGAACGGCGTGGCATAGATCGGACAGCGAAACCGCTCCCAGAGATGGGCGACGGCACCCATATGGTCTTCATGGGCATGAGTCAGGACGATCGCCAAAAGGTCGTGCGCGCGCTCCTCGATGAAATCAGGATCCGGCATGATGATATCAATGCCCGGTGTTGTCAGATCACCGAAGGTGACGCCGCAATCGACCATGATCCATTTCCGGTTCTCTTCCGGCCCGTAGCCGTAGAGGTTCAGATTCATACCGATTTCGCCGGACCCGCCGAGCGGCAGGAAATAAAGCCCGTTTGTTTTTACCATCAGTCTGCTCCGCCGCCATTGAGACGCCAGACTTCCAGCAATCCGTGAATTGTGATGTCAGAATCGAAGTGGTCAATCGAGGAAACCGCCCCTTCAAAGAGCGAGGCAACACCACCGGTGGCAATGACCGTCAGGTGTTCTCGATATTCCTCCCGCGTGCGGCGCACCAGACCGTCAATCAGTTCGACATAGCCCC
>PFFX01000090.1:0-8331 GCA_002783385.1 Rhodobacterales bacterium CG15_BIG_FIL_POST_REV_8_21_14_020_59_13 | reverse complement strand
TGGCCGAGACTGTGTCCTTGCCAATGACTTTCTCCGGCTGCCGGATTTCTATGCGGGGCAAACGGGCTGCCGCTTCGTGAAGGGCCTTCATAGACAGGTTGACACCCGGCGCAATGATGCCGCCTTCAAACGCGCCATCGCTGGACACGACATCGAAGGTCGTCGCTGTACCGGAGTCGATGAGCAGCAATGCGCCGTCATATCTGGTGCGGGCACCGAGTGCATTCACCAGCCGGTCCGCGCCAGCTTCCTGCGGCCGTGGCAGGCGGACCTGAACCCCCAGTTCGACATGTGGTTCGCCAATAATCAGCGGTTCGGCATTGAGGTATCGCCGTGAGAGATTGCGCAGGTTGAACAGGGCTTGCGGCACCACGGTGGAGATGACGCAGGCGGCTATATCACCAAAGGTCAGCCCGTTCATCGCCATGATTTGGCTCAGCCAGACAGCGTGTTCGTCCGCCGTACGGGTGGAGTGGGTCGCCGTGCGCCATTGCGCGCGCCATCCCTCGCCGTCGTGGACAGCGAAGAGCGTATTGGTATTGCCACAATCGATTGCAAGAAACATGAAAAGCGGTCTAGCCCAAAGCCCCGGGGAAAAATACATCTCCCGCTGAAATAAGCCGTCTTTGGCCGCCGGCGAGTTCGAGGATCAACGATCCATCCTCTGACAGGCCGGTGAAAACCCCTTCCAGCGTTTCCTTGTCGAGACGAACAAGGCAGCGCTGACCCACGCCATGGGCACGCGCCAGCCAAGCCTCTCGAATGGGCGCAAAGCCTTCCCTCGCCCAGACGCTACGCCAATATTCGAAACGCTCAACGAGTTGCTCGAATGCTGCTGCCGCGTTCAGATCAGCCCCCAAATGAGCAAGACTGACGGCGGGGCGTTCAGCAATATCGGGGGCAGCCATGATATTAATGCCGATGCCGACAACAAGCTGCACGATTTGTCCGGGCGAATCGGCGGATTCCAGCAGGATGCCACAGACTTTCTGGCCCTCAATCAGGACATCATTCGGCCATTTCACCTTTACGGTCCGCCCGGGCAGCACCGCCTGGCAGACCTCTGACGCCGCCAGCGCCGCCGCAAAAGAAAGCTGGGCCGCCTCACCGGGCGAGCATTTGAGCGAATAAAGACCGGAGCAATACAGATTGCCGCTGAGATCAGCCCAGGCGCGGCCACGCCGTCCACGGCCAGTGCTTTGCCGCTTCGCAGCAATCCATAAAGGCCCGATCTCTCCAGCCCTGAACCGGCGGCGGGCTTCTTCATTGGTCGAATCCGTTTCGTCCAGCCATTCGATCCGGACGCCCGATGCCGTCATCTAGAGCGGTCCGAAGCCGGAATTTTGTGCCAGATAGAAAAGCACAGGCGCAACAATCACCAGGGCCGCTGTCGCTATACCCGCCACATTGGTGATCACTGCGGTTGTCGCGGACGGTCCGATGAAAGTCACAACTGGATCGGAGAACCACATCACCCTGACGATCCGCAGATAATAATAGGCCGCAACCACCGAGAACAGGACCAGGGCAATCGGCAGGAAGACCAGCCCGGCTTGCAGCGCGGCATAGAGGATGAAGAGCTTGCCGAAAAAGCCAACCAGGAAAGGCAGGCCACCGATCGAGAACATGGCACCGGTCATCGTCCAAGCGAGGCCCGGACGCGACTGGGCCAGGCCCGCCAGATCTTCAACCTGCTCAACCATACCTTCGCTGGTGCGCATGGAGAGCATCACACCGAAGGCTGCGATCAGACTGATGATGTAGAGAATCATGAAAGCCAGCAGCGCCCAGAGCCCGGTGGCGGTACCGGCGGCAATGGCGACCAGCGCATAGCCCATATTCCCGATGGAGGAATAGGCCATAAGCCGCTTGATATTGTTCTGGGTCAGGGCTCCGAATGCCCCCACGGCCATGGACAGTATGGCAATGGCAGTAATGACTTGCTGCCACTGATCCGTCATCGCCCCGAAAGGTTCCAGCAGAATGCGGGCGAGCAGGACGATGGCGGCCAGTTTCGGGGCCGTCGCAAAGAAGGCCGTCACCGGTGTTGGCGACCCTTCATAAACGTCCGGCGTCCACATGTGGAAGGGCGCGGCGGAAACCTTGAAAGCGAGACCGCAGATCATGAAGACGAGGCCGAAAAGAAGGCCGATCGAGACCTCTCCGGAAGCTGAGGCAATCGCAATCTCGTTAAAGCCGGTGGCACCGGTAAAGCCATAAACCAGAGACGCGCCGTAAAGCAGCAGGCCGGACGATAATGCGCCAAGCACGAAGTATTTCAGTCCCGCTTCGGAGGCGCGCAGGCTGTCACGATTGAAGGCGGCGAGCACATAGAGCGCCAGTGATTGCAACTCAACGCCCATATACATGGAGATCAGGTCGTTGGCCGATACCATCATTGACATGCCGAGAGCGGCCAGTGCGATCAGCACGAAATACTCGAATTTGGCAAGACGTTCGGCTATCAGATATGGAACCGCAAACAGCAGGGCGATCGCCGCGGCGCCGAAAATCGCCACCTTGGCGAAAAGTGCCAGCGGGTCAAAAACGAAAGCGCCCGAAAAGGCCTGACCGCCCTCGCCCGGCACCATCAACGCTGCAACCAGCGCTGCTGCCACCAGCAGGCCTGCCGTCAACGGGGCAACGAAAGCCGCCGCCTTGTCTTGATCCCTGACGAAGACGCCCAGCATCAGAAGGCCCATGGCTCCAAGCGCCAGAACAATCTCCGGTGCGAAGAGCATGTATTCAGCGGTAAGCGTTGAAAGGTTCATCGCTTCGGCCCCTACTGTGCACTGGCGGCAAGGGCCGCCTGATAATTAGAAAGCAGTTGCTCAACCGACGCAGCGGTCACATCCGTGATCAGCGTCGAGAAGAAACCGAGCACGAGGGTGACGATGATCAGAGGCATGAAAATCGCCCATTCGCGGATATTCATGTCGTTGATCTCTGCCAGCTTCGGATTGGTCAGGTCGCCGAGCACCAGATTACGATAGGCTGTCAACATGTAGACCGCCGACAGAATAACGCCGATGGCTGCGCCTGCCGCCGCCCATGTAGACACTTGGAATGTACCTATCATGGCCATGATCTCGCCGACAAATCCGGATGTGCCTGGCAGGCCGATATTGGCCAAGGAGAACAGGGCCAGTATGGCTGCATAGACCGGCATACGATGCACGAGACCGCCATAAAAGGCGATTTCGCGGGTATGCATGCGGTCATAGATAACACCGACGGCGAGGAAGAGCGCGCCGGCAACGATGCCGTGGGACAGCATCTGGAAAATCGCGCCCTGTACGCCGAGTTCTGTCAACGCGAACAGGCCCATGGTCACCAGGCCCATATGGGCGATGGAGGAATAGGCGATCAGCTTCTTGATGTCGGTTTGCCGGAAAGCCACCAGAGAGGTGTAGATGATGGCGATCACTGAAAGGGTGAAGACTAGCGGGGTGAAATAGGCGGTCGCATCCGGGAACATCGGGATCGAGAACCGCAGAAAGCCATACCCCCCCATCTTCAGCAGCACGCTGGCCAGAATGACAGAGCCTGCCGTTGGCGCTTCCACATGGGCATCCGGCAACCAGGTGTGAACCGGCCACATCGGCATTTTCACGGCAAAAGAGGCAAAGAATGCCAGCCACAACCATGTCTGGACTTCGGCTGCAAAAGGCGTGGCCAGCAACACCTCGATATTCGTCGTTCCTGCCTGAAGATACATGAAGACCATGGCGACGAGCATGAGCACCGAGCCGAGGAGTGTGTAGAGAAAGAATTTGAACGCCGCATAGACACGGTTTGCGCCGCCCCAGACGCCGATGATCAGGAACATCGGGATCAGGCCGCCTTCAAAGAAGATGTAGAACAACACGATGTCGAGCGCGCAGAAGACTCCGATCATCAGCGTTTCCAGAAGCAGGAAAGCAATCATGTAATCGGCGACGCGCTTCTCGACCTTCCAGCTGGCCAGAATGGCGATCGGCATCAAGAAGGCCGTCAAAAGCACAAAAAGCACAGATAATCCGTCCACACCCATGCGATAGCCCATGCCCAGCTCGGTGAACCAGGGCACATATTCTACCATCTGGAAGCCGGGATTTTGCGGATCGAACTGGATCAGCACCATGATCGACAGAGCGAAGGTGACGAGCGTCGTCAGCAAGGCCACGCCGCGGGCATTTTTCTCGATGAACGCGCTGTCCTCAGCCCGCGAGAACATCTTGAAAAGAATGATGACGAGCGCGCCAGCAAGCGGCGCAAAGGTTACGGCAGACAGCATTTATTCGCCTCCCGCGCCGGTCATGGCCCAGAGGGTGAGCGCCACCACCCCGATCAGCATGACAAATGCGTAGTGATAGAGAAAGCCCGATTGCGCTCTGGACAAGCGCCGTGCCGCGGCCATCGCAGATGCGGCAAAGCCGTTCGGGCCAAAACCGTCAATGATGCGCCGGTCACCGACTTTCCAGAAAATATCACCAAGGGCAGCCGTGCCCCGGACGAAGACGAAATGGTAGAGCTCGTCGAAATACCACTTGTTCAGGAGGAAGCTGTGCAGCGGACCCTTGCGCGCCGCCAGCCGGGCACCAAAGCCCTCGTGGCGGACATACAGGAACCAGGCTAGCGCAAACCCGAACACCGTCACAAATAGTGGCGTCCAGAGCACCCATGTCGGCGGATGATGACCGCCATGAGCCTCGCCCACTTCACCTGACGCAGCCGCCCCGGCGGGGCTATCTGTAGTCTGCGACGGTGCGCTGGCATCCCCCTCGCCTACGGCAGCTTCGAGCGACTCTGATTCCAGATCGGTGTGTCCGGCCAGAACATCCTCAGCAAGTGACGCGCGGTATTCATCGCCATAATTGCCTTCAGCATAAGGACCGGCGGGAAGAGATTCTTCCCAGAAGGTGAAGGCATTGCGGCCGACGAACTGATCCTTGAAGGTAATGCCGGCGAAAATTGCACCGACGGCCAGAAGAATCAGGGGGATCATCATCACGGGCGGGCTTTCATGGGCGTGATCCAGCACTTCCTTCTCACCGCGGAATTTGCCGTGGAAAGTCATGAAAATCAGCCGCCAGGAATAAAAGCTGGTCAGGCCCGCTGCGATGACTCCAACCCAAAAGGCGAGCATGCCGAACGGCACTCCTTCCTCGCCCATCATGAAGGCTTCCTCGATGATCATGTCTTTGGAGAAGAAGCCGGCAAAGCCGAGCGGCGTGCCCGGAATACCGACACCGGTCAGGGCCAAAGTACCGATAATCATTAACAGATAGGTGGCCGGAAGGGCCTGGAAGGTGCCGCCCATCTTGCGCATGTCCTGCTCATTATGAAGGCCGTGGATGACCGAGCCAGCACCCAGGAAGAGCAATGCCTTGAAGAAGGCATGGGTGAAAAGGTGGAACATAGCTGCAGAGTAAAGGCCGAGGCCTGCAGCAAAGAACATGTAGCCCAGCTGCGAACAGGTCGAATAGGCAATGACGCGCTTGATATCGTTCTGCGCCAGGCCGACCGTGGCGGCATAGAGCGCGGTCGTGGCCCCTATGATCGTCACGAAAGCTGATGTCAGCGGTGCCGCTTCAAACAGCGGATAACAGCGGCAAACGAGGAAGACGCCCGCAGTCACCATGGTTGCAGCGTGGATCAGCGCGGATACCGGCGTCGGACCTTCCATCGCATCTGGCAGCCAGACATGGAGGAAGAACTGTGCGGATTTGCCCATCGCGCCGATGAAAAGCAGGAAAGCGATGAGCTCGATGGCATTGTATTCCATGCCGAGGAAGGACCAGCTCAATGCGGACATGCCTTCAACATCGCTGAACACGCTGTCAAAGCTGACAGAACCGAAGACGGCAAAAATCGCCATGATTCCGAGCGCGAAGCCGAAATCGCCGACCCGGTTGGTAACGAAGGCCTTGATGGCAGCGTTATTCGCAGATTTCTTCTTGTACCAGAAACCGATCAGAAGATAGGAGGCCAGACCAACGCCTTCCCAGCCGAAAAAGAGCTGCAGGAAGTCATCAGCGGTCACCAGCATCAGCATGGCAAAGGTAAAAAGCGAGAGATAGCTGAAGAAGCGCGCCCGGTGCGGATCGTCGCTCATATAGCCCCAGGAATAGACGTGTACGAGCGCGGAGACGCTGGTCACGACGACGAGCATGACAGCCGAGAGCGGATCCAGCCGCAGGGACCATGTCGCATGGAAGTCGCCAATCTGCATCCAGGTGGCCAGCGGAATGGTGCGCGCATTCTCTGCGAAAATGACATCGTAAAAGACCCAGGCCGACAAGAGCGCTGACAGCACCAGGAAACCCGTGGTGATGACTTGCGCGCCGCGGTCGCCAATGAAGCGCTGGAACAGTCCGGCGATAATGGATCCGGCGAACGGGCCGAAGACGATGAGAATCGGTGCCATGGCCTCTAGCCCTTCATCAGGTTCACGTCTTCAACCGAAATGTTTCCACGGTTCCGGAAGTAGACGACAAGGATTGCAAGGCCCACTGCGGCTTCTGCCGCCGCAACGGTGAGGACGAACATGGCGAAGACCTGCCCGGCGAGATCACCGAGATGGGAGGAGAAAGCCACGAGGTTGATGTTCACGGCGAGCAATAAGAGCTCGATCGACATCAGAAGAATGATGACATTCTTGCGGTTCACGAAAATGCCGAAGACACCAATGGTGAACAGGATCGCGGCAACCGCAAGATAATGTGACAGCCCGATTTCGGTCATTCGCCCAACCCCTCTCCGGATTTCACATCCTGCATGGTAACCGCCGTTTTGCGGTCGCGGCCGACCTGTTCGGCAATATTCTGACGCTTGATATGCGGCTTGTGACGCAAAGTCAGGACGATGGCACCAATCATGGCGACCAACAGAACCAGACCCGCAGTCTGGAAGAAATAAGCATAATCATCATAAAGCAGCATGCCGAGTGCCTCGACATTGGAAACACCTTCCGGCGTTGTGTTGACACCGGCCGGCGCGACGACATTGGCCTCCGTCCAGGCATTGCCGACGATGATCAATTCCGTCGCCAGCACTATGGAAACCAGCGCACCAAAGGGCAGATAGCTGAGGAAGCCCTGCTTCAGTTCGGTGAAATCGACATCCAGCATCATTACCACAAACAGGAACAACACCGCGACCGCGCCGACATAGACAACGATGAGCAGCATGGCGAGAAACTCGGCCCCGAGCAAAACGAACAGGCCGGCGGCCGAGAAGAAGGCGAGGATCAGCCACAACACGGACCGGACCGGATTTCGCGCGGCCACGACGAAGAAGGCGGACAGAATCGTCACGCTCGCCAGTATCCAGAATGTTATTGCCTGCAGCATCAGCCGCCCCGTTTTTTTGTGTTGCGCCCGCCCTAGCGGTAAGGCGCGTCCAATTCCAGATTGCGCGCGATCTCGCGTTCCCAGCGATCGCCATTCGCAAGCAGTTTTTCCTTGTCGTAATAAAGCTCTTCGCGGCTTTCCGCGGCGAATTCGAAATTCGGCCCTTCGACGATAGCATCAACCGGACAGGCTTCCTCGCAAAAGCCGCAATAGATACACTTCACCATGTCGATGTCGTAGCGAGTGGTGCGCCGCGAACCGTCTTCACGTGGCTCCGCCTCGATGGTGATGGCTTGCGCCGGGCAGACCGCTTCGCACAGCTTGCAGGCAATGCAGCGCTCTTCACCGTTGGCATATCGGCGCAAGGCATGTTGACCGCGGAAGCGGGGTGATAGCGGTCCTTTTTCAAACGGATAATTGATGGTCGCTTTCGGCTGCGCCATGTAGCGCAGCCCCATCACGAAAGCACCCCAGAAATCCATCAACAGGGCGCCACGAATGGTTTGGGCTATGCGGCTCATGAGGCAGCTCCTGAATATGCGACGTAAGCGCCCACCAGCACGACTGCGCCGAGCGAGGTCGGCAGGAAGATTTTCCAGCCCAGACGCATCAGCTGGTCATAGCGGTAACGCGGCACCAGCGCCTTCACCATGGCAAACATGAAGAAGAAGAAGATCACCTTGGCGGCAAACCAGAAGAAAGGCGGCACGAAGGACAGGAATTCAAACGGGGCATGCCATCCACCGAAGAAAAGGATGGTGGTCATGGCGCACATCAGAACGATGTTGAGATATTCGCCGATCATGAATAGCAGATAAGGGGTGGAGGAATACTCCACCTGATAGCCGGCCACGAGCTCGGATTCTGCTTCCGGCAGGTCAAATGGCGGGCGGTTGGTTTCGGCGAGGGCCGAGATGAAGAAGATTGCCGTCATCGGGATCATCACCAGGAACATCGGCACCGGCAGCGTGTGCAAGGCCAGCATGTTCCAGTTCCA
>PFFX01000049.1:38499-43852 GCA_002783385.1 Rhodobacterales bacterium CG15_BIG_FIL_POST_REV_8_21_14_020_59_13 | reverse complement strand
GATCATCTCGGAGATATTGCGCTGGGACAGGAAACGGTCTTTCGTGAGGCGCAGGAAAAGTCTATTCCGGTATCGCATCACATCGCGCATCTGGTCGTGCATGGATACCTGCATCTTCAAGGCTATGATCACCAGACGGAGGCGGAAGCAGAGCAGATGGAATCCATTGAGCGCAAAGCGCTCCAGCACATGGAAATTACCGATCCCTATGAAGGCGATCAGCAATGAGTAGCGACGGAAACAGCCGAAGTTGGCAGACGCGGTTGGCGCGTATTCTGGGCCGCCCGGTCAAGGCCGCTCCGGCCGATGCGGACAGAAACGGCTTTGCGGCCAATGTTCTGGTGTTTGACCAGATGCAGGTCGCAGACGTGATGGTGCCGCGCGCCGATATCGTTGGCATAGAGGTCAACACCCCGCTCGGAGAGCTGATTCCCGCCTTTGCGGAGGCCTCCCATTCGCGCCTGCCGATTTACCGGGAAACCCTGGATGACCCGCTCGGTGTGGCGCATATCAAGGATGTGATGGCGCAACTGGTTCCGATTGTTTCCGATCCCGGCCACAGCTGGGCGGACCGCCGGATATTGAAAGACATCCGCCGGCCGCTGCTTTTTGCCCCGCCTTCCATGCGGGCGATCGACCTGCTCTTGCGCATGCAGGCGCGGCGCATGCATCTGGCGCTGGTCGTGGACGAGTACGGCGGCACGGACGGGCTGGTGACGCTGGAAGATCTGCTCGAACCCATCGTTGGTGACATTGAAGATGAACATGATGACGAGGCGGCGCCCGGCATTGTCGCCAAGGGAAATGGCGTCTGGGTCGCGGATGCGCGCGCAACCATTGAAGAACTGGAACAGATTACCGGCCATGTCATCCATGAGGAGGGCGAGGATGATGATATCGACACGCTCGGCGGGCTGGTCTTTATTGTTGCAGGACGTATCCCGGAGCGCGGGGAGATGATTTTTCATCCAGCCGGATTTGAATTCGAGGTGCTCGACGCGGATCCGCGCCGGATCAAACGCCTGAGGGTCCGCAAGCGGACCCGGCACCCGGGCGGGGATGAAGGCGCCTGGGAGCCTGCATGATCGACAGCACCCGAAGCCGGCACTTCCTGAACCGGATGGCCCCGGACCGGCTCCGTGACGGGTTGATGTCCCTGACCGCTGAAAAGGCTTGGCTGGTTCTCATTGTACTGGGCCTGTTCTCGGGCCTGTCTGCCTCGCCGATTCACTTTTTCCCGGCTTTGATCATTGGCCTGACCGGGCTGATCTGGATGCTGGACGTCTCCATTGACGCTGAAAAACCGGGCCGGTCCGGCTTCTGGCGCGCTTTTTTGTTTGCCTGGGCCTATCTGGGCATCGGGGTTTTCTGGGTCGCCTTCGCGTTCTGGAATCGGGGCGGGGTCTATGTTTTCTTCGGTCCCCTGGTGGCCATTGGCGGCGGGGCGTTTCTTGCGGCTTTCTGGGGGCTGGCGGGAGCTCTTTATGCCAGGCTGAAACTGCGGGGCCCGGTTCGCATTCTGACATTTGCCGTGGTCATTCTGGCGGCCGAGGCAGCGAAAGGCCTGCCTTTCACGCAATTTCCCTGGAACCTTCCAGCCCATGTCTTTCCCGCAGGCGGTGCGGTATCACAATCTGCGGCGTGGTTCGGCGCATGGGGTCTCAGCTTTATCGTCCTGATTCTGTTTTCCAGCCCGGCGGCGCTAGCCGGGCGGGGGTCGGTGACCCAAAAACGGCTTCCAGTCCTGATCAGTCTTCTGGCATTGTCGGCACTTTATGCAGGCGGGACACATAGGCTGGGTCAGGCCAGTGTCAGATATCAACCGGATCTGACTTTCCGGCTCGTCAATGCCGATATTGACCAGCAAGACAAATGGGCACCGGGCGGAGAGGATCTTGTCCGGACACGTTATCTCAACCTGACCGCCTCTGAAGGCATAGATGACGTTACTCACGTCATCTGGCCGGAGGGCGCGCTGCCGCTTTTTCTGATCGAGGACAGCGCCTCGATTGCCGCGCTTACAGAAATTCTGACGCAGGACCAGACCCTGCTGGCCGGGACGCCGCGGCGGGAACGCGTGGCAGATGATGAGGTCCGTTACTATAATTCACTGGTCGCCATGACATTTTCCGGGGAGCGGCCACGTGTGACCGGGCTCTATGACAAGGTGCTGCTTGTGCCTTTCGGTGAATTTGTTCCGCTCGGAAATCTCATTTCATCCCTCGGCATCAGGCCGCTCCAGGAATTGGTTGCCGGGTATTCCCGGGGGCTGGATTTCGTGACGCTGGAAAACGCCGGAGCGCCCGCTTTTTTCCCGATGATCTGTTATGAGGCTGTCTTCTCAGGAATTGTTCCGGGCGGACCGGACCGGCCGGCCTGGATGCTCAATATTTCCAATGATGCCTGGTTCGGCCCTACGGCCGGACCCCGGCAGCATCTCAACATTACCCGCTACCGGGCAATCGAAACAGGATTGCCGATTGTCCGGTTGGCGTCCCGGGGATATTCCGGTGTCATTGATCCATACGGGCGAATGCCGGTGCGGATTGATCGGCGGTATGAAGGCGTAACGGATGCCGCCCTGCCCCTGCCGGCTTCAACGACAATTTATCAGATGACTTCCGGTTTATTATTCTGGGCGCTCTATATCTTAGGTATATTCGCTGTCTCTGCGATTGTAATGCAGCGGCGATTGCAGAAATAGGAATTCACAGGAAAATCTGTAAATATGGCTAGTCTTACAATAAATTTAGGTTAGTTGGTGGTCGTATGTACCTGTCACAAATCATGCATAACCGGGGATGAAGATGAAACGAAACCCGCGTGAAGCGAATCAGATTGATGCGCATGTTGGCTCCCGTGTCCGCTTGCGCCGGCAATTGATGAAAATGAGTCAGGAAAAGCTTGGTGACGAGCTGGGAGTGACCTTTCAGCAAGTTCAGAAATATGAACGCGGTGCCAATCGTATCGGGGCGAGCCGGCTTTACAGTCTGGCCAATGTTCTGGATGTTCCAATCAACTTCTTTTTCGAAGGCCTGACAGGCGTTGCCGCCGGCGGAGTTGCCGAGACCGGGCAAAGCCCGATCGTTTATGATTTCATCCAGAGTTCGGATGGTGTGGCACTGGCAGAGGCGTTTTCCCGGATCAAGACGCCGAAAGTGCGCCGCCGGGTATTGGAGTTGGTCCGTTCGCTGGCCGATGAAGACGAAGCTGACAACGGCAGCGACTGATATTTCTGCTGAAATCTGCTGACATTTGGTTGCAAGCCGGACTGGAACCGCGTAATCGGCTCATCATATAAAGATATCCTTATATGAAAGGCAGAGCGCTGTGAGCCGGAAATCCTATATCTTTACCTCCGAGAGTGTGTCCGAAGGACATCCCGACAAGGTCTGTGACCGCATTTCAGATGCCGTGGTGGATCTCTTTCTTGGCCGCGATCCGGAAGCGCGGGTGGCCTGCGAAACGCTGACCACGACCAATCGCATTGTTCTGGCCGGAGAAGTCCGGTCGGCCAATCCTGTACATGCCGACGAGATCGAGGGCGTCGCCCGCGCGGCGGTGCGCGACATCGGCTATGAGCAGGAGGGCTTCCACTGGCGCACGGCGGAATTTTCTAATTACCTGCATGAACAATCCAGCGATATTGCCATGGGCGTTGATGCGGCGGGCAACAAGGATGAGGGCGCTGGCGACCAGGGCATCATGTTTGGCTATGCGGCCGATGAAACGCCGGAATTAATGCCGGCCCCGATCCTGTATTCGCATAAAATCCTGAAGGAAATGGCACGTCAGCGTAAAAACGGCACGCGTCCCGAATTCGAGCCGGATGCAAAATCCCAGGTTACGCTGCGCTATGAAAATGATCAGCCCGTAGACGTGACCTCTGTTGTGGTGTCCACCCAGCACCGGGACGGGGTGAGCCCTGAAGAGGTGCGCGAGCTGGTGCGGCCGATTGTTCAGGGCGTTCTGCCCGAGGGCTGGTTTCCGCCGGAGGAAGAATTCTACGTCAATCCGACCGGCAATTTCGTCATTGGCGGACCTGATGGCGATGCCGGCCTGACCGGCCGGAAGATCATTGTCGATACCTATGGCGGCGCGGCCCCGCATGGCGGCGGCGCATTTTCCGGCAAGGACCCGACCAAGGTTGACCGGTCTGCTGCCTATGCCTGCCGCTGGCTGGCGAAGAATGTCGTGGCCGCCGGTCTGGCAAAAAAATGCACCATCCAGGTGTCCTATGCCATCGGCATCTCCAAACCGCTCTCGCTCTATGTCGATTTCCACGACACCGGGAAGGTCGATGAAACCGGGGTGGAAGAGGCGCTGAGGCAAATGGTCGATCTGTCCCCGCGCGGTATTCGCGAACGGCTGGGCCTCTCGCGCCCGATCTATGCGCGCACTTCCGCCTACGGGCATTTCGGTCGCGAGGCGGATGATGATGGCGGTTTCTCTTGGGAAAAACTTGATCTGGCAGACGAGCTCAAATCGCTTGCCTGAAGAAAAACGTCTCCGGACTTTCGGACGGACCAAATCACGCACCCTGTCGGATCGTCAGCAGGGCCTGGTCGATGACTTGCTGCCAAGAATCGCGATACCGTCGACCGGACCGGTGCGTCCGGCGGGGCTGATCCCTGGCAAGGCGGCCCATGTGCTGGAAATCGGTTTTGGCGGCGGTGAACATCTGACCGGGCAGGCAGCGCGCCATGCCGATGCCGGCTATCTGGGCGTCGAGCCCTTCATCAATGGTGTGGCCAAGGCGCTGACGCAGGTGGATGAGGCGAGCCTTGAAAATGTCCGCCTCTTTGAAGGCGATGCGCGCGATGTGATGGAGCGCATGCCGGACGCCTGTCTGGATCGTATCTTCCTGTTGTTTCCGGATCCGTGGCCAAAACTGCGCCATGCCAAGCGCCGCTTTGTGCAGGACGAGACGGCGTCCACGTTCGCAAGGCTTCTGAAACCGGGCGGCACATTGCGCGTAGCGACCGATGTCAAAGCCTATGCCGATCATGCATTGTGGATATTGCGGCGCGCACCCGGACTGAAATGGCAGGCGGCACGCGCCTCAGATTGGCGCGGGGCACCCGCAGATCATCTGACCACACGCTATGAAACCAAAAACCTTGGCGATTGTGCGCCGGTGTTTTTCGACTTCTTGCGGGTGTGAGCCCGTCCTTGCGTTAGCGGTCAGATAGGCGTATATCTGCCTCCACACGTTCGATTAGCGCTGGATTGCGCTTATCGGCGGCTCCTCACCGGGGCCGCCGTTTTTATTGGCTGAAACGGAGGGCCGCGTTTGCGCACCCGCACCGCACAGGATGACGCGATACTGACACTGGTGCTGCCGGTGGCTGAA
>PFFX01000049.1:0-38484 GCA_002783385.1 Rhodobacterales bacterium CG15_BIG_FIL_POST_REV_8_21_14_020_59_13 | reverse complement strand
ATTGTACGCATCCGCGTGAAGTCGGGCAAGACGCAGACTGTCCAGATCATGGCCGAAAAACTTGACGGCACCATGGATGTGGAGGATTGCGCGAAACTGTCGCGCGGCCTGTCCGACATTCTTGAAGAGACGGACCCGATCAGTGGCGAATACAATCTGGAAGTATCCTCGCCCGGTATCGACCGGCCCCTGACCCTGCCGGCGCACTTTGCGCGCTGGGAGGGGTTCAAGGCCAAGCTGGAACTCGACCGTCTGGTTGAGGGACAGAAAAGATTTAACGGTCAGCTCGCCGGCTTTGAAGACGGATCGGTGCTGATTGACCTGCCCAATGAGGACGAAACGGCGGTGATCCCGTTTGACTGGATTGCCGATGCCAAGCTCGTGCTCACCGATGAATTGATCAAGGCCGGCCTGGCGGCGCGCGGTGCGCCATCCGGCTCGGATGAAACAAGTGGAGACACGCCATGAATATCGGCGTCAGTGCAAACAAGACCGAGATGCTCGCCATTGCCCGGGCTGTGGCGCATGAAAAATCGATCGATGAGCGCATCGTGATCGAAGCCATTGAAGAGGCGATTGAGAAAGCAGCGCGTTCGCGCTACGGGGCCGAGCTGGATATCCGCTCCAAAATCGACCCGAAGACGGGTGAAATGTCTCTGACCCGGCACACGACGGTGGTCGAAGAGGTTGAAAGCGATGCTCAGGAAATGAGCCTCGCTGATGCCAGGAAAATCGATCCCAACGCCGAAATCGGTACTGTCTTCTCTGAAGAATTGCCGCCGATTGAATTTGGCCGGGTCGCCTCGATGGCTGCCAAGCAGGTGATCACGCAAAAAGTGCGCGATGCCGAGCGTGAGCGCCAGTATGAAGAATACAAGGACCGCGTTGGCGAAATCCTCAACGGTATCGTCAAGCGCGTCGAATACGGCAATGTGTTCATTGATATGGGACGGGCTGAAGGCATTATCCGCCGCAATGACGGCATTCCGCGCGAAAACCTGAAGAATGGCGACCGCGTCCGCGCCTATATCTATGATGTGCGCCGCGAAACGCGCGGGCCGCAAATCTTCCTGTCGCGCGCCCATCCCGACTTCATGGCCGCCCTGTTCGCACAGGAAGTGCCGGAAGTTTATGAAGGCATTATCGAGATTCCGGCCGTGGCCCGTGATCCGGGCTCCCGCGCCAAGATCGCGGTGATTTCCAATGATGGCTCGATTGACCCGGTCGGGGCCTGTGTCGGCATGCGCGGGTCGCGTGTTCAGGCCGTGGTGTCCGAACTTGCGGGTGAGAAGATTGACATCATTCCGTGGAATAATGATCCGGCGACCTTCATCGTCAACGCGCTTCAGCCTGCCGAAGTGGCCAAAGTGGTGCTCGACGAGGAAGATCAACGCATCGAGGTTGTGGTGCCGGATGATCAGTTGTCGCTGGCCATTGGCCGCCGGGGCCAGAATGTGCGCCTGGCTTCGCAACTGACGGGCTGGTCGATCGACATCCTGACCGAGCAGGAAGAATCCGAGCGCCGTCAGAAAGAATTTGCCGAACGTACGGCGATCTTCATGGATGCACTTGATGTGGATGAAGTCATCGCCCAGCTTCTGGCAACAGAAGGCTTCGAAAGCGTCGAAGAGCTGGCTTATGTCGATCTCGGCGAAATCGAAGTCATCGAGGGTTTTGACGACGACACCGCCGTCGAAATCCAGACCCGTGCCAAGGAACATCTCGACAAGCTGGCAGCCGCTCAGGATGCCAAGCGGACCGAGCTGGGCGTGGAAGACGGGCTGTTGGAAATCGACGGTATTGATCTCGCCATGGCGGTCAAGCTGGGTGAAAATGAAGTCAGGACGGCCGATGATCTTGCCGGATTTACGCCTGACGATCTGCGCGGCTGGTTTGAAACCAGGGATGGCGCGCGGGTTCGCGAGGCGGGCATCCTGGAAGAATTCGAGCTGTCCCAGGAAGATGCGGAAATGATGATCCTGAAAGCGCGTGTCGCCGCAGGCTGGATTTCCGAAGACGACTTGCCGCAGCCCGCAGCCGAAGAAACCAGCGAAGAAGAGGGTGACGGCGATGTGGATATCGCCGATATGGATCTGGACGCGCTGGACGCCGAAGCTGCGGCACTGGGTGTTGATCTGGATGCGCCGGTAGACGATGAGGAAGAGGCCAAGGACTGAGCTCTGGTGCAGACATGCGCGAGCGGCGCTGCATTGCCAAGGGGACAAGCGGCCCGGAAAGCGGACTGATCCGTTTTGTAGCTGACCCCGCCGGAAATGTGGTGCCGGATATCGCCGCCAAATTGCCGGGCCGGGGGGCTTGGGTCAGCGCCGACCGTGCTTCGGTCGAACTGGCCACAAAGAAAGGCAAGCTGGCGCGGGCGCTTGATGGCGCAAAAGCGCCGGCCTGCCTTGCCGATGACGTCGAACGGCTTCTGGCGGCGCGCGCCCTGTCCTTTATCGGACTGGCGCGAAAAGCCGGGTCGCTGGCAGCAGGAATGGATGCGGTCCGCCTGTCACTGAAGGCGGAACGGCCGGCGTGGCGGATCGAAGCCAGCGATGGCGCAGCCGATGGCCGGGGCAAGCTGGACCGGTTGGCCGCGGCGAAATGGGGCGGGATTCCAGTGGCGGGATGTTTTACCGCAGCTGAACTCGGACAGGCTGCCGGACGCGACAGTGTGGTCCATGCAGTGCTTTCCAGTGGTCCGCAGGGGCGGGCTTTTGGGGAGGTCATGACGCGGCTTTCGGGCTTCCGGATAATCGATCCGGCAGCAAAAGCGGGTGAGAATGGTTGAATCCGGCTTGAAGCTGGCTAGTTTAGTGGGCCTTCAAGCCTTGTTGACTTGAAAACGGGACGTTGGTTGATCGGCCGCCAGCGAACTCCCCGGAATAGGCCGTGTTGAAAGGTTCGCATGAGCGACAACGACGATCGTAATCAGGGGGGTTCCGGCCGCCGGCCTCTTTCGCTGAATCGCGGAGGGTCAGGCACCGTGCAGCAAAGCTTTGCGCGCGGCCGCTCCAAATCTGTGGTGGTCGAGAAAAAACGCAAGCGCGTCGCCTCTCCGCAACAGGGAGACGCATCGAAGTCTCCGGGCAAGCCGCAGCCGGGCGCGACCCAGAGGAAGGGCGAAACACCGCTGGCCGCCAAGGCCCGCGAACTCGGCCTGTCCGAAGAAGAGCTGCTGTCCCGCCAGCGCGCCATTCAGCGTGCGCGTGCTGAAGCTGCGCAAAAAGAAGAAAGCCGCAAGACCGCCGAGGCCGAGCGCTCCCAGCGCGCCGAGGAAGAACAGCGCCTGCTTGAAGAAAAGCAGCGCCGGGAAGCTGAAGAAGTGGCGGATGCCGAACGCCGCAAGGCGGAAGCCGAGGCCGAGGCGGCGGCTGCGGCCGCTGCAGCTGCCGCTCCCGCACCCGCCAAAGGCGATCCGGACGATGTGGCACCGGCCCGCCGCGAGGGTCCGAAAACAAAAGACAAGCCCAAGAACCATGACAGTGATGATGCCGACTCCATGCTTGAAGCCATGGGTGGCCGCGTCAAAAAGAAAGGCGCGCCCGGACCGGGCCGCGCTGCCCCGGAGAAAAGCCGCGCCAAGTCCGACCATGGCCGCCGCTCCGGGAAGCTGACCATCCAGAACATTCTGGATGGCGATGAAGATCGTCAGCGTTCGCTGGCCTCTGTGCGCCGGGCGCGTGAGCGTGAAAAGCAACGCCGTCAGCAGGGCGGTGACCGCGACAAGATCCAGCGAGAAGTGGTGTTGCCGGAAGCCATTACGGTTCAGGAACTGGCCGTTCGTATGGCCGAGCGCGCCGCAGATGTCGTCAAATACCTGATGAAGCAGGGCCAGATGGTCCGTGTGAATGACGTGCTCGACCTCGATACCGCCGAGCTGATCATCGAAGATTTCGGCCACATTGCGAAACGCGTGTCGGAATCCGACGTTGAAGAAGGCTTCATCGCGGATGATGACCCGGAAGCCAGCAAGAAGCCGCGGCCGCCGGTTGTGACCGTTATGGGCCATGTGGACCACGGCAAGACCTCGCTGCTGGATGCCTTGCGCGCCACAGATGTCGTCGCTGGTGAAGCGGGCGGTATCACCCAGCATATCGGCGCCTATCAGGTGAAGCTGAAATCCGGCGACAGGATCACCTTCCTGGATACCCCGGGCCACGCCGCCTTTTCCTCCATGCGTTCGCGCGGGGCACAAGCCACCGATATCGTGATCCTGGTGGTGGCCGCCGATGATGGTGTCATGCCGCAAACCATCGAAGCCATCAAACACGCTCAGGCCGCAGGCGCGCCGATCATTGTTGCGATCAACAAGATGGACCGCGAAGGGGCCAATCCTCAAAAAGTTCTGACCGATTTGCTTCAGCATGAAGTGGTGGTTGAAAGCATGGGCGGCGAGACGCAGGCGATCGAGGTTTCGGCCTTGAAAAAGACCGGCCTGCAGGAGCTGACCGATGCCATTTCGCTGCAGGCGGAATTTCTGGAGCTGAAAGCCAATCCAGACCGCGCCGCTGATGGTGTTGTGGTTGAAAGCCAGGTTGAGCAGGGCCGCGGCTCTGTGGCCACGGTTCTGGTCAAGCGCGGCACGCTGAAACGCGGTGACATTCTGGTCGCCGGCGCTCAATGGGGCCGTGTGCGGGCCATGATTGATGAACGCAACCAGCAGCTCAAGGAATTGGGTCCGTCACAGCCGGCCGAAATTCTCGGCCTCGATGGCGCCCCCGAACCGGGCGAATTGTTTGCGGTTGTCGATAGTGAAGCGCGGGCGCGCGAGATTGTTGATTACCGTCAGCGTCAGAAGCGCCAGTCCATATCTGCGGCGGGAACCGGCGGAGCCTCGCTCGAACAGATGCTGGCACGCCTCAAATCCAGCGAAATCCAGGAAATGCCACTGGTCGTGAAAGCCGATGTTCAGGGCTCGGCCGAAGCCATTGCGCAGTCGCTGGAGAAAATCGGCAATGATGAGGTGAAAGCCCGGGTCATTTACGGGGCCGCAGGCGGCGTCAATGAATCCGATATCCTGCTCGCCAAATCATCCGGTGCGCCGGTCTTTGCCTTCAATGTCCGCGCCAACAAGCAGGCCCGTCAGATGGCCGAAGCCGAAGGCGTCGAGATCCGGTATTATTCCATTATCTACAATATTCTCGATGATGTGAAAGGCACGCTGGAAGGCATGCTGGCACCCGAGAAGCGCGAAACCTTCATCGGGTATGCTGAAATCCTGGAAGTCTTCAATATTTCCAAGGCCGGCAAGGTGGCAGGCTGCCGTGTGACCGAAGGTGTTGTGAAGCGCGGCTCGGGCGTCCGCCTGTTGCGCGACGACACCGTCATCCACGAAGGCATGCTGAAGACGCTCAAACGCTTCAAGGACGAAGTCCCGGAAGTCCGTGCCGGCACGGAATGCGGAATGGCATTCGAGAATTATGAAGACCTTCAGAAAGGCGATCTCATCGAATGCTTCGAAGTCGAGGAAGTCGAACGCAAACTCTGACCGGATGAACCAGTCAGGGTTTAAGGTCGGGCGATGCGCAAATACCAGATCGTCTTCCTGATCCTTGGCTCGCTCTGTCTTGGCCTGGGGATGATCTCCGGTTTTGTGGCACTGATGTCCCGGTTCGTGTATGCGGATCAGGCCGCAGCGTCTTTTTTTGCCACCACAATAGTATCCGGATTTCTAGGCGGAATCCTGTACCTGTTGGGTCGGGATGCCGAACCGGCCATTGATTATCGTGGCGCAGTTGCGCTCACAGCCGGTGCGTGGATGGGCCTGCCTTTACTGGCCGCCATTCCCTTTACTGGCGTAGCGGTCGGGCTGGACTGGACCGATGCGGTTTTTGAATCTGTTTCGGGGATCACGACGACTGGCTCCACTGTGATGACGGGGCTGGATTCAGCGTCGCCGTCGATTCTCTTGTGGCGGGCGTTTTTGCAATGGATTGGCGGCATCGGGATCATCGGTATCTCTATTGCCATTCTGCCTTTCCTGCGGGTTGGCGGGATGCAGCTTTTCCAGATGGAATCATCAAATCAATCACGTGACCGGGTCATTGCCCGGCCGGGCCAGCTCGCGGCGTCCATTGTGCTGCTCTATCTGGGCCTGACACTGGGCTGCATTGTGGGGTATTTGGCGACCGGCATGACCGGATTTGAAGCCGCGACCCATGCCATGACGACGGTCTCAACCGGCGGCTATTCGACCAGCGATGCCTCCATGGGCAATTTCTCTGCGGGATCGCAATGGGTGGCCATCGTTTTCATGATTGCGGGATCGTTGCCATTCCTCGCCTATGTCCGATTTTTTAGCCAGTTTCATCTCCTGAGCTTTGCGGCCCATGAGGAGATCGTCACTTTTCTGGTGATCGTGGCAGCTTTCACTTTGCTGCTGGTGCTGTCGCAAACCGGGCCGGATCTGGGCGCCGGGGACAGAATAAGATCGGCCTTGTTCGTGACGGCATCTCTCATCACAACGACGGGCTATGCGGTTGGCGATTACCAGCTCTGGGGGCCGCTCGCCATCACCGGCGCATTTGTGCTCACTTTTCTTGGCGGATGTGCCGGGTCAACAGCGGGCGGGTTCAAGGCCTTCCGCGTTCTGATCGTGCTGAAATCGATCAGACGCGCCTTGAATCAGGCCTCAATGCCGAATTCGGTGGTGCGGGCGCACCATGCAGGCCGGCAATTGACGGACGAGGATATCGCCTCGGTTGCGCTTTTCGGTGGCCTGTTCGTTGGCACCTTTGCTGTGGCTGCCATTCTTCTTTCAGCCATGGGGCTCGATCCGGTTTCGGCGCTGACAGCTTCGGCGACGGCGATCGCCAATGTCGGCCCCGGCCTGGGAGAAGTCATCGGGCCAGCAGGTAATTTCATTCCGCTTCCGGACGCTGCCAAATGGCTGTTGTGCGGGGTCATGCTGATGGGGCGGCTGGAGCTGGTGGTGATCCTGCTTCTTTTCACGCCACGCTTCTGGATGCGGTAGGCTTGCCATTGAAGGCGTGAAGCGGTAGACCGCGCGCCCTTTTGAGAAGCGAATGCACCGGTTCGATCCCGGCCTTTCGAGAACGAGGTTTTCATGACCCGCCACGGATCGCCCCACGCGGGCGCCAAAATGCCTTCCCAGAGACAGCTTCGTGCCGGAGAACTGATCCGCCATACGCTGGTTGAAATCCTGCAGCGCAAGGAGCTGCGGGATCATGATCTGGCCGGGATTGATGTGACCATCACTGAAGTCCGCACCTCGCCCGACCTCAAGGCAGCGCGGGTTTATGTCGCCCCCCTCGCCCAGGGTGACAAGGATGTTGTCGCAAAAGCCATGAACCGCTGCGCCAGTTTTCTGCGCGGGCAGTTGGGCCGGGAGATCGAGCTGAAATACACGCCCGAGCTGCGCTTTATTGCCGATGACCGGTTTGATCAGGCGAGCCGGATTGACGACCTTCTCGCCAGCCCTTCGGTGAAGCGCGACCTTGATCCGGGCCTTGCCGCCGAGGATGAAGACTGATGGGCCGCCGCAAGCGCGGTCAGGACATTCATGGCTGGGTGTTGCTGGACAAGCCACTGGATATGACGTCGACCCAGGCTGTGTCCGCTGTGCGCCGCCTGTTTGACGCCAAGAAAGCCGGGCATGCCGGCACGCTCGACCCTCTGGCGACGGGCATGTTGCCGATTGCGCTGGGAGAAGCCACAAAAACCGTGCCCTTCGCCCAGGATGCCGGAAAGATCTATCGCTTTGCCATTCGCTGGGGCGTCTCCACCGATACGCTGGATACTGAAGGCAAGGTTGTTGCAACGTCGGACGTCCGCCCGGATATCGAGGCCATAAAGGTAAAGCTGCCGGACTTTGTGGGCGATATCGAGCAAATTCCGCCGAAATATTCGGCCATCAAGATTGATGGCGAGCGCGCCTATGATCTGGCCCGGGCCGGTGAGGACGTCGAGATCGCGGCGCGCCCGGTGAGGATTGACCGACTCGACATAATCGGCGCGCCCTCGGCGGATGAAACCGTGTTTGAAATGGAATGCGGAAAGGGCACCTATGTCCGCGCTATTGCCCGGGATCTGTCGCTAAAACTCGGCACGGAAGGCCATATTTCCAGCCTGCGCCGGACCGCAGTCGGTGTATTTGAAGAGTCTGCTGCCATATCGCTGGACGAATTGTCAGATTTGGCCCATAAGGGCCGCGCTTTTGAGGGGCTTGCCCCGGTTGAGACCGCGCTGGACGACATCCCGGCACTGGCCGTAACCGAGGAGGAGGCGTCTCATTTAAGGCAGGGGCGGTCCATCGTCCTGCTCCCGCGCATTGCGCAGGAGCTTCGTGCCCAAAGGCGTCCTCGTGATCTTTCCGGAAAAGACGGGTCTCGATTGGCGGTTGCGATGTACGGCGGGATGGCGGTCGCTCTGGGAGACGCGCAGGCGGGAAAATTCGTTCCGGCGCGCGTTTTCAATCACAGCCTCTAGAGCCCCGGTAAGGGGCAAGAAAGGAAAGTCCGATGTCGGTAACGCAAGAGCGCAAGAGTGCGCTTATTTCTGAAAATGCCCAGACGAAGGGCGATACGGGATCTCCGGAAGTCCAAGTGGCTATCCTGACCGAACGTATAGCCAATCTGACGGAGCATTTCAAAACCCACAAAAAGGATAATCATTCCCGCCGTGGTCTTCTGAAGATGGTGTCCCAGCGCCGCAGGCTGCTGGACTATCTGAAAGGCAAGGATGAGGCCCGTTATCAGGCTTTGATCAAGAAGCTGGGCCTCCGCCGCTAATCGCTGGTTGAGACGACGTACGGGATGAAAGCACGCACGAGATGTTTGAGATACACAAAGAAACGATTGAATGGGGCGGCCGTGAGCTGATCCTCGAAACCGGCAAGGTCGCCCGCCAGGCGGACGGTGCTGTCATGATCACCTATGGTGAGACAACTGTTCTGGCGACCGCTGTCGGCGTCAAAAGCGTCAAGCCGGGAGCCGACTTCTTCCCGCTGACGGTCAACTATCAGGAAAAATATTTCGCCGCCGGGAAAATCCCGGGAGGCTTCTTCAAGCGCGAAGGCCGGCCAACCGAAAAGGAAACGCTGACTTCCCGTCTGATCGACCGTCCGATTCGTCCGCTCTTCCCGAAAGGCTTCAAGAATGAAGTCCAGGTGATGCTGACGGTCTTGTCGCACGATATGGAGAATGATCCGGATATCGTCGGCATGATTGGCGCTTCTGCAGCGCTTTGCATTTCCGGTCTGCCTTTCATGGGTCCGATCGGCGCGGCGCGTGTTGGCTACATGAATGGCGAATATGTGCTGAACCCGCTCTGCGATGATATTGCAGACAGTGCGCTCGATCTGGTCGTGGCAGGCACAGGCGATGCCGTGATGATGGTGGAATCGGAAGCCAAGGAGCTGTCCGAAGAGATCATGCTCGGTGCCGTGATGTTCGGTCATGAAGCGTTCCAGCCGGTGATTGATGCCATCATCCGCTTGGCAGAAAAATGTGCCAAGGAGCCGTGGGACTATCAGCCGGAAGATCATTCCGATCTGGAAGCCAGGGTCCGCAAGCTGGTCGAAGCCGATCTGGCTGCGGCCTACACCATCACCGACAAGACCGAGCGCTATGCGGCTGTCGGCGCGGCCAAGGACAAGGCCAGGGATGCCCTGGGGCAAAGCGATGAAAATCCGGAGGGTGTTCCGGCTACTGTGCTCGCTGATGTTCTGAAGGGCGTGGAGTCCTCCATCGTCCGTGGTGGCATCATCAAGACCGGCAAACGGATTGATGGCCGCAAACTGGATGAGGTCCGCACGATTGTGGCTGAAGCCGGCATATTGCCGCGTACGCACGGTTCTGCCCTGTTCACCCGCGGTGAAACGCAGGGCCTGGTCGTGGCCACTCTGGGCACGGGCGAAGATGAGCAATTCATCGACGCCCTGACGGGGACGTATAAGGAGCGCTTCATGCTCCATTACAACTTCCCCCCCTATTCGGTGGGTGAAACCAGCTTCCGCCTGGCTCCGGGCCGCCGCGAAATCGGTCATGGCAAGCTGGCCTGGCGTGCAGTGAATGCCGTTCTGCCCTCGGCAGAAAACTTTCCCTACACGATCCGCCTGGTCTCCGAGATCACGGAATCCAACGGCTCGTCCTCCATGGCGACGGTGTGTGGTGCCTCGCTTGCGCTGATGGATGCCGGTGTGCCGATCACCCGCCCGGTGTCCGGTATTGCCATGGGTCTGATCAAGGACCCTGAAGGGATTGCCGTTCTTTCCGACATTCTCGGAGATGAAGATCATCTTGGCGATATGGACTTCAAGGTGGCCGGGACGTCAGAAGGCATCACCTCGCTGCAGATGGACATCAAGATTGCCGGCATCACCGAAGACATCATGAAGACCGCGCTGGAGCAGGCCAAAGGTGGCCGCACCCACATTCTCGACAAGATGAATGAGGCCCTCGGTACAGCCCGGGAAGAAGTCGGTGAATATGCGCCGCGCATCGAGACGATCACCATTCCGACTGACAAGATCCGTGATGTGATCGGAACCGGTGGCAAGGTGATCCGCGAGATCGTGGAAGTCACCGGTGCCAAGGTCGATGTCAATGATGATGGCGTGATCAAGGTCTCGTCCTCCGACGCCAAGGCCATTCGCGCTGCGCTTGACTGGATCCATGGCCTGACGGCCGAGCCGGAAATCGGTAAGATCTACAAGGGTAAAATCGTCAAGGTCATGGACTTCGGCGCCTTCGTGAACTTCTTCGGCCCGAAAGACGGCCTGGTTCACGTCTCGCAAATGAAGAATGAGCGCGTCAGCCATCCCAAGGACGTCGTTGCCGAAGGCGATGAAGTCTATGTGAAGCTGATGGGCTTTGATGACCGCGGCAAGGTCCGCCTGTCGATGAAAGTTGTCGATCAGGAAACCGGTCAGGATATCAAGGAAAGCGAAACCTCCGAAGAAGAGGAATAGAAGCCTTATTCTTTCGGCACATCAGGCCCCGGTGGAGTATTACGCCGGGGCCTTTCCTTTTGGTAACTGGACGCCGCGCCATAGCTGCTTATGTTGAAACCTGAATTTTTCAGGGGCATTCCAGATGATCAAACCCGGTCTCGCCGCAGTGGCCAGTGCAGCGCTTTTTCTTTCCGCCTATTCGCCGGCGTCCGCGCAGGAGGCCTACCGCCTGCCGCCGCAGGAGATCGTCGATATCGTTGACGCGCCCGCCGCGCCGTGGACGACGTTCTCGCCGGACCGCCGCCATCTCTTGCTGATCCATCGGGAGAGCCTGCCGCCGGTTGCCGAGCTGGCCCGTCCGATGGAAAGGCTGGCTGGTTTGCGGCTGGATGTGGCGACGAATGGCCGCCATGGGCCACGCACGGCCATTGGCCTCTCCGTCATTGATGTCGAGACCGGTGAAGAGCGCCCCATCGATTTGCCGGACGATATCGGCCTGTCCGGTTTCGACTGGTCACCAGACGGGCGCTCTGTGGCCTTTGTCGTCACCAGCGGCGATGAATTGTCGCTGTGGGTGGCGGATGTGGAGCGCGCCCGGGCGCGCGAAGTGATTTCCGGCGGAATCAATGCGGTCTTTGATCCGGTCAGCTGGATGCCTGACAGCGAAACGCTGCTGGTCAATACGGTGCCGGCCAATCGCGGCCCGATGCCGCAAAGGCCGCTGGTGCCAGCCGGGCCTGTCATCCAGGAAGCGGGCGGCTATGAAGCGCCGGTCCGCACCTATCAGGATCTTCTGACCGACAGTCATGACGCCGGACTGTTTGCCTGGATGGCCACCAGCCAGCTCGTACTGGTCAATGCCAGCCGCGGCGGCCCGCGCCCTGTGGGCGATCCGGACCTGATCTATTCCGCTGATCCGGCACCGGGCGGAGAGATGATCCTGATCAGAGCGATGCAACAGCCCTTCTCCTATGATGTGAACTGGGCGGGCTTTGCCGACCGCACCTATGTCATTGACCTGGATGGCAATGAGATCGCGGAAATCGCGCGTCAGCCGATTGCGGACAATGTGCCGATTGGCGGCGTGATCACCGGCCGCCGCAGCGTGGGCTGGCAGGCCTCGCACCCGGCGCGTGTGGTCTGGGCCGAGGCTCTGGATGGCGGTGATCCGCGTCTAGAAACCGATGAGCGTGACAGTCTCTGGGCGCTGTCTGCGCCATTCAATGGCGAACCGGTAGAGGTCGCCCGGTTCGAGGACCGCTATTACGGCACACAGTTCACGTCCGAGGGCGAGACCGGACTGGCGGTCGAATATGACCGCGATACCCGCATCATCCGCCGCTGGGTGGTTGATTTTGCAGCAGACGGAGCCGAGCCGCGTCTGGCCGAAGAACGCAATCTCCAGGACGCCTATGCCGATCCGGGCTCACCAGAGACAGTGCGTAATGAATACGGGCAAAGCGTGGCGGCTGTCGAGGACGGATATCTTTATTACACAGGCAATGGGGCAACCCCGGACGGCAACCGGCCTTTCCTTCGCCGTGTGAGCTTCGACACCTTCGAAACCGAGGAGCTGTGGCGCAATAGCGGTGAGAATTTCGAACGGGTGATCGGCCTCGTCGACTCAGACGGCTCTGTTTTCCTGACCTCCTATGAGGACCCGGAGACCCCGCCGAATGTGCGCCTGCATGGGCAGGGCGAGCTGCGCTTCATCACCAATTTCCCCAATCCGCACCCGCAGCTCAACGAGATCTCGCGCGAGTTGATCACCTATGAGCGCGCCGATGGCGTACCGCTTTCGGCGACGCTTTATCTGCCTGCGGACTATGAAGAAGGCGATACGCTCCCCCTGCTGATCTGGGCCTATCCGCTGGAATACAATAATGCGGCAACCGCCGGTCAGGTACGCGGTTCGCCCTATGAATTCACCCGCATTGCAGGAACCAGCCCGCGCTTTCTGGTGACGCAGGGCTATGCGCTTCTGGAAAACGCCACCATGCCGGTGGTCGGGGATGATCCCGAAACGGTGAATGACACCTTCATCGAACAATTGGTGTTGTCGGCAGAGGCCGCGGTTGCGGAATCAGTGCGCCGCGGCTTTGGCGATGGCGAACGCGTGGCGATTGCCGGGCATTCCTACGGCGCCTTCATGACCGCGCATCTGCTCGCGGCCAGCGACATCTTCCGCACCGGCATTGCCCGGTCCGGCGCGTATAACCGGACGCTGACCCCTTTCGGTTTCCAGTCCGAACGCCGGACATTCTGGGAAGCGCCGGAGACCTATTTCGAGCTTTCACCCTTCATGCATGCGGACGAGATCAACGAGCCGATCCTGTTGATCCACGGTCAGCTCGACAATAATTCCGGCACCTATCCGATCCAGTCCGAACGCATGTTTGCGGCGGTGAAAGGCAATGCCGGTACGGCCCGCCTCGTCATGCTGCCCTATGAAAGCCATGGCTATGGCGGGCGGGAAAGCGTGCTCCACGTCCTGGCCGAAACCATTGACTGGATGAACACCTGGGTGTTGCCGGAAGAGGACCCGACCAAGCGGGATCTGGCAGGGTCCGAGGCTGACCCGGACGACAGCGCGGACGACTAGGCCCGCTTTCGGCCGATAAAAAACCCAGCCGGAGCGATCCGGCGGGGTCCTGGATGGCAGAACAATAGCGGCGGAACCCCTACTCGTCATCATCATCCATGCTCGGCACGGCGACGGCGTGGAAACCGGCATCGACATGCAGGGTTTCGCCCGTGCAGGAATGACCAAGATCGGACAGGAGGTAGAGAGCCGCGCCCGCAACGCCTTCCATGCGCGTGTCTTCCTTCATCATCGACCATTCACGGCCCGTACGCATAAGGGCTTTGCCGCCGGAAATGCCGGCCATGGCGAGCGTGCGCATCGGCCCGGCCGAGAGCGCATTGACGCGGATGCCGGACGGGCCGAGATCGCGGGCCATATAACGAGTCGAGGCTTCCAGCGCGGCCTTGGCGACGCCCATCACATTATAGCTGGGCACGACGCGTTCCGATCCGAGATAGGTCAGCGTCACCATCGCACCGCCATCTGTCATCAGGCGCGAGGCCCGCTTTCCAGCGTCAACAAAGGAGAAGGCCGAGATTTCCAGAGCCCGGTGCCAGCCTTCGCGCGTGGTGTTCTCGGTGAAGGAGCCGACCAGTTCCTCCTTGCCGGCAAAGGCGATGGCATGGACAAGGAAATCCATCCTGCCCCATTTCTTTTCGATGGCCGCAAAGCAGGCATCCATGGAGGCATCATCGGTGACATCGGCGGACAGCATGAAGGGCTCCTGCCCCAGACTCTCGACCAGCGGCCGTACGCGCTTTTCCAGCGCCTCGCCCTGATAGGAAAAGGCCAGTTCCGCGCCCTGTGCGGCGAGCTGCCGGGCGATGCCCCAGGCAATCGAATTCTTGTTGGCGACGCCCATGATGAGGCCGCGCTTGCCCTTCATCAGATCGCCTTTGGGGAATACGGTGTCAGACATGGGATAGACCTCTTCCGGGTTAGACTTTGGAAACGACGACCGTACCGTTGGTGCCGCCAAAGCCGAAGGAATTTGACATGGCGGTCCTGATTTCGGCATCGCGGGTTTCGGTAATGATGGGCAGGTTCAGGGCGGCAATATCCGGGTCCATGTCAAAGACATTGATCGACGGCGCGACGAAACTGTTCTGCATCATCAACAGCGTGTAGACGAGCTCGTGTGCGCCTGCCGCGCCCAGCGAGTGGCCGGTCATGGATTTTGTCGCCGAGATCATCGGGGCGTTTTCGCCGAAAACTTCCCTGACCGCCTTCATCTCGGTGATATCGCCGACCGGGGTCGCAGTGGCGTGCGGGTTGAGATAGTCGATGTCCGATCCGGCGGTTTCCATGGCCAGTTTCATGGAGCGCACAGCGCCTTCGCCGGACGGGGCGACCATGTCATATCCATCCGACGTCGCCGCATAGCCGGTGATCTCGGCAAGGATCGGCGCGCCGCGTTTCTTCGCCCGCTCATATTCCTCGAGCACGACCACACCGGCACCGGCCCCGCCGACAAAGCCGTCGCGGTCCTTGTCAAAAGCGCGGGAAGCGTGCTCGGGCGTATCATTATACTTGGTCGACATCGCGCCCATGGCATCAAACAAATTGGAGAGCGCCCAGTGAATTTCCTCGCAGCCACCGGCAAACATCACATCCTGCTTGCCCCACTGGATCTGTTCAGCGGCAGCCCCGACGCAGTGCAGCGAGGTCGTGCAGGCCGAAGTGATGGAATAATTCACGCCGAGAATCTTGAACGGCGTGGCCAGCGTCGCCGATGCCGTCGAGCTCATAGCTTTCGGCACGGCAAAGGGCCCTATGCGGCGCGGGCCCTTGTCGCGGGTGATGTCGGCGGCGTGCACAATGGTGCTCGCAGACGGACCCCCGGAGCCCATAATGATGCCGGTCCGCGGATTGGAGATGTCGTCTGCACCGATGCCGGAAGCGGCAATGGCCTGTTCCATTGCCATATAACACCAGCCCGCCCCCTCGCTCATGAAGCGGTAGACGCGTTTGTCGACATGCTGCGCCGGGTCGATATCCGGCTTGCCCCCGACCTGGCATTTGAAATTCAGGTCGGCAAATTCCTGCATGAAACGGATGCCGGTCTTGCCGGCTTTCAACGAGGCCGTAACCTCGTCTGCATTGTTTCCGATAGGCGAAATAACGCCCAGCCCGGTGATCACAACACGGCGCATGAATGAACTCCTGTTATTCGGGGCTCAGCCCTGACGGGCGAGATCTTCGGGTTTGAACAGGCCGACCTTCAGATCCTTGGCCTTGTAGATTTCCTTGTCGTCGGCGAATAGTCGCGCATCCGCCACGCCGAGAACAAGCCCCCGGCGGATAATTTTCTTCATGCTGATTTCATAGCGGACGGTCTTGATGTCAGGCGTGACCTGACCGACGAATTTGACCTCACCGCAACCGAGCGCGCGGCCTTTGCCGGAATTGCCTTCCCAGACCAGCCAGAAACCGACCAGCTGCCACATCGCGTCAAGACCAAGACAGCCGGGCATGACCGGATCGCCGGGAAAATGGCAGGCGAAAAACCATATATCGTCTTTGATATCCAGTTCCGCGATGACCTGGCCCTTGCCATATTCACCGCCTTCATCGGAAATGTGGGTGATGCGGTCGAACATCAGCATGGGCGGCGCGGGCAATTGACCATTGCCGGGGCCGTAGAGCTCTCCCCGGGACGATTTCAGCAAGTCTTCATAGGAAAGTGCGCTTGGACGTTCTGTCATGTCTGATCCCGATCGGTGACGGTCCGCTTTATGAATTGGAGCGGGGGATCAAGCCGTCAGATATCCACCGCTTTCAGCGATCAGCGGTATCATGCGGGGGCGGGTCACTCAAGGCGGCGAGGCTGTGTGCCTCTGCATCGTCCAGACCAAGGTCAGACGCAAGAATGCCCCAGATGACATCGGCGCGAACCCAGCCATGATGTCCTTGCGCTTCCAGCCGGCACCAGCCATCGGCACAGCGCTCAAGATCGAGAATGGCTCCCGCCTCGGCGACAGCCTCGATATTGGCGTCAGCGTCCGGGCGAATGCGAAGCTCTGCTTCTTCCGGAATGAAAACCGTGCGGCGGCCGGACAAAAGCGACTGGTGCATCCAGGTCACCTCGCCGCCCGGATCTTCCACGCGCCGCCATCCGGGCGCTTCCGCGGTGACACGAAGCGGCAGGCCTTCCCGCACATAGCGCCAGATAATCCGGTGATCCTGACTCGGGCCTTCACGCCCATAGGCGGCACTGACTTTCAGCGAGACATAGCGCGGAACCGGATAGCCCGAGGGCGTATCGGCATCCTGTGCCAGAACCGCCGGGCAGAGGGCGGTCAACAAGCCTGTCAGAAGGAGAACCCGTATCCGTTGCATGCTGGCAGGCTTGCACCTGTCAGGGTGAATAGGCAGTAAATCCGATATGAGAAACAAGACCTGAAGCCCTTCCCGCGCTATACAGGGTCAAACTCATTCTGGGAGACGGACATGAAACTCATTCTGGCTACGGCAGGCACACTGGTTTTTGCGGCAACAGCTTGCGCTCAGGACCGCGAACTGACTTTCGAACCGACTGAATTGCGCGGCGGCATTGTCATGCTGACCACGGGAGCAGGCGGAAATATCGGCGTGCTCACCGGAGAGGATGGCATTTTGCTGATAGATGATCTTCTTCCCGGCACCGGCCCACAGGTCGAAGCCGCCATTGCAGACTTTACCGGCGGCGGTGTGCCGCGCTTCATTCTGAACACACATTATCATGGCGATCATACCGGCTCGAATGACCACTTTCATGCGCAAGGTGCGACCATTGTCGCCCACCACAATATCCGCACGCGGCTGGCCGCATCGGACGAGCAGGATGCCTATGGCTTCCTGCCGATCCTGACTTTTGGCGAGGATATTCAGTTTCACATGAATGGCGAGACGGTGCGCGCCGTGCATGTGCCATCCGCTCACACCGATGGCGATGCGCTGGTCTATTTTGAAACCGCTGATGTCCTGCATATGGGGGACACACTGTTTTCCGGCCTGTTTCCCTTCATTGATCTGATGGGCGGCGGCTCTGTGGACGGCTATCTGGACGCCATGGAGACCGGATTGCGGATCGCCGGACCGGAGACCCAGATCATTCCGGGACATGGGCCAGTGTCAACGCGCGAGGATATCCAGGCATCCATCGCCATGCTGCGCGCCGCACAGGCCATCATCACGCCAATGGTTGAAGACGGGATGAGCCTGGAAGACGTGCAGGCCGCCAATCCGCTGGCAGATTTCCATGACAGCTGGAATTGGGGCTTTATCTGCACGCCGCGCATGGTGGCGACGCTCTATCTGGATGCGGCCGGCGATACGGCAACCAACCCGCTCGCAACTCGCTGTAACTGATTGGTACGGTTTTACCCGCAGACCGGACAGGCCGGGTCGCGGTGAAGGGTCAGGGTGCGGCTTGTCCCGGCCAGCCCGTCATAAATCATCAGGCGGCCTGTCAGCGGATCGCCCGCTCCGGTGATCCATTTGATGGCTTCCAGCGCCATCATGGAGCCGATAACACCGGTCAGCGCGCCGACCACGCCGGCGCGCTCGCAGGTTTCAGCATCTGGCGGAAGCGACGGCACAAAGCATTGATAGCACGGTGAACCCTTGCCAAGACCCGAAGTGAAAACCCCCAATTGTCCGGTCCAGCGGCCCACCGCACCGGATATCAGCGGTTTGCCCAGACGGTGACAGGCGGCGTTTACCGCGAAGCGGGTTTCAAATTTATCGCAGCCGTCAAGAACAATATCGGCACCGGTGAGAACGGCACCGGCATTCTCCGGCGTCAGTTCAGCCTGAACCGCGCGGACATTCACCAGCGGGTTCAAGCGGGCAAGTCCCTGGGCGGCTGTGGCAGCCTTCGGCTGGCCGATATCACCCGTGGTGAACTGGATCTGACGCTGGAGATTGTCGAGGCTGACGGTGTCGGGATCGATCAGCATGACCGTGCCCACACCTGCCGCCGCCAGATAGAGCGCTGCGGGCCCGCCGAGCCCGCCGGCCCCGACAATCACAGCGGAGGCCGCTCTCAGGCGTTGCTGGCCGGGACCGCCAATCTCCTTGAGAACCAGGTGGCGGGCATAGCGTTCGATCTCTTCGTCTTCCATGACGTTCGACTAAAGCATTTTCAGCAAAAGTGGAAACCGGTTTCGCGGTTCGAAATTGCGGCAAAACAAGAGACTGGAGCCTTTCACTGACTTCGAAATCAGTGAAAAGGCTACAGCACCGGATTGACAGCCTGCCTATGGCGGTTCGTCACCAATCAGGTCAGTCTGTGCTGATGACCCTGCCCGCACCCGCCAATGACCCGACCGCTCCCGCCTTGCGTCTTCTGACGGCAGGACGGGCCCATATTTTTCTGACGGGACGGGCCGGAACCGGAAAAACCACCCTGCTGCGCAAATTCCTGCAACTGATGGAAGGCCGTGCAGCAGTGGTGGCACCGACGGGTGTGGCGGCGATGAATGCGGGGGGACAGACGATCCACTCCTTCTTCCGTTTTCCGCCGCGGCTGATCGAGCCGCAGGATATCAGGCGATTGCGCCATGCACGCGTTCTGAAAGAGCTCGACACGCTGGTGATTGACGAAATCTCCATGGTGCGCGCGGACATGATGGCAGCGATTGATCATTCTTTGCGCCTGCACCGCGACAGCTCGGAACCGTTCGGCGGTGTGCGCATGGTGATTGTTGGTGATCTGGCCCAGTTGCCGCCGGTCGTGGACGGGCAAGTCGGGCAATATCTCGATGAAATCTACGGCGGGCCGTTTTTTTTCAATGCGCCGGGGTTCCGCGATGCCGGATTTTTACGGGTCGAGCTGGAAACCGTTTTCCGGCAATCGGATCCGGATTTCATCGACATATTATCAGCTGTCCGCGAAGCGCGGGTGGATGAGCGTGAAGCAGCGTTGTTGAACGCCCGGGTGACGCAAGCCACAGGTTTTGATGCCAGCGCCACACATGTTGTTCTGACGCCAACCAATCAAGCCGCTCATGACATCAATGCGGCGCGCCTTGCGGCCCTTCCGGGTGACGCGGCGGCCTATAATTCTAAAACCGAAGGCCAGTTTGATCCCCGCCTGTTCCCGACCGAAAACCCGCTCCTGCTCAAACGTGGAGCGCGGGTGATGATGATCCGGAATGATCCGTCGGGCAAATGGGTGAATGGCACAATGGGTGAGGTGGCCGATCTGGATGACGGCGCGGTTCTTGTGAAAATCGGTGCGGAAACACACCGCGTCGAACCGGCGGCGTGGGAACGCTATTCCTACCAGTATGACGCGGCCAGGAAGGCCATCGACAAATCAGTGGTCGGCGCATTCAGGCAATTGCCGCTGCGGCTGGCTTGGGCGATGACGGTTCACAAGGCGCAAGGCCTGACCATCGACAAACTCTATATCGATTTTTCACGCGGAATGTTCGCGCATGGGCAGGCCTATGTGGCGCTGTCGCGGGCGCGGACGCTGGAAGGATTGCGGCTGTCGCGGCCCCTGCGTCCGCGCGATCTTGTTGTTGATCCGCGGATCAATGATGTCTCGGCCTATTGCCATGAGGCGCAGGTCTAGCTCCAGTTCGCTGAAGTCACGGTCCGTTTCACTGACTTCGAAATCAGTGAAACGGCTCTAAGGCCTAGATTGTCGCCGGATCGCGGAAAATCTCCTCGTCGAGCTCGCCTTCCCATTTTGCCACCGTGGTTGCAACCGCGGCATCCCCCGTCACATTCACCACCGTCCGCGCCATATCCATCACCCGGTCCACCGGCAGGATAAAGCCGACGACCAGCGCGATCTGTTCCGGCGAAGCCCCGAAAGTGCTGAGCACCGTCGCCAGCAGGAAAAGCGAGGCCGAAGGAATGCCCGCCGCGCCGATCGATACCACCGCGGCGGTAACCGCGATCATCAGATAATTCACCAGCGTCAGCTCGATACCGAAAGCCTGCGAGGCAAAGAGCGCAAGAATCCCGAGATAGAGCGCCGTTCCATCCATATTGATGGTCGCGCCCAACGGCAGTACCGAACCCGCCACGCCCTTGGGTACGCCCAGATTGCGGCGCGCATTGGTGATCGTCACCGGCAGTGTGGCCGAGCTGGAAGAAGTGGAAAAAGCCACCGCCTGGGCATCGAAAATCCCGCGGAAGAAGCGAATCGCCGGCAGCCGCAAAACCACCTTGATCAACCCGCCATAGATCAGGATCATATGGGTGAAGAGGCCAAGATAGACCGTCAGGATCAGCCAGAAAATCGACTGGAAGGCTTCAATGCCATAAGCGACAGTCGTGTAGGAAATAAGCGCGAACACACCAAAGGGAGCAAACTCCATGACGATGGTGGTGACTTTCAGAACCGCTTCGGAGGCGCTTTCGAAGAATTTTCCGGCCAGCTCGCCCTTCTCACCGGCCAGAAGAATGCCGATACCGAAGAGCAACGCAAAGAAGATGATGGCCAGGATATTGGCGTCCGCCATCGCTGCGGCCGGATTCTGGATGATGTCGAGGATCTGGTCCCATCCCGACGGGCGCGCCTGCGAAATCGCTTCCGGGGTCGCACCGGCCAAAGCATCTGCCGCCCCGGCACCGGGGCGCATGATGGCACCAAAGGTCAGGCCGATAATATTCGCGAAAAAGGTGGTGATCAGGTAAAGCCCGACCGTCATCAGACCCAGCGTGCCCAGCTTGGCCGGTTCTTTCATCGCCACAACACCGGCCACCAGCGTAGTAAAGATGAGCGGAACAATCATCATCCGGATCAGGGCGATGAAAATCTCGCCATAAGGCCGGACATAGCCATTGAGGAAGGATTCGGCTTGGCTGCCCATGATCTGCTGGACCAGCAAGCCAAAGCCGATACCCAGAACCAGCGCGCCCAGCACGCGTTTCCACAAGGTGATCCCAAACCAGAATTTGAACATGAAAACCGCTTCCCGCCAAGCCATTATGATGGCGGCAGATTAGGCCGGTTCAGAGCCGCGTCAACGGGCGCGTGTTGCGTCGAGAAGCTTGGCGAGAGCGACATAGAAGGTCACACCGGCCAGAGCCGCGCCTGCGATCATGGCAAACGGGCCGACATCGCCCATTGCATCGATCAGCGGAGCCGACATCAACGGCAGGGCGATCAGCACTTGGATGCCAAGACGGCCCCAGCTGACATCCCGATAGCCCAGAGCCCGGCGCATTGTCCCCACCGAAAAATAATGGCTGGCACGCGCAGCTTCGCCGCCATCATGACCATCACGGTCATGAGAAACGACGGCTTCGTATGGGTTCTGGAATATCGCCATAAAAGTAACTATACGGACTTTATTATAAAAGTCAAAGGTCTCTGGATAACTCATAAAAACCAAGTAATATCAGTATATTAAAGCATAATAGGGAATTCAATAAGTGCTAATAAAATGTGAAAAAGCGGCCCGGAAGCCGCCTTTTTGGAGAAATTGATATCAGTCCGGGTACGGAGTTTAAGCCGCCAATGCGCTCTCGGCATTCAGAACTGCCGCAATACCCTTCACGGTCGAGGCGATTCGCACCGCCGTCTGGATCTGCTCGGCGCTGACACCGTGCTTGCGTAATTCCGCTTCGTGGCTGTCGATACAAAGGCCGCAGCCATTGATTGCCGAAACGGCCAGTGACCAGAGTTCGAAATCGGCCTTGTCAACACCTGGATTGGCAATCACATTCATCCGCAACTTGGCTGGCAAAGTCTTGTAATCCTTTGAGGAAGACAGGTGCACAAAGCGGTAATAGACATTGTTCATGCCCATGATCGCCGCCGCAGACTTGGCACCGGATATTGCTTCAGCCGAGAGCTTGTCCGTCACTTCCGCCTCGACCGCCCTGATGACGGCCGGAACGCCTGCGGCATGCGCCGATGCCAGGAATGTGCCCCATTTTTTCTGGTCATCCAGACTGGTTTCACGCGCCAGACTCGACAGGTTGAGCTTCAGATCCTTGGCGTATTCCGGCACAGCATTTTTAAGGGCATCAAGGCTCATGACATGTCTCCATTGAAAAGGGGAAGGATGCGCCCGCCCACAGGGGAGGGGGGGGAGGCGGGCGGACGCATCTCCGGTCAGGTCGCGATGGGTTACGCGGCCAGGGTTTCACCGCCTACAGCACGGTTGCAGGGGCAGAGTTCGTCCGTTTGCAGCGCGTCCAGAACCCGCAGCGTGTCATCCGGATTACGGCCGACATTCAGATTGGTCACATAGACGTGCTGGATCACATTATCCGGATCCACGATGAAGGTGGCCCGAAGCGGAACGCCTTCATCCGAGCGGATGCCCAGCGCATCAATCAGCGACCCGGTCGTATCGGCAAATTGCCAGATCGGCAGTTTTTCGAGATCCGGATGATCCCGGCGCCAGGCCAGCTTACAGAATTCATTGTCAGCAGATCCGCCCAGCACAACCGCATCACGGTCGGAAAAGTCGTCATTGAGATCGGCAAAGGCCTTGATCTCGGTCGGGCAGACAAAGGTGAAATCCTTCGGATAGAAGAAGAGCACTTTCCACTTGCCGTCAAAACTGTCCTGGTTGACCGGTTCAAAAGCGCTTTCGCCGTTTTCTTCATGGTGCATGAAACCGGGTTTTACGCCTGTGATTTCAAACGCGGGGAGCTTTTCGCCAATTCCCATCATAGTACTGACCTCGTTTTTTGTTTTCAAATTTTCGGGCTATTCGCCCAATCACCAAGACGATAGGTAAGGGCTTGATGGCCATAAAGCCAATGAATTGTTTTTGGGTATGACATAGGTTATATCAATATCGCTATGACGATTCCCCTGCCCACACTCCGACAGCTCCGCTTTCTCGTCACCCTTGCTGATGAGGGGAATTTCTCGCGGGCAGCGGAGATTTGCCATGTCACCCAGCCGACCCTGTCCGCCGCCATAAAGGAGCTGGAGACAACCCTCGGCGTCACACTGGTCGAACGCGGAGCCCGTGGCGCAACGCTCACACCGGCGGGTGAGGCCGCCCTGGATCGCGCCCGCTCCACACTCGCAGAAGCAGAAGACCTTGTGCAGGCGGCCCGCGCAGCGGGTGAACCGTTGAATGGGCCTTTCCGCTTTGGCGTCATTCCCACCATCGCGCCCTTCCTGTTGCCGAAACTTCTTCCGGTTCTGTCAAAAGCCCATCCCAAGCTTCAGCTCTATCTGCGCGAGGATCTGACCGACCGCCTGCTGGATGGCCTGCGTTCGCGCAATCTCGATGCCGCGCTGATCGCCCTGCCATATGACGCCGCAGGGATTGATGCGATCGCTGTGGGGGCCGATGAATTCCTGTTCGCCGCCGCACCCGATCACCCCCTGTCAAAGAGGACCACGTTATCTGTCAGCGATTTGGGCGGTGAAAAACTGCTCATGCTCGAGGACGGTCATTGTCTGCGCGATCATGCGCTCTCGGTCTGTTCGGCCGCCGCTTCACGGTCAGACTTTGCGGCTACCAGCCTGCACACTTTGGCCCAGATGGTGAAATCCGGCCTCGGGGCGACGCTATTGCCGCGCCTTGCTGTGGAAGGCGGCGTCACTGATGGTCTCGGCCTCGTGGTCAAGCCGTTCACGCCGGCCATTATCGGCCGCGAAATCGGCATCGCCTGGCGCAAGGGCTCGGCGCGCGAAGCCGAAGCCCGGCTGATCGCGGAATTGCTGAAGGACGTGATATAAAAAAGCCCCGGAGTTTTTCCGGGGCTTCCTCCATCGTGGGATCCGCTATTACTCTGCTGCGGGTCCATCCTCATCCATCAACTGCTGGCTGAGGAAGGTGTAGAGCAAGGCGTCGCGGCGCGCGCTCTCTGCCAGATTGGCTGCCGAGGAATGTCCGCCTTCCGTATTTTCATAATAGAGATAGGGATGGCCCAGTTCCTCGAGCAGATGCGCGAACTTGCGGGCATGGCCGGGGTGGACACGGTCATCCTTGGTCGAGGTGTAAAGATAGATTTCCGGATAATCGCCATCCGCATCGACATTGTGATAGGGCGAGATCGAGCGCAGGAAACTGCCCTCGTCCGGATTGGACGGATCGCCATATTCGCCCATCCAGGACGCCCCTGCGAGCAACTGGTTGAAGCGCAGCATGTCGAGCAGTGGCACGGCCGAGACGACGGCATTCCAGAGATCGGGACGCTGTGTGTACATGACACCGGTCAGAAGCCCGCCATTCGATCCGCCATAGACGCCGAGATGACGCGGTGTGGTGATACCGGTCTCGATCAGGTCTTCTGCGACCGAAATCAGATCGTCATAGATGCGCTGGCGGTCCATTTTCAGACCCGCCTGGTGCCAGGCCGGACCGAACTCGCCGCCGCCGCGGATATTGGCGGAGACATAAGCCCCGCCACGCTCCAGCCAGAGCCGGCCACGCACACCGGAATAGCTCGGCTGGATCGATACCTGGAAACCGCCATAGGCATAGAGCAGGGTCGGCGTGGTGCCATCCATGACCGTGTCGCGGTGACGGACCACGAAATAAGGGATCATCGTGCCGTCGGTGGATTCCGCTTCGAGCTGCTCAACCACCAGATCTTCCGCATCAAACCAGCTCGGTGTTGAATCGGCCAGCTCGACCATTCCGGCCTCGATGTCCACGAGATACATGGAATCCGGAGTCAGGAAGCCTTCGGCATTGAGGAAGGCGAGATCATGGTGAACGCTGGTGCCAAAAAGCCCGAGAGTGAGATTTTCCGGTGTCTGAATTCTGGACGAGGACCATGCACCGCCGTTGAAATCAAAGCGCCAGAGCTGGCCAGTGACATTATCGTCAACCTGGATCAGCACCGTGTCTTGCGAGATACCGACACCGCCAATCGATTGCCGTGGCTCCGGCACGAAAACCGTAGCCACCTCACCGATTTCACCATTCGCCGCGAACTCGCCCATGTCGAAGGACAGGAGCGCGCCTTGCGGGAAGCTTTCGCCATTCTCGCGCGTCCAGTCCTCTTCCAGAGTGAGCAGGAGCTGGTTATTGTACAGGCCTGACAGGGAGGACTTGGCCGGGATCTGCAGGGCGGCGGGCGCAGCACCTTCAGGAAGATACCACCAGGTCGTTTCAAAGAAAGTGTCGGCCTCCGACGCCATCATGTAGACATTTCCGGCATTGTCTTCGGACCGGAAAGCAAACAGGCCAACATCTTCGCGGTCGCCGCGAAGGATTTCAGTGGCCGAGTCCATCGGCGTGCCGCGGTCCCAGCGATAGATGACGGATGGATAGCCCGATGTCGTTGAATTCTCGTCGCTCGTGGCAAAACCGTAAAGCACGGTGTCTTCATCAACCCAGCTCATTCCTCCTTTGGCTTCGGGTGAGATGAAGCCATCCTCGACAAAGCTGAGGCTTTCCAGATCGAATTCGCGGCGCACAGAGGCGTCCTGGCCACCATCCGACAGAGTGATGATGCAACGGTTATAATCCGGAGCGAGGCAATTGGACCCCTGCCAGACCCAGTTCGTGTCCTCTGCCTCGGCCAGCGCATCGAGATCCAGCACAACGTCCCATTCGGGCGTTTCTGACAGATAGCTTTCAAGGCTGGTCCGGCGCCACAGCCCGTGCGTGTTTTCCGCATCCTGCCAGAAATTCCAGATATAACCATTCTGGTAGGAGCCGTAGGGGATGCGGTCATTGCTCTGATAGATTTCGAGCGCTGCATGATACAGCCCATCATAGCGCGGATCGCCCTGCAGGCGGTCAAATGTGCGATCGTTCTGTCCCTCGACCCAGTCCAGCGCCCGCTCGCCCTCGACCTCTTCGAGCCAGACCCGCGGATCGTTTTCCGGATCAATCTGGACGAAATTGCGCGTTTCGGTCATGTCCGCAGACTCCATCGTCCCGGACGCTTCCGGCATATCAGTTTCCGTTTCGGCGCTGTTTGTGTCAGGTGTTTCCGAAGAACAGGCCATCAGTAAGGCTCCGGCAGCCGTGGCAGTCAAAAATCGTTGCAGCATGTGGGTCTCTCCCCGGATAATGTTGCCAATATCCCTAGCGCCTGAGGACACGGATTCAAGTTAAACCCTGTAAGGAAGCTGTTATGCGCGCCCTAAAGATGAACGGAACGGGTAATGCTTTCCTGCTTGTCGATGCGCGGAAACAGACCTTCGCGGTGACACCGGAGCGCGTGTGCGATCTGGCAGAAGCTTATGATTTCGATCAGCTTCTGGTGCTCGAAACCAGCACAGATGCCGACGCACGCTATCGCATCTGGAACCGGGATGGCGGCGAAGTCGGTGCTTGCGGCAATGGCGCGCGCTGTGCCGGCTGGTATCTGACCCGCCAGTCCGGCACGGACACCGCCCTCCTCGATACCGCCTATGGACTGACGCAGGCCCGTCGGACCGGTGATTTTCGCATCAGCGTCGATCTCGGCCCGGCGCTGACCAAATGGCAGGACATTCCGCTCGCCCGGGTAATGGAGACGATTGCGCTGGATTACGCGCTGGAAAGCGGCGGCATCCGCGTGTCGCAGCCCGGTGCGGTCTCGATGGGCAATCCGCACATCGTTTTCGGTGTTGCGGAGCTGTCCGGCCTGCCGGTGGAAATGCTTGGATCAATGGCGGAACACGATCCGCTCTTTCCTGAAGGGGTCAATGCCGGCTTTATGCAGATCCTCAACCGGACGCATATCCGTCTCCGTGTCTGGGAGCGTGGCGCCGGACTCACCAAAGCCTGTGGAACCGGCGCGGCGGCGGCCATTGTCGCCGGACACCGCAAGGGCCTTCTGGACCGGCAATGTCATGCCGCCATGGATGGCGGCGATCTCTTCATAGACTGGCGGGAAGATAATCATGTCTGGCTGGAAGGTCCGGTCGAGCTTGAAGGCGGCATCACGCTCTGATGCCCGCCGCTTGACCGAGACACGCCTTTCCACCACTTAGGCAGGCTCATGTCTGATCAGGATGTCCATACCTCGCCGCCAGAGGCTCCGGCGGAATCTGGCGGGAATGAAATTCTCACCTTCGGCTGCCGGCTCAACAGCTGGGAGAGCGAGGTCATGCGCGGCCATGCCCGGGCAGCCGGGCTTGAAGGCGCCATCATCGTCAATACCTGTGCCGTCACAAATGAAGCCGTGCGCACTGCACGCCAGGCCATCCGCAAGGCACACCGGACACACCCGGAAGCGCCCATCATCGTCACCGGCTGCGCCGCGCAGATCAATCCCGGCGAATTTGCCCGCATGCCGGAAGTCACCCGCGTCATCGGCAATGCCGACAAGATGAAAGCTGAAACCTTCCAGCCGAACATTCTTTTTGGAGGTAACGGGAAAACCTCCGTCTCCGACATCATGCAGGTCAAGGAAGTGGCAGGACATCTGGTGGACGGGCTGGACGGCCGGGCGCGCGCCTATGTGCAGGTCCAGACCGGGTGTGATCACCGCTGCACTTTCTGCATCATCCCCTATGGACGCGGCGATAGCCGCTCTGTTCCCACCGGCGATGTCGTTGAACAGGTCAAAGCACTGACCGGCACCGGCCATCAGGAGATCGTGCTGACCGGCGTCGATCTTACCAGTTGGGGCAGCGATCTGCCGGGCGCACCGAAAATGGGCCGTCTGGTGCAGGCGATTCTGAAGAATGTGCCGGACCTGCCGCAGCTTCGGCTGTCCTCCATAGATGCCATAGAGATTGATGATGCCCTGTTTGACGCCATCACATCCGAACCACGCATCGCGCCACACCTTCATCTCTCGCTGCAATCGGGTGCCGACATGATCCTCAAAAGGATGAAGCGCCGGCATTTGCGCGCCGATGCCATTGATCTTTGTCAGCGCCTGAAAACCGCCCGGCCGGACCTTGCCTTCGGCGCAGACATAATCGCCGGATTCCCGACTGAAACCGAAGATATGTTTGAAGACTCGGTGCGGCTGGTCGATGACTGCGGCCTCGCTTATCTGCATGTCTTCCCGTATTCGCCGCGCCCGGGGACGCCAGCCGCCCGCATGCCGCAGCTTGATCGTAGTGTCATCAAGGCGCGGGCCGCGCGTTTGCGGCAAAAGGCTGATGAGGTTCTTGGCGCGCACCTCGAAGCAATGACCGGGTCTGTCCAGAACGGGCTCGTCGAAAAGCCGGGCTTTGCCCGCGCGCCAAACTTTGCGGGCATCCGCATGACTGTAACAGCCGCCCGCACCGGTGCGATTCTGCCGATCCGGATTACAGGCCAGGATGGCAAGGTGTTGCTCGGAGAGCCCGCATGAGCGAAAGCGAAAATCAGGAAAAGAAAAAGGGTTTCTTCTCCCGGCTGACCGCAGGCCTGCGCCGCTCGTCCAGCGGACTCTCGGAAAGCGTCACCGCCGTTTTCACCAAGAAAAAACTCGATAGCCAAACCCTTGAAGCGCTTGAAGACGCCCTGATTGCCGCCGATCTGGGGGCACCGATCGCCCTGCGTGTGACGAAGCGCCTCGCAAAGGACCGCTTCGACAAGGAAGTCACGGACGAGGAGGTGAAAACCGTTCTCGCCGAAACCATTGCCGAAACCCTTCTGCCGCTTGAAACACCGCTGGACATCGGGACCGGGACAATACCGGAAGTCGTCCTGTTTGTCGGCGTCAACGGGTCCGGCAAGACCACCACTTTGGGCAAGATTGCTGCGCGCATGGTCCGTGAGGGCCGGTCACCCCTGCTCGTTGCCGGGGACACATTCCGCGCCGCTGCGGTCGAGCAGATCGCCGTCTGGGGTGAGCGGGCGGGCGCGCCCGTCGAGCGCCGCGATCTCGGCGCTGATGCCGCAGGTCTCGCCTTCGACGCGGTACAGCGCGCCAAACGTGAAAACCTGGATGCCGTGTTGATCGACACCGCCGGCCGTCTCCAGAACCGCACCGAATTGATGGATGAATTACGTAAAATCGTCCGCGTTCTGGGCAAGATGGACGACACCGCACCCCATAAGGTCATACTGGTTCTGGACGGAACGGTCGGCTCCAATGCCCTGTCGCAGGCTGAAGCGTTTCTGGAAGCTGCCCATGTTACCGGTCTGATCATGACCAAACTGGATGGTACCGCAAAAGGCGGCGCTCTGCTTCAGGTCGCCGAAAAATTCGCCCTGCCCATTCACGCTATCGGGATTGGCGAGGATATCGACGATCTCCAAAGGTTTAACGCCCGCGCCTTTGCCCGTGCGCTTGCGGGGCTTGACGAGGCGTGACACCTGAACTCATCGGCCCGGCGGCCATGCTTGGCTCAGCCATGACCCATGCGGTGATGGGCATGCTGACCAAATCCTCAACCGACAAGCTGGTCTTCCGTTCGGTGATGATGTCGACGAGTGCGGTGCTCTTTGTACCGCTTCTCTTCCTCCTGCCACCCCCGCCCGCGGAGGCATGGCCCTTTCTGATCATGGGTATGGGCCTTCATTTCGTCTTCCAGATGTCGATGATCTCCGCCTTTGATCGCGGCGACATGAATCTGGTCTATCCTGTCATGCGCGGTGCCGCCCCGGCTTTGGCGGCTTTCTTTGCTTTCCTCATTCTGGGTGAAGCCCTGTCCATGCTGCAGATCGGCGGGCTGGCGCTGGCCTCCGCAACACTCATCGGCTTTGCCTGGCCGGATCGAACCAAGGTGCCGAAAGTCATTGCACTGGCATTTGCCACCCTCGCCGCGCTGATGACCGCACTCTACTCAGTCAATGATGCCTCCGGTGTGCGGGCGGCAGGCAGTCCTCTGTCCTATCTGGCGTGGTTTTCCTTAATGACCGCCTTGCCAATTCTTGCCATGGCGCTTGTCCGGCGCGGACGGCGCTGGCCGGATCTGGCCCGGCAGCAGTTTCGCAGCGCTGCACCTGCTGCCGTTCTGGGGGCAACATCTTACGGTTTTGCCTTGTTTGCCTTTTCCATTGCAGCGATTGGGCCGATGGCCGCCCTGCGCGAGACCTCGGTGGTATTTGGCGCGATACTCGCTGCCCTTATTCTGAAAGAACCGTTTGGATTAAAACGCACGCTTCTGGCAATCCTTCTGGCCGCAGGCCTCGTATTGCTTCAGGTTGGTTGAGGTAAACGGAGACATCAAGCATGAGCCAGGCACGTAAAACCGCAGGACAGGGCGCACAATTGCTGACCGATGTCGGTCCCGTCATCGCCTTCATACTGGTCTATAATATCGGCCGTAATTTTGCCGGTGATCAAGCCATTTACTGGGCCACCGGTGTTTTCATGGCCGGTATTGCCCTGGCGCTGGGATATGCCGCCATCGTGCAAAAGCGCTTCCCGCCCATGCTGGTGGTTTCGGCGGTCATCGTTTTATCGTTCGGCGGGCTGACCATCTGGCTGCAGGATCCGATTTTCGCTTAGATCAAGCCGACCATTATCAATCTGCTCTACTCTTTCGCCATCCTTGGCAGTTTCGCCTTCGGCTATAATGTCTGGAAAGCCCTTTTCGGCTCCATATTCACCCTGCCCGATCGGATCTGGTGGATTCTGGCCGTCCGCTGGGCGCTGTTTTTCCAGATCCTCGCTCTCATTAATGAATTCCTGTGGCGGCACATCAATGATTCGGTCGTCGTCGAGAGTGCCCGCTGGTTCCCCGGCCTGGCCTGGAGCGAAAGCGTCTGGGCGAATGGCAAGCTGGGCATCATGGCGCTGACCTTCATCTTTGCACTGGCGAATATTCCGATCGCACTCAGGCATCAGCCCGATGACGAAGATGATGAGGAAACTGCCGCTCCCGCGGAACCCGCCTGAGGACAGGAATTTCCGTATCCGGATCATTGTCATTGATCCGTGACACTCTTGCGATAAGCTGTTCAAATCCGTGAGCCGGAGGAGAGTGATCATGGGCGGCGACAAGACATTCAATTTGTCGGAATCACCCGGTCATCTCCTGCATCGCGCCCAGCAATTCGCTGCCGAGCGCTTTGCCAAGAATCTGTCATCCGGGGACAAGCTCACCCAGCGTCAATTCGCCGTTCTGGCATCGACGGCCGCGAGAGAGGGCCTTACGCAGACCGATCTGGTGAGAGAAACCGGCATTGACCGCTCGACGCTGGCCGAGCTGGTCGCCCGCATGGCCATCAAGGGATTGATCCGGCGCGAAGCGGTCGCTGGCGATGCGCGGGCCAATGCCATTTTCCTGACCGATGACGGCCAAGGCATTTACGATCGCGCCCTGACCGGGGCGCGTCTGGCTGATGATGCCATTCTGTCTTCTCTGCCCAAGAACAAGCGCGCCAGCTTCCTCGTCACGCTGCGCCGCATTGCGATGACGATCGAGGAGGATGAGGCTAAAGCCAAGGCCGAGCTGAAAAAGCTGAAAGACGCCGAGAAAAAGGCCAAAAAGAAAGCCAAGAAAAAGGCCAAAAAACAGGCCAAAAAGAAAAAGAAGGACAAGGACGCCTAGCGGCCATCCTCAAACGCGGGCAGAATGGCCCGTCGCACGACATCATCGGTCAATGGCCCGGCCCATCGCGCCCGGATCACGCCATCTGCGCCGACCACGAAGGTCTCCGGCGCACCCGTCACCCCCAGCTCGATCACTGCCGCGCCAAAGGGGTCGAGGACGATACCGGAAAACGGATTCCCCATTCGGGCCAGAAAGGCGTTGGCATTATCATCGCTATCACGCCACGCAATACCATAAATCGGCACGCCCGCCTGCGCCAGATCGACAAGAACCGGATGCTCGACCTCACACGGCGGGCACCAGGATCCCCAGACATTCAGAAGATAGGGCTGACCTGTCAGGCCGGACGGCGTAAAACCGGGATGGCCGTCCAGCGCGTCCAGTTCAAAATCCGGCACCCTCTCTCCGATCAGACGGTCTGTCTGGCCGCTGTCACTCCGGGTTAAAAGCGTCAGAGCCAGAACGCCGGCCAGTCCGAACAAAACAATGACGGGCACAAGCCGGAGCCAGTTCATTCCCCGGCCTCGTCTTCTTCACGTTTCAGATGCCGTTTGGCAGAAGACCGTTCCTGCAGAATGAAGAATAGCAATCCGCCCACACCCAGCGCCGTCAGCGCATAGGAAATCCAGACAAATTCCATATAGGCGCCGGGTTCGATGACACCGCTCATGCGCGCGCCTCCCTGAGCCGCTGCAGATTGGCAGCCTTGCGGGCCATGATCGCGCTGCGCATGCGGTAAAGCACCATCCATCCCGCCATCAGGGTGAAGCCGGCCGCCATCAATGCCAATGGCAGGAGCTGACTGCCGTGAATTTGCGGACCATCGGCCCGGAACACCGTCGCGCCCTGATGCAATATGCCATCCCACCACTCCACGGAGAACCGGACAATGGGCAGATTGACCAGCCCGACCATGGCCAGAATCGCCGCAGACCGCGCCGCAAGGCGTTCATCCTCGATGGCGGCGCGAAGCGCGATATAGCCAAGAAACAGCAGGAACTGGATCAGCATGGAGGTCAGGCGGGCATCCCACACCCACCACGCGCCCCAGGTCGGCCTGCCCCAGATCGCCCCGGTTATCAGGCAAAGGCCTGCAAAAACCGCACCGATGGGCGCAATCGAGGCCGCTGCGGTATCTGCCAGATTATGACGCCAGATGAAGTAAACGAAACTCGCCCCGCCCATGGCAAAATAAAGCGCAAGCGCCAACCAGGCTGATGGCACATGCACATACATGATGCGGATTGTATCTCCCTGGAACCGGTCAACGGGAGAGGAAAACAGGCCATACCACAGACCGGCCGCAATCAGCGCCAGAGCCAGCCAGCCACACACCGGAATCGCGATGCGGGAAAATTTTTCAAAACGCTGGGGATTGGCGAGATAGCTGAACATGATGTTTGCACCCGTTAGCCTGCCCTGATCCGGCGGGCAAGCGCCAGATGGCCGCACTTATTCTCCGCTTGCCGGGATAACCGGCTCAAGCGCATCACCGGCTTGCGTCAACACGTCGTGTGGTGACGCACCCTCAAAAACATCCGCCCACTCTTCGGCGAGGTATTCCTCAAAGACAGAAAGCGGCACAGGAACATTATATACGCCCTCGGCATAGGACCCGGCCGCATAGGGTTCGAAATGGAACATCAACCCGCCCGCTGTGTCACCTGACGCATTGGGTATCAGGGTAAAACCGGGAAAGGCCCCCAGCTCCGCAGCCAGTGGGGCCAGCCAAGTTTCGCGCTCCATCGTTTCATCAAAATCAGCCCCAAGCCGGACACGCTTCATGGCCATCAATTCGCGATAGACGGCATAAAAGAGCGCCGTCAGGCCGGGCGAGTCCCTCGCCGTATCCTCAAGCAAATCCTCCAGGCCAACCGGGGCCAGCCGGTCCGCTCGGGTTACGACAGGATCAAGGCTCTGATTGGGATGGGCACCCCCCGTATAATAGGACGTCGACCGGTTCAGACTCACAATCTCCGCATTGGCAAAAGTCACCGAGATTCCGGTGTTACTGAAATACGCATTCCAGCTCCAGTCTGGGGCGTCTTCTGTAAGGCTCCGGTGATCCTCCAGGGCCAGAGCCGCAAACGCCGCCATCCGGTCCAGTTCTGAAACGCGGAGCGCATTCATGAGAGCCGGGTAATCGGCAAGGCTGTGATCCATCTCTATCGATACCGTATAGATGCCTGGAAACCGGTTCTCGATGACCTCCGCGCTGGCCACGGTTTCCAGAAGCGGTTCAGTCTGGGCGAAAGCGGTGGACGCCGCCGCCATCAGGGCCGCACTGATCATAAGAATTTTCATGACACCAATAGAAGCACAGAGCGCTCCGCTATTCCAGACGCGCCTTGAGCGCCGCCGATATGGCAAAGGGTGATAATGCTGTCAGAAACAGGCTGACAGCACAGGTCAGCAGCAGATTGGCGCTGGCAGCCGCATTTCCGATATCCGCAGCACGGCCAGCACTGGCGGTGAAGACCATCAGCGGAATGGCCAAGGGCGCCGCAATCAGCGCAATGACCAGCCCGCCCCGCCTCGCGCCTGCTGACAAGGCCGCTGCAATCGCCACCAGAAAGGCAAGACCGGGAATCGCCGCAGCCAGCGCCAAGGCCAGCATCCCGGCGGCTTCTACCGGTAATCCGAAAGCAATGCCGCCACCCAGCCCTACCAGCGGCAGTGGCCATAGCGTTGCCAATACGGACCCCAGCACTTTGGCGATGGCCACCACAGAAAGCGGCAGCCCGGATAGTCCGTAAGCCTCAAGCGTGCCATCCACCACGTCTTCACCAAAAAGCCGTTCTGCTCCCTGCAGCACAGCCAGAAGCGCAGCGAAACAGATAACGCCCGGACCTGCTGCCTGCAATGTGGCCGGTGACTGGCCAATGGCCAGCGGCACCAATGTCAGGCTGGCGATAAAAAAGGCTGCCGGAGCCGCGGGCCCGCCCCCGCCGGCAAAAGCCAGCCGCGCTTCACGCAGGAAAATCGCGCCCGCCCTCATCGCGTCAGCTCCTGAACGCGAGCATCCGGCCAGTCCAGCGCCTGATGCGTGGCGGCGATCACCAGCCCGCCGCGGACACGATGGGCGGTGACAGTGGCGGACAGTTTTTCCCGTCCCTCGCCATCCAGCGGCGCTGCCGGTTCATCCAGCAGCCAGACCGGCCGGTTCTGGACCAGAATGCGCGCCAGTGCTGCGCGCCGTTTCTGGCCTTGCGACAGCCGCCGCGAGGGCCGGTCAGCCAGCGCTTTCAGCCCCATAGAGGCCATCGCACCCGGGATATCTGCGCTCCTTCCCGAAAGCGCGGCCCAGAAGGCCAATGACTGGCGCGGGCTCTCATCCGGCTTCAAGGCATTGTCATGCCCCAGAAATGCGCAAATGGCCGGGGCAGACTTGATGGCGGGCGTGTCGCCGTAACGGATATCGCCGGACACCGGCCGCAAAACCCCGGAAAGCGCCCGCAACAATGTCGTCTTGCCCACACCATTCCGGCCGAGAAGCACCAGCGCCTCGCCCGGCTCGACGCGCAACGACAGTCCGGATATCAACGGAATACCGCCACGTTCCAGCGACAGATCGCTGACTGTCAGCGGCAAGGGGTCATAATCCGGCAGTGTCATCGTCTGCGATTTCACCCGGCCTGACCCCGGGGTCAAGACAGATTGGCTAACAGACCGCATTGCAGCCGGGCGCGGCGGGGTCTAAAACCCCGGAAACATAAAGACCCCGTTTGCGATATTCGTTCGCGTTCCAACCGATAAGGATGCTCCCCATGGCTTCACTGGACAGCTTCAAATGCCGCCGCAACCTCGATGTAGATGGAAAAACCTATGTGTATTTCGATCTCAAGGAAGCCGAGCGCAACGGGCTGGAGGGGATATCGAAGCTGCCAGCCTCGCTCAAGGTCCTGCTGGAAAACCTGTTGCGCAATGAAGACGGCACCACGGTATCAAAATCCGATATCGAGGCGATGGCCAATTGGGTGAAGGAGCGAAAATCCACGACTGAAATCGCCTATCGTCCGGCCCGTGTGTTGATGCAGGATTTCACCGGCGTTCCTGCCGTCGTCGATCTTGCCGCCATGCGGGATGCCGTAAAACAGCTGGGCGGTGATCCGGAGAAGATAAACCCTCTGGTGCCCGTCGATCTGGTCATCGACCACTCGGTCATGGTGGATGTCTTCGGTTCTGAAGATGCTTTCAAACGCAATGTCGAGCGCGAATACGAACGCAATGGCGAACGCTACAAATTCCTGAAATGGGGCGCCAGCGCGTTTGACAATTTCCGCGTCGTTCCGCCGGGCACCGGTATCTGCCACCAGGTCAATCTTGAATATCTCGCCCAGACGGTCTGGACCCGGGAAGACGGGGGCGAAACCATCGCCTATCCGGATACGCTGGTCGGCACCGATAGTCATACCACAATGATCAACGGCCTGTCGGTTCTGGGCTGGGGCGTTGGCGGCATCGAGGCGGAAGCCGCCATGCTCGGCCAGCCTGTTTCCATGCTCATCCCGGAAGTCATCGGTTTCAGACTGACCGGCAAACTGCCGGAGGGCGCCACGGCAACCGACCTCGTTCTGATGGTAGTAGAAATGCTGCGCGAACGCGGTGTGGTCGGCAAATTCGTTGAATTCTATGGCGACGGCCTGGACCATCTTTCGCTGGCCGATGAAGCCACGATTGCAAACATGGCCCCGGAATATGGAGCCACATGCGGCTTCTTCCCGGTCGACAATGAAACCCTGGCCTATCTGTCCGATACCGGCCGCGATCCGGAACGTGTCAAACTCGTGGAAGCCTATTGCAAGGCACAAGGGCTATTCCGGCCGGAATACGAAATTGATCCCGTCTTTACCGATACGCTGGAACTGGATCTGTCCGAAGTTGTGCCGTCCCTCGCTGGACCGAAGCGTCCGCAAGACCGGGTAGCGCTGGATGGCGCGGCCGATGCCTTTGCCCAAGTCCTGCACGATGAATTCGACAAGCTGTCAGAGGGCCACAAACGCGCCAAGGTCGAGGGCACCGAATACTCCATCGGCCATGGCGATGTCGTGATTGCGGCGATCACATCCTGTACCAATACATCCAACCCGTCCGTCATGCTTGGTGCAGGCCTTCTGGCCCGCAATGCCATCAAACGCGGTCTCAAAGTGAAACCCTGGGTGAAGACCTCACTGGCGCCGGGCTCTCAAGTGGTGACTGACTATCTCGCCAAGGCTGGCCTGCAGGATGATCTGGATGCGCTGGGGTTTCAGTTGGTCGGTTATGGCTGCACCACCTGTATCGGCAATTCCGGCCCTCTGTCGGAGCCGATCTCGAAAGCCATCAAGGACGCCGATCTGGTGGCGACGTCTGTTCTGTCAGGCAACCGAAATTTTGAGGGACGGATCAGCCCGGATGTCCGCGCCAACTATCTGGCGTCGCCGCCCCTCGTGGTTGCCTATGCCATTGCCGGCTCCATGAATGTCGACCTTTTGAATGATCCTATCGGCTATGATGAGGAAAACGAGCCGGTCTTCCTCAAGGAAATCTGGCCAACTACGGCGGAAATCAGCGAAGCTGTAAGAACCGCCGTGACGCCGGAGATGTTTTCCTCGCGCTATGGCGACGTCTTCAAGGGAGACGATATCTGGGCCAATATCAAAGTCACTGGCGGCCAGACCTATGACTGGGAGATGGGCTCGACCTACATCCAGAACCCGCCCTATTTCGAGGGCATGTCGATGGATGCGGCAACACCCAAGAGTATCTCGAATGCGCGCATTCTCGGCCTGTTTGGTGATTCCATCACCACCGACCACATTTCTCCGGCCGGTGCGATCAAGGCCGACAGCCCTGCCGGGACCTATCTGCAGGAGCATCAGATCGCCCCGCGCGATTTCAACTCCTATGGCTCACGCCGGGGCAATCATCAGGTCATGATGCGCGGCACCTTCGCCAATATCCGCATCAAGAACCGGATGTTTGACGGCCTTGAAGGCGGCTATACCAAGAAATGGCCGGGGGGAGAGAAGGCCGACATCTATCACGCCGCCATGGACTACCTGGCTGACAATACGCCTCTGGTGATCATCGGCGGCAAGGAGTACGGCACCGGATCCTCACGGGACTGGGCCGCCAAAGGCACAAGCCTCCTCGGTGTTCAGGCTGTGATCGCCCAGAGTTTCGAGCGCATTCACCGCTCCAATTTGATCGGTATGGGCGTCCTGCCGCTACAATTCGAGAGTACCGGCTGGGAAGCCCTTGGCATGACCGGCGATGAACAGGTCTCGGTCGCGGGCATTGAAACCCTGAAACCAGGTGAAGTGCTGGACGTGACGATCACCTTCCCGGATGGCCGCACCGAAACCGTGAAGGCGCGGGCCCGGATCGATACCGAGAACGAGCTGGAATACTACCGCAGCGGGGGCATTCTCCACTACGTCCTGAGACGTCTGGCCGCAGCCTGATCCGGATCTTCGGGGTGCGGCTCAGACCGCACCCCGAACCAGATGCAGCTCAACGCGCTTGATCTCGCGCAGCACAGCCAGATGGTTCATCCGCATCCAGAACCAGATCTTGATCAGACCGACGGCCAGAAACCCCCACCAGACACCGGTCGCCCATAGAATGGCGTCACGGGCATTGTCCGTCTGCAGCAATTGCCAGAAGCAGTAAACCGCCCCGCCAAACAGCATCAGCGAC